>CAIYOH010000066.1 GCA_903927745.1 uncultured Mycobacteriaceae bacterium
CCCCGCACCAACAACCACCACCACCCCGAAAAAATCCTCACCGGCCAAGACGCCGACCCCAGAGACCCCGACAAACCCGGCGAACCCGGCGACGCCGGCGAACCCTAGTCACGCCGGCGGCGGCGTCCGTTCTTCGCCGGGTCCGCCGGGTTCGCCGGCTCCCTCGCCATCGGGCGTCCCGACGGCGCTGGGGATCGGCGGCACCCGGGTGGCCCGCGCGTAGACGGTGTCACCCTCGCGCAGAGCCAGCGCCTCGGCGTCGCCGCGGGTGATCTGCGCGGTGAACGTGCCATTCGTGGCCGTATTGGTCAACTCCACACGCACCTCGAAGCCCAGCACCACCACCCGATCGACAATCGCGCGCACGACGCCGGCCGACTCCTGCGTCCCGTCGGTCGCCGCGACCGCCATTTCCGGCGTCCGGCCAACCCGGATGTCGTGCGGTCGTACGAGGTTCCCATCGAGCCTGGACACCGCACCTAGAAACGACATGACGAATGCATTCGCGGGGGCGTCGTACACCTCCGGCGGAGAACCGATCTGCTCGATGCGGCCGTGATTGAGCACGGCGATGCGATCGGCGACGTCGAGTGCCTCGGCCTGGTCGTGGGTGACCAGCACCGTGGTGACGTGCACTTCGTCGTGCAGGCGCCGCAACCACGTCCGGAGGTCCTCGCGCACCTTGGCGTCCAGGGCGCCGAACGGCTCGTCGAGCAGCAGCACCTGCGGGTCCACGGCCAGCGCCCGCGCCAACGCCATGCGCTGCCGCTGGCCACCGGAGAGCTGGTTGGGGTAGCGCGTCTGAAAACCGCTGAGCCCCACAACTTCCAGCAGGTCGTCCACCTTGGCCTTGACCTCGGCCTTCGGCCGTTTGCGGATCGTCAGCCCGTAGGCCACGTTGTCCCGCACGGTCAGATGCTTGAACGCCGCGTAGTGCTGGAATACGAACCCGATCCCGCGCCCCTGCGGCGGCACCCGCGTCACATCCTCTCCGTTAATGGTGACGTGTCCGCTGTCGGGTTGATCCAGGCCGGCAATAGTGCGCAGCAGGGTCGACTTGCCCGAGCCGCTGGGACCCAGCAACGCCGTCAGCGAACCGGCGGGTACCGCGAAGTCCACGTGGTCGAGCGCGACGAAGTCGCCGTACCGTTTGTATACGTCGCGCACGACGATGGCGGGATCGACGGGTGCGGTTGCGCTGTCGGTCATGTGTCAGTCTTCCTGTCAGGCCTGCCTGGCCGCGCGTGCCCGGCGGGCATCCAGAATCACTTGGAGTATCAGGACCACCACGGAGATTCCCATCAGCAGCGTCGACAGCGCGTAGGCGCCGTACTCGGCCCCGCGGTTGTAGCGGTCGGAAACCAGCAATGTCAGCGTCTGCGACGTACCCGGGAGGTTGGAGGAGACCATGAGGACCGCACCGTATTCTCCGAGGGTGCGCGCGACGGTGAGCACGATCCCGTAGGTCAGGCCCCATCTGATCGACGGCAGCGTGATCCGCCACAACGTCTGCCACCGCGTTGAACCGAGTGTGGCCGCCGCCTCCTCCTGGTCGGTGCCCAGTTCGCGCAGCACAGGTTCGACCTCGCGCACCACGAACGGCAGGGTGACGAAGATGCTGGCCAACACGATTCCGGGCAGCCCGAAGATGATCTTGAAGCCGAGGTCCGTTTCGACAAACCCCAGCGCACCGGCCGATCCCCACAGCAGAATCAGGGCCACCCCCACCACCACGGGCGACACGGCGAACGGCAGATCGATGACGGCCTGCAAGACTCCCTTGCCGCGGAACCTGTTGCGCACCAACGCCAATGCGGTGGGGATACCAAAGATCACGTTGAGCGGGACCACGATGGCCACCACCAGCAATGACACGTTCAACGCCGATATCGCCGCCGGCGTGCTGATCCAGGCCCAGAACTGACCCAACCCGGGCCGCAGGGTGCGCATGAGGATCAGCGCCAACGGCACCACGAGCAGCGCGAAGACATACGCGAGCGCCAAAAATCGAGTCAGGTAGCGGAGCCACGGCGACGTCGTCACGAGGCACTCTCTTCGCGTCGTACTACGCGGCCGCCGACCAACCGCAGGATCAGCAGGACCAGGAAGGAGATCGCCAGCAGCACAATCGAGATCGCGGCAGCCCCGGTGCGATCGTCGTTCTCAATCAGGGTTCGTATCCATTGCGACGACACCTCGGTCTTGCCGGGCACGGCGCCGCCGATCAGAACCACCGAACCGAACTCACCGACCGCCCGCGAGAACGCCAGCCCCGCACCGGTCAACAACGACGGCAGCAGCGACGGCAGCACCACGGTGGTGAAGACCTTGGGCCCGCTGGCACCCAGCGAGGCCGCCGCCTCCTCGGTCTCCCGGTCGATCTCCAGCAGCACCGGCTGAACCGCGCGCACCACAAAGGGCAGGGTGACGAAGGCGAGCGCCACCGCCACGCCCCACGCGGTGTGCTGCAGGTGCAGACCTACCGGGCTGTGGTTGCCGTACAGGGCGAGCATCACCAGGCTGGCGACGATGGTGGGCAGCGCGAACGGCAGGTCGATAATCGCATCGACCAGCCGTTTCCCAGCGAAGTCGTCGCGCACCAGCACCCAGGCGACCAACAGGCCGAACACAACGTTGACCAGCGTGACCCCGGCCGCAATCGTCAGCGTCACCCGGAATGACGCCAGCGCGGCGTGCGACGTCACGGCAAGCCAGAAGGCCTGCGGGCCGCCACCCGCGGCCTGCCAGGCGATGGCGGCCAGGGGAAGCAGCACGATCACCGACAGCCACACCACCGCCGCCCCGACCCGCGGTGCAGCCGTCATCCGGTGGCCCGCGTGTAGATCGCGGTGATGGAGCCGGTGTTCTTGTCGAACAGCTGTGGGTCGACGGTAGCCCACCCGCCGAGATCGGCGATCGTCCACAGTTTCACCGGCGCCGGGAACCGGTCTCGGAAATCGGCGGCGACCGCCGGGTCAACCGGCCGGAATCCCGCCTGCGCCCACATCGTTTGCGCCGCAGCGGTGTACTGGAAGTTCTTGAAGGCGACCGCAGATTGAAGATGCGTGCTGGTGGTCACCACCGCCATGGGGTTTTCGATCTTGAAGGTCTGGGGCGGGTTGACGTGGTCGACAGGCTTGCCCGCCCGCTCGATGGCGATGGCTTCGTTCTCGTAGCTGACCAGCACGTCCCCGCTGCCCTGGAGGAAGACGTCGGTGGCTTCCCGTCCCGATCCGGGCCGCAGTGTGACGTGGTCTCGCACCAGCGCGCCGACAAAGTCCACGCCGGCCTGGTTATTTCTGCCGCCCTGGCTCTTGGCTGCGTAGGGAGCGAGCAAGTTCCATTTCGCCGACCCGGAACTCAGTGGGCTTGGGGTGATGACCTCGACACCGGGCCTCAGCAGGTCGTCCCAGTCCCGGATATTCTTCGGATTGCCCTTGCGCACCACGAACGTCACCACCGACCCGAACGGGATTCCCTTGGTGGCGTCGGTGTTCCAGTCTTTCGACACTTTTCCGGCCTTGACCAATCGGGCGATGTCGGGCTCGACGGAGAAATTCACGACGTCGGCGGGCTTGCCGTCGGCGACACCGCGGGATTGGTCGCCGGAGGCCCCGTACGAGGTGACCACCTGGACGCCCTTGCCCTCGGCGGAAGCGTTGAACGCCGGAATTACCTTGCTCCAGCCGGGTTCGGGGACCGAGTAGGCAACAAGGGTGATGCTGGTGCGCGCGTCGGCCGGTCCGCCGCCGCCGACGACGTCGCTGGGACCGCCGTGACAGGCGGCGACGACACCGGTGACCAGCGCGAGGGGCACCGCGCACCGTGCGAGCCGCCGGCACGCGACGCCGCCGATGTTGAGCATGAAGAGCCTTTCGGTGCGGGACGGGTTGCCGGGGTGAATCAGTGCGTCAGCAACCAGGTGACGATCACCACTACCACCAGCGTGACGAGGACCAGCGTCACGTGCGACCGCGGCATCGGCGTTACCCCGGCTTACCATCGGCGCCGCGGGTGCGGCGCATGAGCGCGATACCCCTGCCGAGCGCGCCGTCCAACACCGCCGCCGTGGCGTAGGCCATCGCCAGGACCACGGGCATCACGAGCATGGCCTGCAGGATGAAGGGGAGGCCCGAAAGCCACAGCTCGTTGCCATCCCACCAGTTGAGGAACCAATTCATCGCGCTCTGAGAATAAACGTCACGGTGAGGGAAAAGCACGTGGGATGCGCGCCGTCAGCCCAGGGCCGAGATTTTGTCCATCATGGCGTGCGCGACGTCGGTGGCGCTCGTCTCGAGGGTGGCCGACCCCGGGTCGGAGGGGCGCCGTCCGCCGAAGAACACCACTGCGACCTCGACGATGCAGTTCAATCGAACGCCCAGCGCCCGCCCCTGAGGCGTGGGCTCCAGGGCCGGCATGTTGGGCAACACCGATGTCGCGGTGTTGGTTGCCGTGACGACGGAGCCCCCGGAACCCGAGGCACCGGCGGAATCGGCGGGCCCGGCGACTAGGACGCCGCTGATGACGTTCGTCGTGCTGATCGGCCCGGCGTGTTCCGTCGTCGTCACTCCGTCGCATTTCTGCCACTGCTCAGAAAATTGCGCGAACAGCGCTTGGGCCTGCTCGGGCGAGGCAAAGGTGACCACGCCCTCCATCACCGTGATCACCTGCGCCGGCTCGCCGTTGTTCCACCACACCTCCGACGCCACATCCTTGAGCTGCGCGGTCTGGGCAGCCTCAGCCGACTGGTACACACTCTTGTGCAGCATCGACGTCACGCCCAGGCACCCGGCCGGCGACGACGCCGCGTCTCGCTGATCGAGCTTGTCGGGACCACCGAACTCGGCTGGCTTGCGCGCGACAAAGGGCTGCCCGAGCATCCGCGACAGCGCGGCATCGTCGAGAAGCACCTGCTTGACGGCCGCGCCGGCGAGCGGTCGCGGCTTGAGGTTCGGCGCCGGCTTCGCCGTGCCGTCGACGACCCCACCGCAACCCACCACCAGGGCGGCCACCACCGTCAGCGCCGACACCGTTCCACGTATCCGCACGGCTACCCTTTGCCCTTGGCCTTGGCGGAGTCCCTGGCGGAGTCCCTGGCGGAGTCCTTAGGAGAGTCCGTGGACAGCGCGGCGACGAACGCCTCCTGTGGAACCTCCACGCGACCAATCGTTTTCATTCTCTTCTTGCCTTCCTTCTGTTTCTCCAGAAGTTTGCGTTTGCGGGTGATGTCACCGCCGTAACACTTCGAGAGGACATCCTTGCGAATTGCCCGGATATTTTCGCGGGCAATGATTTTCGACCCGATGGCCGCCTGAATCGGGACCTCGAACTGCTGGCGCGGGATGAGTTCCTTGAGCTTGGTGGTCATCTTGTTTCCGTAGGCGAACGCCGAATCCTTGTGCACGATCGCACTGAACGCGTCAACCGCCTCGCCCTGCAGCAAGATGTCGACCTTCACCAGGTCGGCCTCCTGCTCGCCGGCCTCCTCGTAGTCGAGACTGGCGTAGCCGCGGGTCCGCGACTTCAGCGAGTCGAAGAAGTCGAAGATGATCTCCCCGAGCGGCATGGTGTAGCGCAGTTCCACCCGCTCGGGTGACAGGTAGTCCATGCCCCCCAGTTCACCGCGGCGCGACTGACACAACTCCATGATGGTGCCGATGAATTCACTGGGCGCGATGACCGTCGTTTTCACCATGGGCTCATAGACGGCGCCGACCTTGCCCTGCGGCCAGTCCGACGGATTGGTCACCCACAGGTCGCTGCCGCCCTCCAGGATCACCCGGTACACCACGTTCGGCGAGGTCGAGATCAGGTCCAGGTCGAACTCACGCTCCAGGCGCTCGCGGGTGATCTCCATGTGCAGCAGCCCCAGGAACCCGCACCGGAAGCCGAAGCCGAGCGCCACCGAGGTCTCCGGCTCGTAGGTCAACGCGGCATCGTTGAGCTGCAGCTTGTCCAGGGCGTCGCGCATATCCGGATAGTCGGACCCGTCCACGGGATACAGGCCCGAGTACACCATCGGCTTGGGCTCGCGATAGCCCGTCAGCGCTACCGTGGCGCCGTTGCGGGCCGTCGTCACCGTGTCGCCGACCTTGGACTGGCGGACGTCCTTGACCCCGGTGATGAGGTAGCCCACCTCCCCCACACCCAGGCCGTCGCTGGGTTTGGGCTCGGGTGAGACGATGCCGACCTCGAGCAGTTCGTGGGTGGCGGCGGTCGACATCATTGCGATGCGTTCGCGCGGGGATATCCGGCCGTCCACCACCCGAACGTAGGTGACCACGCCGCGGTAGATGTCGTACACGGAGTCGAAGATCATCGCGCGCAGCGGCGCGTCGGGGTCGCCCTGCGGCGACGGCACCCGGAGGACCACCTCGTCGAGCAGGCGGGCCACGCCCTCGCCGGTCTTGCCGGAGACCCGCAGCACGTCGTGCGGCTCGCAGCCGATGATGTGGGCGATCTCCCCCGCGTAGCGGTCGGGATCGGCGGCGGGCAGGTCGATCTTGTTGAGCACCGGGATGATGGTCAGATCGCGATCCAGCGCCAGGTACAGGTTGGCCAAGGTCTGCGCCTCGATCCCCTGCGCGGCGTCGACCAGGAGCACCGCGCCCTCACAGGCCTCCAGGGCGCGGGATACCTCGTAGGTGAAGTCCACATGCCCGGGGGTGTCGATCAGGTGCAGTACGTAGTCGGAGCCTCCGTTGGTGCCCCCGTTGGTGCCTCCGTCGGTGCCCCCATCGATGCCTCCCACGCGCCACGGCAGCCGCACGTTCTGCGCCTTGATGGTGATGCCGCGCTCCCGTTCGATGTCCATCCGGTCGAGGTACTGGGCGCGCATCGACCGCTCGTCGACGACGCCGGTGAGCTGAAGCATCCGGTCGGCCAGTGTGGACTTGCCGTGGTCGATGTGGGCGATGATGCAGAAATTCCGAATCTGCGCCGGCGCGGTGAAGGTCTTGTCGGCGAAATTGCTGATGGGAATCTCCTGGTCTGGCGATGCGCGCGGGCATGTTCAGGGTATCTGGGCGCAGTGCCGCTCGCGTCTATGCTGCGAGTATGGCGTCCGCGCGAAAATCGCAGTGGGAGACGTTGTGGCGGCTCGCCGAGAACCTGGTTGTCACCGGGCCGCCGCGGCTGGTCCGGCACCTGGGGGGCTCGCAGTCGGTCCTGCGGGAGATCCAGCAAGCCGTCAAGATCACCGCGAGCGTCCTTGCCGCGGCAGCGCCGCCACCACCCGCCGCGGTCACCGCGGGCCGGCCGGTGACCAGGGTCAGCTCGCCCACTGCGCACCGCGCCCGCGCGCTGTTCTACGCACCCGATCTCGACGGCCGCGCCGATCCGGGGGAGATCGTGTGGACGTGGGTGGTCTACGACGACGACCCCACCCGCGGGCAGGACCATCCGGTGCTCGTCGTGGGTCGTGACCGCCGCGTCCTGTTCGGGTTGATGGTGTCCAGCCAGCAACCCCACGCCGCGGACCCGCACTGGGTCGGTATCGGCTCGGGCGGCTGGGACTACGAGGGCAGGGAACGCTGGGTGCGGCTCGACCGGGTGCTCGACGTGCCCGAGGAGAGTATTCGCCGAGAGGGCGCGGTCCTCGAACGCGAGTTGTTCGACCTGGTGGCCGCCCGGTTGCGCGCCGAGTACGCCTGGCGCTGAGCTGCCAACGAGCGCCGGGCTGCTAACCCTGCATGATGTAGGAGTGCAGCTGCCGCTGCTCGGCCTCGAGTTCCTGCATCCGGATCTTGACGACGTCACCGATGCTGACGATGCCCACGAGGTTCTTCCCGTCGAGCACCGGCACGTGGCGCACCCGTTTTTCGGTCATCAACATGCTGACGGTGTCGACGCTGTCGGACTTGGTGCAGGTGGCCAGCTCAGTGGCCATAATTTTCGACACCGGCCGGGACAGCACGCCGGCGCCGTGCGCGTGCAGTTGACGCACGACATCGCGCTCCGACACGATTCCGACGACGCCCTCGGAGCCCATCACCACCATGGCACCGATGTTCTGCTCAGCGAGCCCGGCCAGCAGGTCCCCGACAGTCGCGTCGGCGTTGACGGTCACCACCGCCGCACCCTTGTTCCGTAAAACATCCACGATCCGCATCGGGGCCTCCCTGAAATTGTGACGGGGTTCACATCAGCCTACGGCGATCTCGCGCGCCGGGAAAGCCCCCGTGCGCGAATACGACGGGCAGGATGGGGGCCATGATCGACATCACCCTGCTCGGAACCGGAAGCCCCGTGCCAGACCCGAACCGCGCCGGGCCGTCAACCCTTGTCCGCGCGAACGGGCAGACGTTCCTGATCGACTGCGGGCGCGGGGTGCTCCAGCGCGCGGCGGCGGTCGGCGTCAGCGCCGCCGGCCTGTCGGCCCTGCTGCTCACCCACCTGCACAGCGACCACATCGGCGACCTCGGCGACCTGCTCATCACACGCTGGATCAGCACCTTCACGCCCGACCCGGCGCCACTGCCGATCATCGGGCCGCCGGGCACCGCGGAGACGGTCGAGGCGACGCTGGCGGCGTTCCGCCACGACATCGGCTACCGGCTCGCCCATCACGCCGACCTGACCGGGCCGCCGGCGGTCGAGGTCTTCGAGCACACCGACGGTGTGGTGTGGGACCGCGACGGCGTCACGATCCGGGTGGCCCCGACAGATCACCGGCCGGTGGCGCCCACCATCGGCTTCCGCATCGAATCCGGGTCGGAGTCGGTGGTGCTGGCCGGAGACACCGTGCCCTGCGACACCCTCGATGGGCTGGCGCGTGGCGCCGACGCATTGGTGCACACCGTGATCCGCAAGGACATCCTCGACAACGTTCCTCAACAGCGGGTCAGGGAAATCTGCGATTACCACTCGTCGGTGCAGCAGGCGGCGGCGACCGCGGCCCGCGCGGGCGTGGGCACCCTGGTGATGACGCACTATGTGCCGCCGTTGGTCCCCGGCCAGGAGGACCAGTGGCGCGCGCTGGCCGCCGCCGAGTTCGGCGGACGGATCGAACTCGGCGACGACCTGCACCGCGTTGAGGTCCACGCGAGGCCCTGACCGGCACGACCGTCATTTGGGGAGAAGTCTGACCGGCTGATACCCTGGGAAATCACTGCTGGGCGTCGGGGAGCCCAAGCAACCATCGAGCCGAAGAGGGAACTGTACGCGTGGCCAACATCAAGTCGCAGCAGAAGCGCATTCGCACCAACGAGCTTGCCCGCCTGCGCAACAAGTCGGTGAAGTCGTCGGTGCGCACCTCCGTGCGCGCGTTCCGCGAGGCCGCCCAGGCCGGCGAGAAGGACAAGGCCGCGGAACTGCTGCTGGAGACCACCCGCAAGCTCGACAAGGCAGCCACCAAAGGCGTGATCCACAAGAACCAGGCGGCCAACAAGAAGTCCGCCCTGGCGCGCGCGCTCAACAAGCTCTGAGTCGCCCGGCCGCCTCAGCGACCGCGGTTGGCGGCCAGTTCCGCAACCCGCCTGACCGCTGATTCCATGGCGTATCCGGCGTCGACGACCGCCCCCTTGACGTTGGCATTGAGCGCCGCCACCTCGATCACCGCCGTAGCCACCGTGTCGCGGGACCATCGGCGCGCCTGTTTTTGTGCTTTCTGAACCCGCCAGGGCGGCATGCCCAGTTGCGACGCCAGCCGGTAGGGATCACCCGAGAGGGGGGCGACCCGGGCGATCGTGTGGACGGCTTCGGCCAGCGCGTCGGCCAGGACCACCAGCGGCTCGCCCCGCATCATCGCCCATCGCAGCGCCTCGGCGGCGCCTTCGATGTCGCCCGTCACCGCCTTGTCCGCGATGTCGAAGCCTTTCACCTCGGCCCTGCCGCTGTGATAGCGGCGCACCGCAGGGGCGTCGACGGCGCCGCCGGTGTCGGCGACAAGTTGGGAACAGGCAGCGGCCAGCTCGCGCACGTCGGAGCCCACGGCGTCGAGCAGAGCGGTCACGGTGTCTTCGTCGACCTTGGCGCGCAGCGCGCGGAACTCCGTGCGGACGAAGTCGACTCGGTCGCCGGCCTTCATGATCTTCGCGCACGGATGCACGACGGCGCTGAGCGACTGCAATTCGGCGGCCAGTGCCTTGGCCCGCCCACCGCCCGAGTGGATCACCACCAACAGCGTGCCCGGTGGGAGGTCGGCGGCGGCCGACGCGATGATGGCGGCCGCCTCCTTGCCCGCCTCGGCCGCGGCGTCCAGCACGATGATGCGCTCATCGGCGAATAGCGACGGGCTCAGCAATTCAGCGAGCTCGTAGGTGTCGACGTCACCGGCCCGCATCCGGTTGACCGGGATGTCCGCGTTGTTCGCGGCCCGCTGCCGCACCGACCGCAGCACGCCGGCCACGGCGCGTTCGACCAACAGCTCCTCATCACCCAGGATCAGGTGCAACGGCGAATCCTCGCTCACCCCACGATGGTGTCACGTCGGGGTGACGAGTAGCGCTAGGGCGACGAGCCGACCTCGGTGATCGCCCAGGCGGCCGCGCACAGTCCCAGGCCCGCCAGCACGGCGAGACGACACCAGCGGAAACGCCCCAGCAGCACCACCGCCGCCGCGCCCGCGGCGACCACCAGGACGCCGGCCACACCGGCCGGGACGGGCACGGTCGCCGCGGGGAGGGCGGCGGCCGACCTGGCCACGCTCAACACCCACCACAATTCGGGCCCGGTGAATCGGACCAACAGCTGCGCGCCGGCCGGCCAGAGCGGGCAGAGCGCGGCGGCGACGCTGCCGAGCACCGTGATCGGCGCGATCGCCGGCGCAGCCGCCAGGTTGGCGCCGACCGCGACGAGGCTGAGTCGCCCAGAGATGCCGGCGACCAGCGGCGCGGTCACCACATGCGCGGCGCAGGCGACCGCCAAACCCTGGGCCAGCGGAGTCGGGCAGCCCCTGTCGACCAGCCATCGCGCCCAGGCCGGGGCGATCACCACCAGTGCGCCCGTCGCCAGGACCGACAGCGCGAATCCCACGTCGACGGCTAGGTGGGGGGCGACGCCCAGCACGATCAGCACCGTCGCCGACAGCGCCGGCATGGCTTGCCGCCGCCGCGACGTCAGCATGCCGGCCAACGCGATCGCGCCCATCACGGCGGCCCGCAGCACGCTCGCCGTCGGCTGCACGACGACGACGAACGCCGCCAGCGCGGCCGCGGCGAGCACCACCGCGGCCCGGGGACCGATCATCCTGGCGCAGAACAGCACCGCAACGCACACGATCGTGACGTTGGCGCCCGACACCGCCATCAGGTGCGTCAGGCCCGCCGTGCGGAACTCGGCCCCGATCTCAGCGCTTACCGCCGACGTGTCGCCGAGCACCAGGGCGGGAAGCATCGCGGCTTGCTCGGCGGGCAGCGTGTCGCGGGCAGCAGCGGCGAAACGTCCGCGCACCCGGTGGGCGGCCCGCTGCACCGCGCCCGCGGCGCCCACGGTCGGGCGACCGTTCGCGGTGAGCACCGCGACAGTCAGGTCGCGGCGTGTCGGGCGACTGATGCGCGCGGTGAACCGCATCGGCTGGCCCACCATCACGACGTCGTCCGAGGAGCCGAACTCCGCGGCCCGCGCGAAAACGACGACCCGGCCTGAGATCGACTCGTCGCGGACGCGCGCCAGATTGGCGCGGAACATCAGCCGGCCGTGACCTCCCGGGCCGATCGATACCGGGCTCTCGGTGGGGGTGACCGTCACCGGGGCCGTCGTCCCGAACGCGGCGGTGACGGGGTGGCGGGCGACCGCGTCGACGCGCAGGGCGACCGCGAACCCGAAGCCGGCGCCCACGACACCGACCGCCACCAACCCCGCGCCGACCCTGCGGAGCCGCCCCCGGCCATGGCGCACCGCGCGCAGCGCCAGCACACCGGCGACCAGCCCGGCGAAGCACCCCGCCAGGATCCGGCCGACCGGCCACCAGATCCCGGCGGCGGTCACTAGCCAGCAGGTCAGGGCCGCCGGCACCAGCCGCGCATCAAGTCTGGCCGACGCCGGCGATGCATCTGGTTCAGACACGGACCAGCGGACGCAACTTTTCCAGCCGCGAGGGACCGATGCCGTCGACATCAGCGAGTTGGTCGACGCGGGTGAATTTACCGTTGGCGTGCCGCCAGGCCACGATGGCGGCGGCGGTGACCGGCCCCACCCCGGGCAGCGCGTCCAGCTGGTCCACGGTCGCGGTGTTGAGGTCGAGGACCTCACCGGCCTTCGGTTTCTCCGACCCGCGACCCGGTGCCGGTGTCCGTGACGGTGTCCGTGACGTCGGCGGCGAGCCGGCAGCCACCGAGCTCCGGATCGGCGTGGGCTGCCCCGGGAGCGGCGCGAGCCCGACGACGATCTGCTCGCCGTCGCCCAGGGGCCGCGCCATATTCAGCCCGATGGTGTCCGCGCCGTTGACGACCCCGCCGGCGGCCGCCAGCGCGTCGGCGACGCGTGCTCCGGGGGCCAGGGTGATCAGGCCCGGGTTGTGCACCAAACCCACAACGCTGACCACCAGATGTTCTGGCCCGGCGGCGGCGGGGGTTGTGGACGGCAGGGGGCTCGACGTGGAGGCCCTGTCCCCCGGCCCGTCCCCCGGCCTGTCGCCCAGCCTGTCGCCCGGCCTGTCCCCCGGCCTGTCCCCGACTCTTTCCACGGGCGGAAGCTTGGCCGACATCACCGGCGCCGGCCGGTCGCGCAGCACGGTGAAGACGGTGACCAGCACGGCCAGGGCGGCCACGATCGCCATCGCGATCGCACCGGCGCGGCCCGGGTCGGCGCGCACCCTGGCCGCCCAGCCCTGGCCGTCGAGAGTGTCTGGGAGCCACCGGGGCAGCAGCACGTCCCGGTCCTCATCGGACGATCTGTCGTCCGCGCCGTCTCGAGCAGCGCCGTCTCGAGCAGCGCCGTCTCGAGCAGCGCCGTCCGGCGGGGAATCGCCGTGCGGGCCCGCGCCGAGCCGGCGACGCAGGCGCCCGGCGGGAAGTTCTGATCGCATGCGCCGAACGTAAAGCGACCGACCCCCATGGCGGCGGCGGCGGGCGGCTCTGCGGCCGCCGCCTGTGAACGAAGTCGAGGCTGTGCGCAGGCGCCGGAGGCGATGGGTCAAGATGATGGTGGCGATCACGTTCGCCACAGACGGCAGGAGGCTGGCATGCAGTTGGCGCTGACCCCGGAGGAGGTCGCGTTCCGCGACGACCTTCGCACCTTCTACACCACCCAGATTCCCGAAGAGCTGCGCGACCTGGTGCGCCAGGCCCGATCCCTGTCGAAAGACCAGATCGTCACCAGCCACAGGATCCTCAACGACCACGGACTGGCCGTACCCAACTGGCCGGTCGAGTGGGGCGGTAAGGATTGGTCGGCCACCCAGCTCCAGATATGGGCTGACGAAATGCAAGTGGCGTGCGTGCCCGAGCCGCTGAACTTCAACACAACGATGGTCGGCCCGGTGATCGCCGAATTCGGCTCCCAGGAGATCAAGGAACGCTTCCTGCCGCCGACGGCCAACCTCGACATCTGGTGGTGCCAGGGTTTCTCCGAACCGGAAGCCGGTTCCGACCTCGCCTCGCTGCGCACCACCGCGGTGCGCGACGGCGACAGCTACGTCGTCAACGGACAGAAGACCTGGACAACGCTGGGCCAGTACGCGGACTGGATTTTCTGCCTGGTGCGCACGGACCCACAGGCGCCCAAGCGGCAGGCCGGAATCTCGTTCCTACTCTTCGACATGGCGACCCCGGGCATCACCCTGCGACCGATCAAGACGATCGACGGCGGCCACGAGGTCAACGAGGTGTTCTTCTCCGACGTCCGAGTTCCCGCCAATCAGCTTGTCGGACAGGAAAATCAGGGTTGGTCATACGCAAAATTCCTGCTCAGTAACGAGCGCACCGGAATCGCCGGCGTGGGCCGCACCAAGGTGCGTCTTGCGGAAGTCAAAAAACGTGCGCACGCGACGGGGCTGCTCGACGACCCGCTGTTCGCGGCGCGGCTGGCCGAGGCCGAAAACGAGCTGCTGGCACTCGACCTCACGCAGTCGCGGGTCGTGTCCGACTCCGCGGACGGTGAACCCAACCCGGCGTCGTCGGTGCTGAAGCTGCGCGGCAGCCAGCTGCAGCAGTTGGCGACCGAGCTGATGGTCGAGGTGGCCGGCCCCGACGCGCTGCCGGCCAACGGTGCCGACATCGCGTCGCCCACCTGGGCACAGTCGTCTGCACCGCACTACCTGAACTACCGCAAGACGTCTATCTACGGCGGCAGCAACGAGGTGCAGCGCAACATCATCTCGTCCACCATTCTCGGTTTGTAATGTCATTCTCGATGTGTGATTCAAGGAGCGTGAGGCAGCCATGGACTTTCAGCTGAGCGACGAGCAAGTCCTGCTCCGCGACACCACTCGCGAGCTGTTGTCACGCACCTACGACACCGAGAGCCGCAACAAGGTCATCGCCAGCGACCTGGGGTGGAGCCGTGACGTCTGGAGTCAGCTGGCCGACACCGGGATCCTCGGCCTCGGCTTCGACCCGGACGAGTCGGGGCAGAACGAGATCGCGGTGGTGCTCACCGAGTTCGGGCGCCGGCTGGCACCCGAACCCGTGCTGCACGGCGCCCTGGCGCCGGGCGCACTGATCGCCCAGCTGGGCGACGACGCGCAGCGGCAACTGCTCGACGACGTCGCGGCCGGCGGCACGCTGCTCGCGTTCGCCCACCTGGAGCCCGGCCACCGCGGACCGGCCGCGGCCGTCGCGACCCGCGCGGCACGACAGGGTGATTCCTGGACCCTGAGCGGAACCAAAAACCCCGTCCTGGCGGGTGATTGCGCCGACACGCTGGTGGTCAGCGCCGCACTGCCCGACGGGGGCACCGGGCTCTTCCTCGTCGACGCCGCCGCCGTGACGAAGCACCCGTACCCGACATTCGACGGGCAACGCGGCGCCCAGATCGACCTCGACAACGCCCCGGCCGAACCCCTCGGGGGTGCGGCGCAGGACGCCTCCGGCGCCATCCGCGACACCATCATCAAGATCCAGTCTGCGCTGTGCTGCGAAGCGGTCGGCGCCATGGAAGAAGCGCTGCGCATGACCACCGACTACCTCAAGACCCGCAAGCAATTCGGGGTCACGCTCAACACGTTCCAGGCCCTCACCCAACGCGCTGCCGACATGTACGTGTCGCTGGAGCTGGCCCGCAGCATGAGCCTGTACGCCGCGATGTCCATCGCCGACGGCGATCTCGATCCGCTGATCGCGTCGCGGGCCAAGCTGCAGATCGGCCGGTCGGGTCGGCACATCGCCCAGGAGGCGATCCAGCTGCACGGCGGAATCGGTGTGACGGCGGAGTACGCGGTCGGCCACTACGCGGCCCGGCTCACCGCGATCGAGCACACCCTGGGTTCGTCGCAGGACCACCTGCACGTCCTGATCGACCGGCTCGCAGCGTACGACCTGGCCCGGCTGTAGAACCCGTCAGATCCGGTCCGGACCCGCTGCCGGATCCTCGGGTGATCGGGACTCGGGCAGCTGACTTGCGAGATACTCGGCCAGCCCGCCGATCGTCGGATAGTCGAACACGGCGGTGGCGCTGATCGTGAACGCGCCGCCGAACTGGCTGGACAACCGATTGCGGAGCTCGACGGCCATCAGGGAATCGGTACCCAGGTCCAGGAACCGGCTGGTGGGGGCCGGCGATTGCGCGAGTCGCAGGAAGCCCTGCACTTCGCGCTGCAGGAACTCGGTCAGGAATTTGGCTCGCTGCGCATCGGGCACCTCGTAGAGTTGCGTGAGCACCTCGTTGTCTCCGACCGTGTCCACGACGGCGCTCGGCAACACGAGGTCGAGAATCGGTGGACGAGAACCGCCCAGCAGTTTCGCGGCACGTTGCCAGTTGGCCCCGACGACCGCTGCCTGCCCGGTTCCGTTGGCGACGACCTCGGCGAGCGCGGTGAGCGCGGCCGCCGGTTCCAGCGGAACCAGACCCTGCACGCCGAGATTGGCGCGCGCGGCCGCCGACGAGGCCATGCCCCCGGTGGCCCAGGGACCGAACTGAACGCTGGTCGCCGGCAAGCCATGCGCCTTTCGGTCCGCGACCAGACCGTCGAGCATGGCATTGGCGGTCGCGTAGTTGGCCTGGCCGGGTGAACCCAGCAAGCCCGCCACCGAGGATGACACGATGAAGAAGTCCAGTTCGTCGTCCCTGGTCAACCGGTCCAGGTAGCAGGCTCCGAACGCCTTGGGCGCCAACGTGGTCCGGAACCGCTCCGGGGTCTGCTGAGGCAGCAGGGCGTCGTCAAGCACGCCCGCCAAATGCACTACACCCGCGAGCGGCGGCAGCTCGGCACGGATACGATCCAGCAGTCGTACGACCTGCACCTCGTCGCCGACATCGGCCACGAAGGTGTGGATACGGCACCGGCAGCGCTCGGCAATGTCCTCGAGTACCCGTTGTGCGTCCGCATCGGGCGCATGCCGGCTGCTCACCACAATATTGCGGGCACCGAGTTGGGCGAGATAGCCCGCCATATGCAGGCCGATTGCGCCGAGTCCGCCGGTGACCAGGTAGCTCCGATCGACGCGCGGCTGAAGCGCGTTCGGCATCTGCAGCACGATCTTGCCGATGTGCCGCGCCTGCTGCATGCGGCGGAACGCCGTCTTCGCCTCGGTCAGCGGGTAGATCTCCGCGGGGAGCGACGTCCACTCGCCACTGGTCAACCCGTCCGAAACCTCGGCCAGGAGCCCGCGAATCCGCTCGGGCTCATGCACAGTCGTCGCATCCAGAGCGACGATCTCGTAGGCGATGTCAGGACGGATCGCCGCCATCTGCTCCGGCGTCCAGATGTCCCGCTTGGCGATCTCGGCGAACCGGCCGTTACGTGCGGTGGCCCGCACGGTCGCGTCGACGAAACCCTCATTGGTCAGGCTGTTGAGTACAACGTCGACGCCCGCACCATCGGTGTCGGCCAGGATGTGATCAGCGAAATCCGTGCTGCGCGAGTCGTAGACGTATGTCACGCCCAGCTTGCGAAGTGCCGCGCGCTTGTAGGTGCTCGCCGTGGCGAAGACGATCGCACCCCGACGCTGCGCCATCTGGATGGCGGCCAATCCGACACCACCGCTCGCGGCATGGATGAGGACGCGATCACCGGGCTTGAGCTGCGCCCAGTCAAAGGCGAGCCGGGCCGTGAGTGCCGCGGCCGGAATGGTCGCGGCCGCCGCCGCGCTCACCGCGTCGGGCACCGGCGCCAGCAACTGGACAGGCACAGTGAATCGGCTGGCGAACGCGCCCTGCATGAAGCCGAACACGCGTTGGCCGACCTCGAGTCCGGTGACGCCGGGACCCAGTTCGGTGACGACGCCCGCGAAGTCACCGCCGATCGGGCCCGGATCGCCCGGATAGAGGCCCAGCACATTGAGCACGTCCCGGAAGTTCAGGCCGGCGGCTTCCACCCGAACCTGCACGGAGCCCTCGCCCGGCGGCGGCACGTCAGTCTCGGTCAGACGCAGGTTGTCGATCGCGCCACGTTCCGTGGGCGCCAGGACGTAATCGGTTGCCCGGGGTAGCGCGAGATGACCGCTGCGCGCCCACGGCAGCAACCGGGGCGCCAGGACTTTGCCATGCCGAAACGCAAGTTCAGGTTCCGCGCCGGAGGTGGTCGGCGCGCCGAGAAGGCCGACCAGCGACCGCACGGCCTCCTCCGATCCGTCGTGGTCGACCAGGTGGCAGTGCACGGTCGGCTCCTCGTGGGCAATCGTGCGTCCGAGGCCCCACAACGCCGCCTGCACCGGGTCGACCGGCTCGCCGGATTCGGTCGCGACGGCACCTTCGGTGATGATCCACAGCCCGCCGGGAAGAGTGACCGGCCCATCGCCCTGCACGGCGTGCACCGCGCTGAGCAGGTGGGCTATCTCGGTCTCCAACCGCGCGGCAGATTCGGCGGCCGACTCGTCGGGACCCCGTCCAGCACTGCGCCAGACGACACCGGAGAACGGCACCGCGCTCTCGCGGGCGTGGGCCAGCAGCTGCCCCAAGGGCACCGGATCAGGGGAATTCGGGGCCCTGTCGACAGTGATGCAACCTGGCATACCGG
>CAIYOH010000067.1 GCA_903927745.1 uncultured Mycobacteriaceae bacterium
AGATCCCAGCAAGCCCGCTGATCCCGGCAAGCCCGCTGACCCCGGCAAGGCGCCGAAGACGACGGTGACGTTCTCCGACGGCCGCACCGCGCCGTTCACCGTGGTCGGCGCGGATCCCACCAGCGACATTGCCGTCATTCGAGTGCAGGGAGTGTCCGGTCTCACCCCGGTCTCGCTGGGATCGTCCTCGGATCTGCGGGTTGGCCAGCCGGTGGTGGCGATCGGGTCGCCGCTGGGGTTGGCGGGCACGGTGACCACCGGAATCGTCAGCTCGTTGAACAGGCCCGTGTCCACCACCGGCGATTCGGCGAACCAGAACACCGTGTTGGACGCGATTCAGACCGACGCCGCGATCAACCCCGGCAACTCCGGCGGTGCGCTGGTCAACATGAGCGGCCAGTTGGTGGGTATCAACTCGGCGATCGCCACCTTGGGTTCCGATTCGACGGAAGCCCAGAGCGGCTCGATCGGCCTCGGTTTCGCGATTCCAGTCGACCAGGCCAAGCGCATCGCCGACGAGTTGATCAGTACCGGGAAGGCCACGCACGCCTCGCTGGGCGTACAGGTCACCACCGACAAGGGCACCCCCGGGGCCAAGATCATGGAGGTGGTTGCGGGCGGTGCCGCCGCGACCGCGGGTTTGCCCAAGGGGGTTGTGGTCACCAAGGTTGACGATCGCCCCATCAACAGCGCCGACGCGCTGGTGGCGGCCGTGCGCTCCAAAGCGCCCGGCGACAAGGTGACCCTGACCTTCCAGGATCCCGGTGGGGGTGACCGCTCCGTTCCGGTCACCCTCGGGAAAGCGGATCAGTGACGCCCGTCGAGTCCTCCGAGGCGGGACCCTCGGATCGCACCTACCCGGTGGCGCCCGTCGAAGCGGGGGACAAGGTGGTGTTCGGCCGGGCGCTCGTGGTGGTCGTCGACGACCGCGCCGCCCACGGGGACGAGGACCAGAGCGGCCCGCTGGTCACCGAGTTGCTCACCGAGGCGGGCTTCGTCGTCGACGCCGTGGTGGCCGTCGCTGCCGACGAGGCTGAGATCCGCAAAGCGCTGAACACCGCGGTGATCGGCGGGGTGGACCTGGTGGTCTCCGTCGGCGGGACGGGCGTCACACCGCGCGACGTCACCCCGGAGGCCACTCGGGACATCCTCGACCGGGAGATCCTGGGTATCGCCGAAGCGATTCGGGCCTCCGGTCTGGCGGCGGGGATCATCGACGCCGGGCTGTCCCGCGGGCTGGCCGGCGTGTCCGGCAGCACGTTGGTGGTCAATCTCGCCGGATCCCGGTACGCGGTGCGCGACGGAATGGCCACGCTGAATCCGTTGGCCGCCCAGATCGCCGGTCAACTGTCCAGCCTGGAGATCTGACCCGGACCGCGGTGTGCGGTTAGCCGGACTTGATGTCCGCGTGGGGTTTCGCCGGCGAGCCGCCGTCGCGCTGGGCGAGCAGGTCGCGGATCTCGGTCAGCAGTTCGACCTCATTCTTCGCAGGCGCACTGCGCCTGAGCCACTTTTCGTAGGGCAGCACGACGAAGAAGTACACCACCAACCCGATGATCAGGAAGTTGATCGCGGCCGACAGCAGCAGGTTCAGGTCGATGGTCTGGCCGCCGCCGATGCCGATTTTCAGGATGCTGACGTCGGTCTGCTGGTTCACTCCGGCCCGGTTGATCAACGGCGTGATGATGCTCTCGGTGAACTTGGTGACCAAGGCGGTGAAGGCCGTGCCGATGACCACCGCGACGGCCAAATCAACGATGCTGCCCTGGGCGAGGAATTCCCTGAAACCTTTTAGCACGGTGGCACCCTTCTTGAGAAGACTGAACCGGTCGGAATCCGGCCGGACATTAGTGTGCCACAAGTCCGCGGGCGACTGTCGCGGTCATCAGTGCAGAGTGAGGGTCACCGCCTGACCCAATACCGAGCCGGCAACCGTGTTCGCCGCCCGAGCGGGCAGCGCGACGAGGATGACGCGTTCGCCGTCCGCCGACGGGTTCTTCTGCTGCGCTGACACGAGGACCACGACGGCGTCGGTGGCCACCACCTTCGAGGCCGGCGCAGCGGTGTCCGGGGCGCCCGCCGTGGGTGCGGCGAGCACGTCGACCACGTCGCCGACGCGCACCAGGTCGATCAGGGCGCTGTCGGCCAAGTGCAGGGGCACGATGCGCGCGCCGGGTCCGGCTGTCGACTCGGCCAGCCGGCTGCCGAGCAACCGGACGTCGGTGAGGACTTCGCCGCGGCGGGCCGGGCCGGCCACGGTCGCGCCGATCACACTGCCCGCGTCGGCCCGCGAGCCGTCGGGAACGGTTGTCGTCGGGTGCTTTTCGAGACGAACGTCGTCAGCGGTCAGAGCGGTGCCGGGGCGCAGATCGTGCGTGGCGACCACGACGTCGGCGTAGTCGGCTTCCGGGTTGGATCGCAGTGTCGCGACGCCGGCGAGCACGACGAGACCGCCCGCGGCGAGTCGGCGGGCCAGCACGGTGCGTGTCCAGTCTGGGCGCAGTGACGCCGACAGCCGACGCATCAGTGTCGGATTCAGTGGTGAGTCACCCATGCCGCAACGGTAGGCGCGACACAGCGACCGGGACTACGGTCGGCGCTGCCGTTGTGGATAACCCGGTTACGTCGTGGCGGCCGGACTCGACGACGGGGACGACGGGGACGACGGGGTGGAGGTGGATGTGCTGGTGGACTTTTCGCCCGACCCGGACTTCTCACCTGATCCGGACTTCTCGGTCGACCCGGACTTTTCGCCTGATCCGGACTTCTCACCTGATCCGGACTTTTCGCCCTTCCCCGAACCGCTGCCCGAGTCGCTCGCCGAACCGTCTGCCGACCCTGCGGCCGAAGCCTTGGCGCCGGCGGATTCCCGGCTGTCGGTGCGGTAGAAACCGCTGCCCTTGAAGACGACGCCGACGGAGTTGAACCGCTTGCGCAGCCTGCCCGAGCAGTGCTCGCAGGTGGTCAGCGCGTCATCGGTGAAGGCCTGCACGATGTCGAAGCGGTCGCCGCACTCGGTGCACTGGTAGCTGTAAGTCGGCACACAAACCTCCCGATCGTCGCAGCCGTTGTTAGCACTCTAACGTCTGAAGTGCTAATGCCCCAACGTGACCACGCCGCCATGCGGGGTGAGGGCCTCGGTCATCCGCACGTCGTGCGGTTCGGCCGGTAGTTCGTCGAGTACCTCGTCGTCGCGCACCACCGCGATGAGCCGGGCGTGCGGGCTCCGTTCACCCAGGGAGCGGTCGTAGAAGCCGCTGCCGCGGCCCAGTCGTACCCCGCGGCGGTCGACGGCCAGCGTCGGCACCAGCACCAGTCCGGCGTCGGCCAGGGTCGACTCCGGGAGCAGGGGCTCGGGCGGCTCGAGCAGCCCCCAGCGCGCACGGTTCAGTGCGCCGGGCCGGTATTCGCCCCAGCGCAGCGGCAGCGGGGTGCCGTCGGCGGCGGTGCGCGCGGCCGGCAGCAACACCCGCCCAGCCCGTCGCAGCAACGCGTCGAGCATGCCGATCGTCCCCGGTTCGGTGCCCACCGGCACGTAGGCGCACACGGTGCCGCCCCGGGGCGCGAGCCGGTCAAGGTGCTCCTCGAGAAGTCGCGCCTCGGCGGCCCGGATCTCGTCGGGAACGCCACGGCGTGCGGCCAGCAGTTGTTCCCGCAAGTCGGCCTTGCTCGTGGTCGGCACACCCCAACGATGACAGAACCCCGACATCGAGCCCCGTCTGAGGTGGGAGCGATTAAGGTGAGAGCGATGTCAGGTCCACATGCGGGGATCCCGCGCACGGCGGTCGTGCCCGCCGCTGGACTCGGTACCCGCTTTCTGCCCGCGACGAAGACGATTCCCAAGGAACTGCTGCCGGTTGTCGACACCCCGGGCATCGAGCTGGTCGCCGCCGAGGCGGCCGAGGCCGGCGCCGAACGGCTCATCATCGTCACATCCGAGGGCAAGGACGGCGTCGTCGCACACTTCGTCGAAGACCTGGTGCTCGAGGGAACCCTCCCGGCGCGGGGCAAGGAGGCGATGCTCGCCAAGGTGCGCCGGGCGCCGCAGTTGATCAAGGTCGAGTCGGTGGTCCAGCGCTTACCGCTGGGGCTCGGGCACGCGATCGGGTGCGTGGAGTCCAGCCTGTCCGACGACGAGGACGCCGTGGCGGTGCTGCTGCCCGACGACCTGGTGCTGCCGACGGGCGTGCTGGAGAGAATGGCGACGGTACGCAGCCGCCTCGGCGGCACGGTGCTGTGCGCCATCGAGGTGTCACCCGAGGAGATC
>CAIYOH010000068.1 GCA_903927745.1 uncultured Mycobacteriaceae bacterium
AGATAGTCGTGATCGCCGTGGCCGGGTTTGCCGCGGGTGCGATCAACTCGTTGGTGGGTTCAGGCACGCTGATCACCTTACCGACACTGGTGACACTGGGCCTCCCCCCGGTGACCGCGACGATGTCCAACGCTGTCGGCCTGGTGGCCGGCGGGGTGACAGGGACGTGGGCGTACCGGGCCGAGCTCGCCGGGCAGTGGCAGCGGCTGCGCTGGCAGATCCCCGCATCGATCGTCGGGGCCGCGATCGGGGCGTTCCTGCTATTGCACCTGCCGGCGAAAGTATTCACCCGGATCGTGCCCGTGCTACTGGTCATGGCGCTGATCCTGGTGGTCCTGGGACCGCGAATCCAGGCCTACGCCCGCCGACGGGCCGAGGCCGCGGGCCGCTCGGTTCATCACGTATCCGCGCGCCGGATGGCAGCCCTTGCCTTCGGCACGTTCCTCGTCGGGATCTACGGCGGCTATTTCACCGCGGCACAGGGCATTCTGCTCGTCGGGCTGATGGGCGCATTGCTTCCAGAGGATCTTCAACGGATGAACGCGGCCAAGAATCTGCTGGCGCTGTTGGTCAATATCGTCGCCGCGACGGGATACGTCTTGGCTGCCTCCAGCCGGATCAACTGGACCGTCGTCGGGGTGATCGCGGTGGGATCCTCGCTGGGTGGATTGTTGGGTGCCCGGTACGGACGCCGACTGTCACCGACGGCGCTGCGCGTGGTGATCGTGATCGTCGGCCTGATCGGGCTGGTACGGCTGTTGGCGTTGTAGAGGTAACGGTTGCCTCGCCGATCACGGATGTCAGGACTAGCCTGTGGCCGGGGACGTATGACCGAAGGGACGGCCATGGGTACAGCCGCCGAGCGTGCAGCACAGTTGGCGTTGGTTTCCCGGCTCAAGACGACGTATCCGGAGGTGCCGGAATGGCCGACCCCGGACGAGATCACCCACGAGCAGTGGCTCGCGTACATGAAGACGCCGCATGACGTGGGTGGCGAATTGGACTTCCCGCACCTCTACGAGAACAAAGAGGAAGAGCAGTGGGAGCTGATGACCTATGTGCTCTGCGAGGTGCTGGGCTGGCGGGGCATCTGGGTGTCCGAGGAGCGCCGGCGACTGGGCAACGTCGACGTGGGTCGCGCGAACTACCTGGGGCTGCCGTATTACAGCCGCTGGCTGTGGTCGGTGGGCCGGGTGCTGATCGAGAAGAAGTACATCACCTGGGGTGAGTTGACCGAGCGACTGGTCGAGGTGCAGGAGCGCTACGCCGGGGGCTTGAACGGCCGTCTCCCCGATGCGGCGCCGAAGTTCGAAGGCGACGGCTCCACGGTCGAGCGCAATCGCAACCACATCGAGGCGATGGGCAAAGGTGATCCGGCGATGTACGCCGGGCAAGCCGGCAAGGCGAAGTTCGAGGTTGGTGACCCGGTGACGGTGCGGGACCTGCCGGCGATGTTCTACACCCGGACCCCGGAGTACTGCCGCGGCGCGCAGGGGGTCATCGCCGAGGTCACCTATGAGACTCCGGCTCCCGAGGACGAGACCTGGGGCCGCGAAGACGTCAAGCCGGAGTGGATGTACATCGTGCGGTTCAACCAGGCGCAGTTGTGGGACACCTACACCGGCCCGGCCAACGACACCCTGCAGACCGAGATTCCCGAGCGCTGGCTGGCCGCGGCCGGCTGAGCGCCGGCCCGCCCTCGGATACCCCTGCGTGGTGAAAGGAAACCCATCCCCCATGTCTGACCACGGTCACGACCACAGCATCGACGGCGACCACATCCGCACCGTCAAGCCGATGGTCGATGAGATCACCGACTTCGAAGTCCTTGAGATCGCGCTGCGCGAGCTGTGCATCGAGAAGGGCTTGTTCACCGCCGCCGAGCATCGAGTGTTCACCGAGTTCGCCGAGCAGATCGGCCCGACGCCGGCCGCGAGGCTGGTGGCGAAGGCCTGGCTGGACCCGGAGTTCAAAAAACTCGTGCTCAACGATCCGCTGGCCGCGTCCAAGGAGGTCGGTGTCGACTGGCTCGATCCCACCGGCTTCGGCACCCCGAGCGACTTCGCCGCCTTCAAAGTGCTCGAGGACACCCCGACGGTGCATCACGTCATCGTCTGCGCGCTGTGCTCCTGCTACCCGCGGCCGATCCTGGGCAACTCCCCGGAGTGGTACCGCACCCCCAACTACCGCCGCCGGATCGTGCGCTGGCCCCGTCAGGTGCTCTCGGAGTTCGGCCTGGAGCTGCCCGAGGGTGTCGAGGTGCGGGTGGAGGACTCCAACCAGAAGCACCGCTTCATGGTGATGCCGATGCGCCCGGCGGGCACCGAGGGCTGGACCGAGGACCGACTCGCCGAGATACTCACCCGCGACAGCCTCATCGGAGTCGCGCTACCCAAGCCGGGGGTCACCACTAACGTCAGCACGCTGGTGCGCCCGGCCATCCGCCCGATCGCGGAGTGAGTCAACGGACATGAGCGAGCGGACCCCCACCCAGGTGGCCGGGGAGGATTTCGTCGTCCTCGACGAGATCGCCGAGCGCAACCAGTCCTGGCCGATCATGGCGGCCAAGTACGGCGTGGAGAACCCGGTGCCGCCGTGGAAGACCAGCCTCGACGGGCTGTGTGACATCCTCGACCGCTCGTGCTCCACCGACGACGAACTCCGGTTCAGCTTCAAGGAACGCCGCGACGAGGAAGACGCCCTATCGGCTACCCGGTACGCCGACCTGCCCTACCCGGAGAGCCAGCTGGTCAGCCTGGCGCACTCGCTGCTCGCCCGCGGCGTGATCACCGAAGACGACCTGCGGCAGCGGCTGGCCGCAATCCGCGCCCGGCTTGAGGCGGACTGATCGGCGGAAGGCCATGAGCCGCAGATGCCCAGGATCAGCGCGAGTGCGCGGTCGATCTGGTGCGTCGGCGCGCGTGGCATCCCGCTCGGCGTGCAACATCGTCTCGCTCTCGCTACGCGCAGCAAGCTCATCACGAGTCTCCATCGGGACCCGGATCGTGCGCCCCGGTGTCGCACACGCGCTACAGGAGGGCCGTGAGCAGCGAGATCAGCCAGCGTGAGCTGCGAAACAACAGCGGGGACATCATGCGTCGACTCGATCAGGGCGAGGCCTTCATCGTGACGCGCAACGGCGCTCCCGTCGGGGAACTCCTACCGCTGCGGCGTCGCCGCGTCGTGAACGGGCCAGCGCTGGCGGCCACGTTCCGCGGCTCCCCCCGCATCGACTACCAGCGTTTGCGTGAGGATCTCGACAGCTACGTCGACCAAGACGTCAACCCTCATCGCTGAGACGAAGACTGGCCTGCTCGACACGTCGGTGGTGATCGACCAGCCGATCTGCCCGACCAGGCATCTGTCAGCGCGGTCACGATGGCCGAACTGTCCGCTGGGCCGCACGCCACCGACGAGCCCGCCGAACGGGCGCGACGTCAGGATCGGCTGCAGCAACTGGAATCGTGGGTGGAGCCCGTGCCGTTCGACGGTGATTTCGCGAGGGCGTACGGGCGGATCTACGCCGCCATTGTGGCAGGTGGCCGCCAGCCCCGGCGGCGCGCGGTCGACCTCCTGATCGCGGCGACCGCGCTGGCTGCCGGGCTGCCGCTCTATACGCGAAGTGCCGACGACTTCCAGGATCTCGACCACATCGTCCACGTGGTCGTCGTTGAGAGACGAGTGCCTCCCGACGGGTCGGTCGGCGGGTGCCGCCGCGCAGAAGCGCCGGATCGGCAGTATGTTCTGGGCATGGCATGGACCGAGAAAGACGCTCCCGATCAGACCGGCAAGCTGGCGATCATCACCGGCTCCAACTCCGGTCTGGGCTTCGACAACGCACGCGCCCTGGCCGCCAAGGGAGCCAAGGTGGTCATGGCGGTGCGAGACACCGCGAAGGGCGCCGCCGCCGCCGACCGGATCCGCCAACTCACTCCCGGCGCCGAGGTGACGGTACACAAACTCGACCTCGGGTCACTGGCGTCGGTGCGGGATGCGGCTGCGGAGATGGCCGCCGCCTATCCGCGGATCGACCTGCTGATCAACAACGCCGGGGTGATGTATCCGCCGAAGTCGACCACGGCGGACGGATTCGAATTGCAGTTCGGCACCAACCACCTCGGCCATTTCGCCCTGACTGGCCTGCTGCTGAAGAACCTCCTTGCGGTCGACGGATCGCGGGTGGTGGTGGTCGCCAGCATCGCCCACGACATCCGGGCCAAGATCGACTTCGACGACCTGCAGTGGCAGCACCGCAAGTACGACCGCGTGCCCTCCTACGGACAGTCCAAGCTGGCCAACCTCATGTTCGCCTACGACCTGCAGCGCCGCCTGGCTGCGGCGAAGGCGACAACCATCGCGGTGGCCGCGCATCCCGGGGTGGCCGCGACCGAACTCAGCCGCCACATCCCCGGCTACGAACTCCCCGGGGTCAAGTGGATCTTCGGGAAGGTGCTCAACACCTCCGAGATGGGCGCGCTGGCGACGCTGCGTGCCGCCACAGACCCCACGGTCAAGGGCGGCCAGTACTACGGGCCCACCGGATTCCGCGAGTTCCGCGGCTACCCGGAGGTGGCCAGCTCGTCGAAACAGTCGCACGACGTGGCCATCCAAGAGCGGCTGTGGACAGTGTCCGAGGAGTTGACCGGAGTCACCTACCCCGTCTGACACCGACGGCCTGAGGATTCGACAGTGACGGACGGCCCTTACGCGACAGCCCACGAGCTCGGCCTCATGCAGGGCTTCCCCCCGCCGCCCGACAAGCGGGTCAACCGCTCCAACGCTTTCATGGCGGCCCCGTACAACCGATGGTCGTACCAGCACATGCGCACCGTCTTTCCGTCGGCGCCGGTGCGCACCAGCGACACCGTGCGCCCGCTGAACGTCGACATCGACCCCGGCATCTCCCGAGTCGCCTTCCCCCGCACCGACGGCAGCGTGGCGGACTTCCCGGCGTTCCTCCGGGAGACCTACACCGACTCATTCCTCGTTCTCACGCCCGAGCGGCTGGTGTACGAGCACTACGCCAACGGCATGCATGCCACACAACCGCACCAGATGATGTCGTGCACCAAGTCCTTTGCCGGTTTGTTCGCGCTGATGGCGGTCGCCGACGGCCTGCTCGACGAGCACACGCGCGTCACCGACGTGGTGCCGGAACTCGCCGCCGCCTCCGCATTCGCCGAGGCCACCGTCGGCCAGGTCCTCGACATGGTGAACTCCTGCGACTTCAGCGAGGACTACGCCGACCCCGCTTCGGGCATCTGGCGCTACGGGCGAGCGCTGGGCCTGCTGGACGGCACGTCCGTCGCCGACACCCTCTACGACTTCCTGCTCACCCTCGAGAAGGATCCGGCTCACCGGCACGGCGAGGTCTTCCGGTACCAGACCCCCAAGACCGATGTCGTCAACTGGGTCACCAACCGGGTCACCGGTCGGTCGTTCCAGGAGTTGATGTCCGACGTGCTGTGGCGCGCGTTGGGCACCGAGGCCGAGACGTATGTCCTGCTGGACCCCGTGGGGACGTTGGTGGCCGGCGGTGGACTCAACGCCGCTCCCCGCGACCTGGCGCGCTTCGCCATGATGCTCCTCAACGACGGCACCGTCGACGGCCGTCAGGTGGTCCCGGCCGCCATCATCGACACCTTGGAGAGCGGCGGCGACCGCGCGGCGTTCGCGCGCGGCCCCGAAGCGCTCAGCGCGATGGCCACCGATTGGAGTTACCGCGCGCAGTGGTGGATCCGCCACACCACGGGCCGGGAGGCCATCACCGCGATCGGCATCCACGGGCAGTGGATCTACGTCGATCGCCGCCGCGGCGTCGCCTTCGTCAAACAGTCGTCGCAGCCGGTGTCGGCCGATCTCGACACGGATCAATTCATCCTCAACGCGTTCGACGCCGTCGTCGATCACGTCAACCTGTAGCGCGACGAAGCCGGGTACCGTGATGGGTATGCCCTCTCCTTCGATCACGGCGCGGATGGGCGCGGGCGTGGCGGCCGCTGCTGTCACCCTCGGTGTGACTCAGCTGGTCTCGGCGTTCGTGTCGCCGGCCAGCGACGTCCGCACCGCGGTCGGCACAGCGGTGGTGAACCTAACACCGGGACCGGTGAAGGAATGGGCGATCCAGACCTTCGGAACGTCCGACAAGTTGTTCCTGGCGACGACGATGCTCGTCGTCATCGCGATCCTCGCGGCGGCGGCCGCCATCGGGGAATCCCGGCGGATCCCCTGGGGCACGCTGGCGATGTTGGCAGCCGGGGCGGCGGGATGCGTTGCCGTGTTGGCCCAGGTGGGGGCCCGGCCGCTCGATGTGATCCCCACCATCGTGGGCGTGCTGTGCGGTGTCGGGGTGCTGCGGCTGCTCACCGCCGCGCGGGCGAGTGCCGGTCCCGACGGGCCCGAACCCGACGATGCCCGGCACGATCAGGGTCGGCGTCGCTGGCTGATGACGATGGCAGCCCTCGGGGCGGGTGTGGCCAGCGGCGTGGGTGGCATCGTCGCCAGCCGACGGTTGCAGTCGGTCTCCGGTGAACGCGAGCGGGTCGCCCTGCCGGCGGTGCCCGCTCCGACGCCTCCGATTCCACCCGACGTGCAACCCGCCGCCGCCGGGCTGCCCAGCTTCATCACGCCCAACGCCGACTTCTACCGGATCGACACGGCCCTGCGCGCGCCGCAGCTGTCCCGCGCGGACTGGAAGCTGCGCATCCACGGCATGGTCGATCGCGAGATCACCCTCTCCTTCGCCGACCTCGCCCGCTTCGAGCCGGTGCAGAAGGTCGTCACCCTGATGTGCGTGTCCAACCCCGTCGGCGGCAATCTCATCTCGAATGCCACCTGGACGGGCTACCGGGTACGGGATCTCTTGCGTGAAGCCGGAATCCACGCCGATGCCGACATGGTCCTGTCCACCTCCGTCGACGGTTTCACCGTCGGCACGCCGGTCGAGGCGCTCACCGACGACCGCGACTCTATGCTGGCCATCGGGATGAACGGGGTGCCGCTGCCGGCCGAACACGGCTACCCTGCCCGGCTGGTGGTGCCCGGACTGTACGGCTACGTCTCGGCCACCAAATGGGTGGTCGACCTGGAGCTGACCCGCTTCGACCGGGCGCACGCCTACTGGACCAACCTCGGGTGGTCGGCGAAGGCACCGATCAAGACGGGCTCGCGGATCGACGTCCCCCGCGACCGGGGCCGCGTCGCCGCGGGAACGGTCACCGTCGGGGGTGTCGCCTGGGCGCAGCACCGCGGTATCACCGCCGTCGAGGTACGCGTCGACGACGGTCCGTGGCAGCACGCCAAGCTCGGAGCCGCGTACTCCAGTGACACGTGGCGGCTGTGGACGTTCGACTGGCAGGCCACACCGGGACGCCACACACTCACCGCCCGCGCCACCGACAACACCGGCGCGCCGCAGACCGGGGATGCGCACGACCCGGCGCCCGACGGCGCCACCGGCTGGCCGTCGATCTCGGTCGACGTTACCTAGGGTCGGCCCCGCCGCGTCGTGTCATCTCAACGGAAGCGGATGTTAGCCGTCGCCAAGCCGAAGATCTTGCGGCCGTCGGACTTCGCGGCGACGATGACCACCGCGGAACGGGTGGCCGGGTCCAGCGACTTCACCCGGCCGCTGAACTCGATGTCCGCCCCCGCCGCGGCCGAGACGATTGCGGGTTGGGACAGCCGCACGGCGTAGCGGGTGACCGCTCCCGGGTCCCCCGACCACGCGGACACGAATCCTGCCCCCAAACCCATGGTGAGCATTCCGTGGGCGATCACGTCGGACAGCCCGGCCTGCCTGGCGATGTCCTCGTCCCAGTGAATCGGATTGGCATCGCCCGCGACGCCCGAATAGTTCACCAGGTCGCCGCGGGACACCCGGGTCTGATGCGCCGGCAGCTCGTCTCCGACCTTCACGTCCTCGAAGCGCGCCGTCCCCGGCGTCCGGGTGGCGCCTCCCTCGGCGACCCGAACCGTACCCTCGGGACGCAGTGTCTTGTGGTACTCGGCGTCGGAGCGGGCGATTCCCAGGATGTCCAGGTCGTGCATCATCTTGCTCGCCGCCGCTGCCTTGACCGCCGGGTTGACGTCCTCGGCGGTGACGCCGACGACGGTGGTGTGCAGGGTGTGCACCCGCTCGCCGGCGGCGTCGGTGAACGTATTGGTCACCGTGATCAGGTCCCTGCCCGCGAACCTGCGCACCGACGACAATTCAATGTCGATGTGTAGCTCGTCGCCCTCCACGATCGGGCGGTGCTGCTCGAAGATCTCTTCGGTCTGCACGTACGTGTCGTAACCGACGACCACCGACTCGAACATCCGGCGATTGCAGGCCATTCCGGGCACCGAGGTGAAGGTCAGCGGCGCCACCAGACCCGGGTATCCCAGATCCGCGGCGGCGGCGAGGTCCCAGTGCGCCCCGTGATAATCCTGAACGGCGCGGGCGTACTCACGAAGTTTCTCTCGGCCGACCAGATAGGTTCCATCCATCTGGTAGAAGTGGCCGACTCGAGATTCGAGCACCGATGTCTCGGTCATGGATGAGCTGCACCTTCTACCGGCGGGTGAGCGGGAGCCGCCCGATAGACAGTAACGCGCGGAGGCCGCGGCGCCAGGCCGCGTCCGTGTTCGACCCCGGTGTGGCGCTGTAGACGGCCGGCGGTTCGGCCGTGAAGCGTGCCGTCACGGACTTGACGACGTTGTTGGGCAGCGAGAGTCGAATGATTTTCCCACCCCTGCCTGATCAGGTGTTGAAGCGTGCCCGGTGCCGCTCGATCCGGGGCTGCGCGGCGATCGCCCAATTCGCGATCGCCAGCACCGGCTCGGTGAAGCTCACCCCGAGCGGGGTGAGGGCGTAGGCGGTATGCGGCGGCACCTCGGGGTAGACCGTGCGTTGCACCAGGCCGTCGCGTTCGAGCTTGCGCAGCGTGACGGTGAGCATCCGGTGTGAGATGCCGACCACCGCGCGCTGCAGGGCGTTGAAGCGCAGCGGGCCGGCGCTCAGGCACAGGATCACCAGCAGGGTCCACTTGTCGCCCAGATGGCCGAGCATCTCGCGGACGATCCGGCATTCGGCGTTGTCGCCGGCGGCCGCGCGCGGACCGTCGGTGGTGTGGGTGACGGCGCAGTTGTTGACGGCCGTCATGGCGGTGGCCTCAACGGGTCCGGCCAGGTGAATCGTCATGGGCGCCTCCGGGGTCGGGCACGCACGTTCGGGTGCGTTCTTGCGGTCGGTGGGTCTTTCGGCGAGCATAGAGGCAGTTACTTCGAGTGCGTACCGTGCTTCTTTGCACTCCGGGCAGGGGGATTTCGCGTGGCAGTGTTCACCGAGCGGGAATTGGCCTACCTGAGCAGCCAGCCACTGATGCGCTTCGCCTCGGCCTCACCGACGGGCCGCCCCGACGTCGCCGCCGTGGGGTTTTCGGTGGACGGCGACGACATCGTCACCGCGGGCTTCGATATCACCAAGACCGTCCGCTACCGCAACATCGCGGCCAACCCCATCGCGGTGGTGGTGATCGACGACCTCGCCTCGACGGACCCGTGGAGCCCCCGCGGCATCAAGGTCCGCGGCCCGGCCCGCATCGAGGACGATGGCGCCGGCCAGCGATTCCGCATCACGCCCGAGGTGATCTGGAGTTGGGGCATCAACGACCCGTCGGGGGGCATTCCCGCGATCGAACGCAGGACCGTGCCGTGACGTCGGACCACGGCTTCGACTTCGACTTCGAAGCGATGAAGGCGCAGGGCAATGCCGTCGACCTGCCGCCGTTGTATGTCTTGACCATGACGCCCTTGCCGATGGCGTCCGAGCCACAACCCGGGCCCGACGGCCGCACGCCGCTGGCGATCCACTACGAGTACATGCACCGCATGCTCGAACAGGGCAAGCTGCTGTTGATCGGACCGTGTATCGGCGAACCGATGACACCCGGCACCGCACCGGTTCCGCCGGGCTTCGGCATCCTGAACGTGGCATCCCGCGAGGAGGCCGGGGAGATCGCCCGCAACGAGCCCTTCGACGCGATGGGATGGCGGCGCAACACCGTCACCCCCTGGACGCCGAAGTTCGGCTCACTCATCGAGACTCTGCGTGAACACCAACACGGAAAGAGTTAGGCACCATGACCTTCAGTGCGCCCAAGGGCACGCGTGGCACCCGTATGCCGACCGCGATGACACCGATCCTCAAGGTCTTCAACGGTCTGATTGCGGGGCGGATCAGAAAGACCGGCAAGGCCTTCGGCACGATGCCGGCGCTGGTGCTCACGACGGTGGGCGCCAAGAGCGGCGTTGAACGCCGAGCACCGCTGGCCTACATTCCCGACGGACGGGGCAATTGGCTGATCGTCGCCGCCTACGCCGGAGCGGCGAACAACCCGGCGTGGTACCACAACATCGCCGCGAATCCCGACCGCGTAAGCATCGAGGTCGACGGCCGCACCCACAATGTCACCGCCGAGGAACTGCACGGCACCGAACGTGACCAGGCCTGGCAACTGATCACCGCGGAATTAGACCGCTTCGCGAAATATCAAGCCAAGACCGACCGGCAACTGCCCGTCATCCGCCTCACCGCCCAGCAGCCGTAGAGGACGTCCGACCGTCGCATCGATATTTCGGCGTCCATGTTGTTGGCTGGGGTAACGCAGCATTCCCAGGTCGCTATTCTATCCGTGGATGCTTTTACCTCGATGAAGGGATTTCGTATGCACGGCAGCTTGGTGGAAACGTCGACCCAGCAAACGTGGCTGTGGATCGGGACGATCGGCATGGCGCTGGGAGCCGTGGCGATCTTCGGTCTCGGCGGCAGGGGCCGCGGGCAGCATCACCGCATCACCAGCGTGTTCGTCTGCGCGATCGCGGCCTGCATGTATCTGCTGATGGCGTTGGGTCAGGGCGTTGCGATCTTCAGCGAAACCACCGTCGCGCTGACCAGGGACGGCCTCGACGTCACGTCCGCCTTCAACCTGGTGTACTGGGCGCGCTACCTGGACTGGATCATCACCACGCCGCTGTTGCTCATCGGTCTGCTCACCGTGGCTCTCCGGGCGCACAGCGGGGGAGAGGCGGGCCGCGACCGGCAGGCCCTCGTCGGCGCCGTGATCGGCGCGGACGTCCTGATGATCGTCACCGGATTCATCGGCACCATTTCGTTCGTGCCCGCCCACAAGTACGTATGGTTCGGCGTCTCGTGCGGCTTCTTCCTCGCGGTCGTGGCGGCGCTCTGGGGCCCGGTCCGAGCCGCCGCTGCGGAGCAGGGCGCCGAGGTAGCCGGGCTGTACAGCCGGCTCGCGGGGATCCTGACCGTGCTGTGGTTCATCTACCCCATCCTGTGGTTGCTCGGCACGGAGGGAACCAACACGATCGGTCGCGACGCGGAGGTCATAACCTTCGCGATCATTGACCTGACAGCGAAGGCTGTCTTCGGGATTCTTCTGGTCACCGGCGTCCAAAAGCTCAGCGCACAGGCGCACGCCAACGCCTGATCTTCCCAAGGCGGGGCGCCGACGGTTGGTCATGAACCGTCCCCTCGGCGCCCCGCCTCCTATTGGCTTACTCGCTGGAGCGACTCGGGAGGGTCCATGTCTGTTACCTCGCTCAACCAGACTCGCCCCACCCATCCGCTGACCGGCCATGTCGACGTCCTGATCGTCGGCGCCGGTATCTCGGGGATCGGTCTCGGGCGGTACCTGGTCACCGATCAGCCCGGCCGGGCCTTCGCGATCGTCGACGGCCGTGACGCGATCGGCGGCACCTGGGATCTGTTCCGCTACCCGGGAATCCGTTCGGACTCCGACCTCCATACCTTCGCCTACGCCTTCAAGCCGTGGACGAGTGACAACGCGATCGCCGACGCGCCCGAGATCCTCGACTACCTCCATGAGGTGGTCGAAGAAAACAACCTTGCGTCACGGATCCACCTGGGCCACAAAGTGTTACAGGCCAACTTCGACTCACAGACAGCGCTGTGGACCGTCACCCTCGAACAGGACGGCCGGCAGTGGGAGGTGACCTGCGGCTTCCTGTTCGCGGCGGCCGGCTACTACAGCTATGAGGCTGCACACCGACCCCACTTCGAGGCCGAGGAGGACTTCGGCGGCGTCATCGTCCACCCGCAGTTCTGGCCCGAGGACCTCGACTATGCGGGCAAGAAGGTGGTGGTGATCGGCAGCGGAGCCACTGCCGCCACCCTGATCCCGGCGATGGCCGACGCCACCGACCACATCACCATGCTGCAGCGGTCGCCGAGCTACATGCTGCCCCTGCCGCGCAAGGATCCCGTCGCCAACGGGCTGCGCAAGATACTGCCCGCGATGCTGGCCTACCGGCTCACCCGCGCGATCAACACGCGCCGCCAGAGTCTGCTCTTTGCCCTGGGGCAGAATCACCCGACCGTGTCGCGGCGCATCATCCGCGCCCTCAACGCGCATGGTCTGCCCAAGGGGTTCGACCTCGACACGCACTTCAATCCGACGTACAAGCCGTGGGACCAGCGGCTGTGCGCGGTGCCGGACTGGGACCTGTTCAAGGCGATCTCCAAGGGCAAGGCCTCGGTGGTCACCGACAAGATCGTCCGGTTCACCCGCACCGGCATCCTGCTGGAATCCGGTAAGGAACTCGAGGCCGACATCATCGTCACCGCTACCGGGCTGCAACTGCTGGCCTTCGGCGGTGTGGAACTCACGGTTGATGGACAGCCGCCCGACCTGCACCAGAAGCTGGCCTACAAGAGCTTCATGGTTTCCGACGTTCCCAACTTCGCCTACCTATTCGGCTACACCAACTCGTCGTGGACCCTCAAGGTGGATTTGGTGTGCGAGCATCTGTGCCGGCTGCTGGCGTTCATGGATCAGCGCGGCTACACGACCGTGGTCCCGGTCCTCAACGACCCAAACATGCCGACGCGCCCGCTGCTGGACTTCCAGGCCGGATATGTCCAGCGCTCGATCGAGAAGTTCCCGCAGCAGGGCACGATCGGGCCGTGGACGGTGGAGATGAACTACAAGGCGGACTACCAGCGACTGCATCAGGGTCCGGTGGAGGACTCCGCCCTGAAGTTCAGCACCGCCGCCGCTCCGGCGATGTCGGGGGCGGCCACCGCCTGAGCCCGCGGGTCAACCCCTCAGGCCGCTGATTTCTCCAGGATGTGGATGCCGCATGCGGAGCCCAGGCCGATCACGTGGGCGAGTCCGACCTTGGCGTTCGCGATCTGGCGGTCACCGGCCTCGCCGCGCAGGTGATGACAGACTTCCCAGATGTTCGCGATGCCAGTGGCCGCGATCGGGTGGCCCTTGGACTCAAGCCCGCCCGACACGTTCACCGGGGTCGAGCCGTCACGCCACGTAGCGCCGGAGTTGAAGAAGTCCGCGGCGCCGCCCTCGTCGCACAGCATCAGGTTGTCGTAGTGCACCAACTCGGCAGTGGCGAAGCAGTCGTGCAGCTCGACCAGGTCGAGGTCGCCCGGGCCGACGCCGGCCTGCTGGTAGGCCGTCTTGGCCGCGTTGCGGGTCAGCGTGTTGACGTTCGGCAACACCTGGCAGCCCTCTTCGTACGGGTCGGTGGTGAGCACCGACGCCGACACCTTGACCGCTCGCCGGCGCTGTTCCAGCGACAGGGATTTCAGGGTTTCGCCGTTGCACACGATCGCCGCGGCGGCGCCGTCGCAGTTGGCCGAGCACATCGCCCGGGTGTTCGGGTAGGCGATCATCACATCGTTCATGATCTGCTCGAGTGTGAATCTCTTCTGGTAGGCGGCCAACGGGTTCAGGGTCGAGTGGGCGTGGTTCTTCTCGCTGATCTTGGCGAAGAGCTCAAAGCTGGTGCCGCCGTATTTGTGGCCGTACTCGGTGCCGATCTGGGCGAACACACCCGGCATGGTTTCCGTCCCGATCCGACCGTCGACCGGTGCGACCGCGCCGTAGCGGCCCGCGGGCGCCCAGATGTCGTCG
>CAIYOH010000069.1 GCA_903927745.1 uncultured Mycobacteriaceae bacterium
CACCACACCCACACCGCCGACTACACCACCCCCACCGGCGCCACCTACCGATCCACCGCCCCACCCCGAGCACCCACCATCATCAACCTCAGCGCCCTCGAAATCCGCATCGGCATCGAACTCGCCCGCCACGCCGCCTAGAGACTGGTCACTGGCGATCAGTAGTGATAGGTGTCCGACGGTGCCGGCGAGTGAACTTTCTCGTCCTCGAACTCCGACATCTCGATGCCGTAGGAGCGGGCGAGTTCGAGGATCTTGGTGGCCCGGGCGACGCGCGGGAGGTCCGACCCGTTGCGGATCTCTCCTCCGTCGCGTTCAAACTCGGCGAAAAACTCTTTCGCCCAGCCGATTTCGTCCTGTGACGGCGACAACCCCTCGTTCACCACGGCGCACTGGTCGGGCGACAGGCAAATCTTGCCTGTCATCCCGAATTCGACGGAGACGGCCGTGGCCTCGATGAGCTTCAGTGCGTTGCCTCCGATCGTCGGCCCGTCGATCGCACTGGGCAGGCCGGCCGCCTTGGCGGCGATGGTGAATCGAGACCGCGTGTAGGCCAAGGTAGTGGGGTCCTCCCCGAGCCCGGTGTCGCGGCGGAAGTCGCCGATGCCGAAGGCGAGCCGGAAAGTTCCCTTCGTCGCCGCGATCTCGGTGATGCGCTCCAGACCGCGGGCGGTTTCCACCAGAGCCACGATCGGGACGCCGGGCAGGCGTTTGGCCGTTTCGGTGACATGGTCCACCGATTCGACCATCGCCAGCATCACCCCGCCCACCGGGGTGCTGGCCAGGGCAGCCAGATCGTCGGCCCACCACGGGGTGCCGAAGCCGTTGACCCGAACCCAGTCGGCATTGCCGGCACGCAGCCAGCGCATCACGTGGTCGCGCGCGGGTGTCTTATCCTTGGGCGCGACGGCGTCCTCGATGTCGAGGACGACGACATCGGCGCGCGAGTCCGCCGCGGCTTGGAAGCGGTCGGCGTGCAAACCGTTGACCAGGAGCCAACTCCGGGCCAGCACCGGGTCAAGCCGGGAGCCGATAGCATCGGCGCCATCGGGATTCCCCGCCTCGCTGTCGACCTGTTCAACCATTGCGTGTTCTGTGGACATCGCCATTCCATATGTGCCTAGTCGGTTAGACCTACCGTAGCGCCAGGGCGAGGGGAACGGTTTCCTGGCCCTGCCAAGATCGACGCAGAGGGTGATTCGGGCGGGTAGCGGTACGCTAAGGCCCATGGCGGTCGATGGTGACAACGCTCCGACCGAATCGGAACCCGCGCCGCGGCCCTTCCGGCGGCAGCCGGGCCGGTCGCGGGCAGTCGGCAACGCCATAGCCGGAGCATCCCTCGCGCTGGCCGTCCTTTTTGCCTTGGGAGTCGTGGCCACCTACTTCATGCGCGACAGGACGGCGATGTCGTCGGGGCCGCAGACGGTGACGGTCACGCCGTCAGCCAAGGCGGCCGGGGCGGACGGCAGGTATTTCACCGCATTGTCCAGTTACGGCCTGTCCGACAAAGGCAACGAGTCCATGCGCCAGCGGTACCTGGAATTCGGCCATCACGTCTGCTTCTCCCTGCTGCCACCACGCCCGCAGACCCTGGAATCGACCATCGACGACATCATGGCCACGGAGAACAAAGACGCCTCATCGGGCAATCCGTGGGCGCCGCCGTTCACCCACGACGACGCCGCGCGCGTGGCCCGGGCTGCTGTTGACGCCTACTGCCCCGACGTGCCGAATTAGATGTCTCTGAGCACCCGACGAGGCGAAGCGCGACGAGCGCACCGGTGATCATGGCGGCGCCGACCGCCCACATCCCGCTGCGCTGGCTGCCGGTCAGATCCCTGAGAAGCCCGGTGATGTAGGGCGCAGCGAACCCGGCGACGTTGCCCAGCGAGTTGATCAGGGCGATCCCCCCCGCTGATGCCGCGCCCGTGAGGAACGTCGACGGCAGCGCCCAGAATGCCGGCAGCGCGGCGAAGACACCCACGGCGCAAACCGTCACGGCGACCATCGCGGCGTACGGATTCCCCAGGTACAGAGCGCTCGGGATCGCCACGCCGCCGACAATCATCGGCAATGCCACATGCCACGTCCGCTCCCCGGTCCGGTCGCCGTGTCGCGCCCACGCCACCATCGTGGCCGCCGCGACGACGTAGGGGACGGCCGTCACCAAGCCGGCCTGCGTGACCGACAGCGTCGTACCGAACTGCGTGCCGAACCCGGCGACGATCGTGGGGAGAAAAAAGCCGAGCGCGTACAACCCGTAGACGATCGCGAAATACACGGCGCTCAGAGCGAGTACCCGCGGATGGGTCAGGGCTTTACGCAGCGGCCAGTGGGACTGCGCCTCGATGGCGCGCCGTTCGAGGTCCATGTGCGTGGTCAGCGATCGCCTCTCCTCGTCGGTGAGCCATCGCGCCTGCTCGGGTCGATCGGTGAGGTAGAACCACGTGGCGAATGCCAGCAGGATCGCCGGGATTCCTTCGACCAGGAGCATGAACCGCCAGCCGGCGAGGCCGAACACCCTGTCCCCCTGCGTCATCAGCACCCCGGATACCGATGACCCGACCGCCGTGGACAGCGGAACCGCGACGACGAACAACGCCACCGCCTTGGTCCGCTGCGCCGCCGGGAACCAATACGTCAGATATAAGATGATGCCGGGGAAGAAACCCGCCTCCGCCATGCCCAGCAGGAAGCGCATGGTCACCAGCGCGGTGAGGTTCGGCGCGAACGCCAAGGCGGTCGCGAGGATTCCCCAGGTGAGCATGATCCGGGCAAGCCAGCGCCGGGCGCCGAATCGGTACAGGGCCAGGTTGCTGGGTACTTCGAGGGTGAGATACCCGAGGAAGAAGATCCCCGAGGCGAACCCGAACGCGGTCGCGCTGAGTCCGAGGTCGCGGTTCATGCCGTTGGGGCCGGCCAGGCCGATATTGACCCTGTCGAGATAGTTCACGAAGTAGAGCAGGGCGAGAAACGGCATGATGCGCCGCGTGACCTTCGCCAGCACGCGGTTGACGTCGGGGCTCGCAGGGTTGGCCATCGTTGCATTTTCCCCCAGTTTGGAAGAATCGGGCGTTATGCCCCACTCGTTCGACGGCTCGACCGACTCCCCCGCCAGTGTTGAGCAGATTCAGGCGGCGATGGGGCGGGAGGACTACTGGCTGGCCCGCGTCGCGTCGGACGCCAACACGACATCGCTGGACTCGCTACACGTCGCCACAGACGGCACGGTAACGGTGCGCGTCACCCAGCACCTGGGTCGCCAGTTCCTGCCCGGCGTGGTCACCAACGTCATGCGCGGGGACTTGACCGTGGTGAACACCGAGACGTGGACACCCGACCGTGATCGCCAGGTGAGCGGGCAGATCATCACCTCAGTGTCCGGCGGATTGGGGTCGTGTCGAGCGAGAACGTGGCTGACGGCGGCCGACAGCGGCTCCCTGCTGCGTTTTCAGGGGGTCGTTCACGTCAAGATCCCTCTGGTGGGCGGCGCGCTCGAGAAATCTATCGGCGCCAACCTGGCTCAGAACGTTCCGGAGGTGTTGCGTTTCACCTCGGAGTGGATCGCCAAAAACGCATGATCACACGAGGTCGTCGACCTGGGTGGAGAGGTACTCGACGCGCTTGAGTCCGTAGTCACGGATTTCGTCGATGCTGGCGTAGCAGTCGACAGCCATCGTGAGGTCGGCTTCTGCCAGCAGGCAGCGCAACACGAACTCCACGCCTTCGGCGCCGCCGAGGGCGAGTCCGTACACGTAGGGCCGCCCGATGCCGACAACGGTAGCGCCGAGAGCCAAGGCTTTGAGGACGTCGACACCCGTGCGCACACCAGAGTCGAACAGAACGGGATTGTCGGGCACGGCTTCGACGACGGCGGCCAGATGTTCCAGCGCAGGAAGGCCACCGTTAGCCTGGCGCCCGCCGTGGTTGGAGCAGATGATCCCGTCGACTCCATGATCGACGGCGGTGCGGGCATCTTCGGGCGTGCAGATGCCTTTGATCAACAGCGGCAGATTGGTCCTCGCGCGGATCGTGTCGATGTGGCTCCACGAGAAGGTCGGATCGGAGAAACACCGGTCCCAGGTGGCGATCGTCTTCTCGACGGTCAGATCCTCTTCGCTTGACACGCCGGCGAGGCGCCAAAAAGCAGGGTCGGTGACGTAGTTGGCCAGGCATTGGCCGTAGTGCATGGGTATCGACGCCTTCTGCAGATCGTAGGGGCGCCAACCCAACGAGCCGGTGTCCACGGTGACCACGATCCCGTCGAACCCCGCGGTGATCGCGCGGGAGACGAAATGCTCGCACAGTTCGGCATCAGAGGGCGGATACAACTGGAAGAATGCGAGGTTGCCGCGCGAGGCGGCACGGGTCTGCTCCATCGTGCTCGACGACAGCGTGGAGCACACCAGCGGGACGCCCACTGCGGTGGCCGCCTTGGCGGTCTCAAGGTCACCGTCGGGATGCACGGCACCTAAAACCCCGACGGGCGCAACATAGATGGGGCTGGCCAGTGTTCTGCCGAACAGCTCGACGGACAGGTCGCGGGTGGTGCGGTCGCGGAGCATGCGCGGCACAATTCCGTAGGTCTGGAAGGCTTCCACGTTCTGGGCCTGTGTCAGCCCGTTGCCCGCACCCCCGGCGACATAGCCGAATATCCGCGCGTCGAGCACCTCCTGAGCACGTTTCCTCAGATCCCCGTACAACACCGGGAATCGGGGCTGCACGCCGCCGATGCCCGCGGCGTAGATGCCGTACTGGAAGTCACCGAAATTGCCCACCCCATTGCCCACAGCTGTGCCTCCAGATCCGGGTACAGGCGTTTCGCGCGACGAGCGAACACCAACATCGTTATCGTGTCATGCATGCCGGCCCGTCGACGCGACCAGCCCGACGCAAGCACGGATGCCGTCACCCGCCGCCGGCTCCTGCGGTGGGCCGGGGGCGTCGGCTTGGCGGGCGCTGTCGGCGCCTGCTCGCATGGCGCCGCCACGGGCTCTCCCCCGCACTCCGCGGCCGGGCCGTCGTCCACCCCCGGTCCGACCACCTCGCCACCCGTGAACACCGCCTTGGCGTCGACGACGTCGACCGCCGTGCCGCCGCCCGCAACGCAATCCGCGTCGCTGCTCTGCCGGGACGCCTGGGGGGCGCGGCCCGCCCTGGCCGGTGGACGGCGTCACACCATCACCCGGATGACGCTGCACCACGAGGCCGTGGTCCTGGGTGAGAACCGAACCGCCCCGGGCCACTTGCGAAGTGACCAGCGTTACCACCAAGACCAAAAGGGATGGATCGACATCGCGTATCACGTCGGCGTCGACCGCGACGGCAACATCTACGAACTGCGCAGCACCGAGATCGCCGGCGACACGGCGACGGACTACGACACGACGGGCCACTTCCTGGTCCTGTGCGAAGGCGACTTCGACCAGGAGACCGTGCCGGAGGCCCAATTGCACGGGGCGGCCCTCGCGTTCGCGTGGGCCGCGCAGACCTTTCACGTCGCCAGCGGCACCCTGGCAGGACATCGCGACCTGGCGCAGACGTCGTGCCCGGGGACGAACCTCTACGCACACCTGTCCTCGGGCGACCTCAAGGGCCGTATCGACGAGCTGGTGGCCGGCGGGCCGGTGGACCTCCGGCAACTCTGCGGACCCGATGCCGCCGCGCGGGTCGAGGCCATCGAGGCGGGCGGGTAACCGGCGCCTAACCGCGGGTGGCGACCGCCATCAGCACTCTTCGCCCGGCGAACGCGCGACGTCGGCCATCCGCCGGTACAGCTCCGCGGGCCGGCCCCGGGTTCCTTCGGACATGACGCCGCTGGCGACAAGGTGGGCCTTCATCTCCCGGCGAAACCAGTCCCGGTCGAGCTCCTTGCCGATGACGGCCTGGTGCAGCAGCCGTAACTGGAGGACGGTGAACGTATCCCCGAGCAGCCGGTCGGGGTCCGGCTGCGCCTCGTAGCGGGACCGGATGTGGCTCACCGCCGCGTCGATGATCAGTCGGTGGTCGTAGATCAAGCGCCCAGGACTGGCGACCGTCATCAGCCGGGTGCCCGCGGCGGAGCGCGACCCCAGCCGCTGCGGGGTCACCACGGCCCAGTGGGCCACCGAGAGCACCCAGCCCCGGTCGTCGCGGCCGGGTGCGTCGAAGACCCTCAGCTGGTGCGAATGAACGCCCTGCACGCCGGCTTTCTCCCGCAGCGAGCGGTTGACGGCATCGGCCAGCCGCTCACCCGGGTGCAGGAAAGTCCCCGGCAGGGCCCACCCCGAGGTGTCGTCGCGCCTGACCTGAAGGACCACCAACCCCTGATCGGGATCCGGCGTGAGCAGCGCGGTGTCCACTGCGACCGACGGGCGGGGGTAGTCGGCCAGGGTGCGCCCCGTTGCATCGCGGAACATTTTGTCGGTCATGCCCGTTACCCTAGCTTGAGTCGGACAATTAGCGCTCTTATTGCGCTAATCATGATTTAGTGCTATAATTGCTCTAAATCAGTTGAGATGCGGAAAGGGTCCTATGAAAAAGAGTTCCAAGCGCGGCCGTCGGACAGTCATCGTTCTCGGCTGCCACGACACCGGCCAGAGGGTCGAGACCATGCTTGCCGAGCGAGCCGCCGAGTGCGGGGTGGCGATCGTCGCGGCCCACACCTTCGACCGGTACCAACCCGGCTACCAGGACGATCTCGGCGAGACCGAGTCCGTCGTCACCGCGCTGAGCGAGGCGCTCCGGGGCAGGCACGACGTCTGGGTTCCGTTCGTGGATGACCTTGGCCGTGAGGAGCATGTTCGTCGGATCGGCCTGGTGCTGGAACGCCATGGGCTCGCCCTGCGGGTGGGCCGCGACCTGTGTTCATGCCCACGCTGCCGCGGGATGAACGAGATCGGTATGGCGTTACGCCGGGAGGTCCACGCCGTCGACGACCTCGACCAGAGCGTGGTCGCCGCGGCCGGCATGCAGAGCCTGAGCAAGGAGATCGAGATGGAGTTGTGGCGAAACGATCTTGTGGCACGGCGGGATGCAAAAGCCGCGCCGGGCGACGCGCGCGCGAACAAGACGCTGGCCGAGCGCCTCGAGGAACTCACCGCCGCTCACGGGCCCTGTCCGCCGTTGCCGTCCGCGACGGCCGACTGGTCGCAGCGCCGGCCCGCTCTCGAACAGTTCGCGGGCTGGCTCCTCCGCAACTGCGGGCTCACGCAGACCGAGGCCGCGGACCTGCTGAACCAGTCGGGCAACCGCACGCAACACGGCCGGGACTGGCGGCAGTGGACCGTCTCGGCCCTCGTCAACGGTCGTTACGACCGCCGCTCGGCAGCCTGACGCATGAAGTTGTTCGTTGCGTTTGCGCTGCTGTGGGTGTCTACGGTCGCGACGCCCTCGGCCACGGCAGATGTGTCGGGCTTCCTTGACGCCGTGAAGGCTGATGGCATCGTCGGCACCCCAGGCTCTGTTCTCGCGAACGGGCATTCCGTCTGTCACACCATGACGGCTGGGCATAACGATCTACAGATCGTCCAGAGCATCGCCACCAACGACAGCATTGACTTCACGCAGGCCAGGAGTTTCGTGGTCGACGCGGTCCACTACCTGTGCCCGCAGTTCGAATCGTCCTCGTCGCCGAAGGCACCGAAGGTCGTCAAGAAGGTTCCGGTACCGGTATTCAACAACAACGTCGTCATTCATGACATCATGGTGTGATGGATTCCTGAATTCCTGAATTCCTGGGTTCCCGATTACCCGTGCCCGGAGTCGTCGATCAGCATCGCGCCGTTCACCAATGCCATTTGTAGCCAGCGTCTTTCGGTGCTGGACGTACCATCGCGCCGCACGTAAGTGAGTTCGGCGACCACGCTGGTGGCATCTCGTGGGACTACCGAAACGACCACCACTGACTGGATTGTCGCCCAGAAGTCGAGGTAGTCACTCCGCCCGTTTTTGTTCTGGTAGTTGGCGTCGAGTCTCGCCCAGGCGTCCATGGGGCGTGCTGGGAGGTCGGCGTAGTACGCCGTGACGAAATCGCGCATCCTCTCGAAAGTGGCGTCGGGTGGGTTCGATAACGCCGCGGTGGTGGCGGTGGTCTTCTGGGCGGCGGTAGCGGTGGTCTTGGTGGTTGTGGTGGTTGTGGTGGTTGTGGTGGTTGTGGTGGTTGTGGTGGTGGCGGGAGCGATGGCAGGAGTGATGGTGGCGCTGTTGGCCGCGCGACCGTGGGGGGATGGCCGCAGCAGAAACACGAGGGCGCCGATTGAGGCAAGCACAACGACAGCGGCCAATGCGAACCGGGATAACGTTCGTCGGGGCGAGCGTTGAGCCGGGGCGATTTGGGCGGTGAAAGCTCGCGCGAAATCAGAGCAACGCTTGAATCGGTCTTCGGGCTGCTTAGCCAGGCCACGCGCGAGAACCGGGTCAAGCATCGCGAGCTCCGGTCGGATGTCCCCCACAGCGGGCGGCGCGACATTGAGGTGATGGCTGATCACCACCGCGGGGTTTGAGTTGGCGAACAACTGCGAACCGGTCAGCAGGTGGTACGCGGTCGCCGCCAGCGCATACTGGTCTGCGCGGCCGTCGATGTCCTCGCCCAGCAACTGCTCGGGCGCACAATAGGCGGCGGTACCCATGGCCATGTTGGTCGTGGTGAGTCCGCTGATGTCATCGACGGCTCTGGCGATGCCGAAGTCGGTGAGCATGATGCGCCGCTCCTCGTCGTCATCGAGGTGCGACACCATGATGTTGGCCGGTTTCACGTCGCGGTGCAGCAGGCCACGCTTGTGGGCGTAATCCAGTCCGGCGGCGACGGCGGTCACAATCTCGGCGACCTCGCGTGCCGGCATACCGTCGGGGTAGCGCTGCCGAATCAGCTCACCGGCGTCGACCCCGTCGGCAAACTCCATCGAGATCCACAACCGGCCCAGATACTCACCTCGGTCGTACACTCCGATGATATTGGGGTGCGACAGGGTCGCTGCCAGGTCGGCTTCGCGGATGAACCGCCCACGAACGTTGGGGCCGGTGCAGACATCCGGCTTCAGCACTTTCAGAGCGTCTTGTCGCGGAAGCCTCGGGTGCTGGGCCAAATAGACGTCACCCATTCCCCCGGACCCCAGCATGCGCACGATCCTGTACCCGGCGAACGCCTCGCCACTCTCGATCGGCATGGGCCGAATCCTAGCCAGGGATTGACTCAGCCCACGATGTGCAGCCAGGTAATCTGCGCCTGTGACGATCACGTTCTTGGTGTCGCTGGCGCTGGTGTTCGTCATTGGCATGGCTATCCAGCGTGGGAATACCTGCACGGTGGTCGCGTTCGACGACCTCATCCATCGCCGCTCCGCGGTCCGCCTACTGACCTTCGTGTACGCGTGGTTCCTGGTCGCGGGGGGCCTGACCGTGTTGGGCCTGACGACCGGATTCACCCCGCATGCGCAGTTGTTCCCGGTCACTGTCTGGTCGGTCGTCGGCGGCCTGGTGCTCGGCGCCGGTGCGGTGATCAATGGTGCGTGCACCAATGGCACCCTGGCGCGCGTCGGCTCGGGCGAATTCGTCTACGTGATGACACTCGTCGGCTTCACCGCCGGCTGCGTCCTTGCCCACGCGTCCGGTCTCGCCCCCACCATCGAGGCCTCATCGATACCGACCGCGGTGCCCGTGGGCCATCCCATGCCCGCCCTGCTGGGGTTCGGCGCCGTGATCGTCCTGACCGCCCGCCGGCTGATCATGGGCCAGCACGAGAGCTTCCGGGATTTCCTGCGTAACGCCTGGGATCCACGCACGGCTACCTTCATCATCGCGGTCCTTTTCGTCATCCTGGTGCAGATCTACGGCCCGTGGGGCTACGCCGAACTGCTGGGTGACGTGTCAAAAGGAGCCACCGACCATCTCGCGCCGCGGTTCGCGCTGTTCGCCGCGCTGCTAACAGGGGCGATCATCGCGGGGCGTACGTCCACGCGTGCGAGGCTCGTCGGCCCGCTCAGAGGGAGAGCCCTCCGATGCCTTGTCGGCGGATTCATCATGGGAATCGGTTTCCGTCTGGGCCCTGGATCGTTCGGGGGGCTGACCCTGTACGGCCAGCCGCTCCTGTTGCCCTACGCATGGGTGGTGATGGTGGCCTCGTACGCCGCGATCGTGTTCGGAGTGATCTACATGCGATCCAGGTTAGGGGCCTGGATCACGGCCCGGCGCGACTGAGTCGAGGGCGACCCGCACCTGCCTCACCCGCCGCGATCGACACCTAAGGCATGAGCCGCTGCTGTGGCGACATCCGCCCGTAGATCCGTGATCGGTGTGCTGCCCCGAATCAGAATGCAATTCGTGAGCAGGATGACGTAGGTGTCCGAGCCCGGGTCGATCCAGAGCGACGTCCCTGTGAAGCCCGTGTTGCCGAAGCTGCCGATCGGGAAGATCGTGCCCCGCGGTCGGGAATAGGCCGTATCGATGTCCCAGCCGAAGCCGAACAGGTCTTGCCCCGGGACCGCCGGATAATTTGGCACCGCGCTGGCGCGGGCGGCGGCGTTGGCCTCGTCGAGTTGCCCGGCCGTCCGACCGGGTTGCTGAGGGCTCGTCATCACCTCGAGGGTCTCCCGCTGCACGGGGAATGAGCTGGGACGGTCCGCGAGCCGATCGAGTAAGGCCTGCGCGTACAGACCGACGTCGCGGGCCGTCGAGAACACGCCAGCGTTGCCGGCCACTCCGCCCATGCGGCGTGCCGTCGGATCGTGCACGGTCCCCCGCAGCAGGCGACCGAAGTCGGGGTTCTTGTTCGGGTCGGCGGCGTTCTGCTCGTCGAGGGCCGTCGGCGCGATGCGGGACAGAACGGCGGCGTCCCAGGTGCCTGCGGGACACGATTGCCGCACGCGCCCCGGCGGGGTCGGAGCCCAGCCGATCGCCGTTCCCGTGATCTCGTGGGGGCCGCAGGCTTTGGTCGGCGGTAGGTAGCCTGTTTCCGTCATCCCCAGCGGCGCGAAGACGTTTCGCTGCACATACGTGTCTTCCGACTCTCCGGTGATGCGTTCGAGCAGCGCGCCGAGCAGCATGAAATTGATGTCGGAGTAGCGAAAGCCGGCACCGGGAGCCGACTGCAGCGGCGTCGTCAGCGCACGACGAACACCCTCGGCCTTGTCGGGACCATCCAGTCCCCAGGGATCCCCGAGGCTGACGTCGATCCCCTCCCCCGAGGTGTTCGTCAGCAGCATCCGCACCGTCACCGTGGCGCGCTGCGGATCGTTCGCCGTGTTGAAGTCGGGCAGATACTCCTGCACAGGGTGGTCGAACTCGACCTTGCCCTGATCGTGGAGCTGCATGACGGCTGTCGCCGTCGCCAGGCACTTGGTCAGCGACGCGATGTCGAAGATCGTGTCCTCTGTCATCGGCTCGGCGGGCGACGGCGATCCGTCGGGTCCCGGGTCGCCCTCCAGCGTGCGCGAGCCGTACGCCTGGCGTAGGACGGCGTTGCCGCCGTGCCCGACCATCACCACCGCACCTGGAGTCCTCCGAGCCTCGATCGCCTCGTTGATCAGCCGGGAGACCCCAGGGAACTTCGCGGCCCCGGGCGCGGGCACCGCATCCGGCTGCTTCGAGAAAATGTGCACCTCCGGTGTGGCCGGCGGGGCCTCGATGCGTGTCGCCTGCTGGCCGCCGGCCACCGTCGTGCGCCACGGGGCGCCAGTCGAGGACGGTCCGGCCAAGGCGACCACGAACACCACGGTGGCAAGGCATCGGATCACCTCGCGGACCCCGGGCATATCGCAAGAGTAGGTGGCCGGCGCGGCAGGATGTAGGCGATGACGTCCTTGACCCGGCGGTTCGGCGCGCTGGTGGGCACCCTGGCCGCCGGCGCGGTGCTGGTGCAGTGCAACGCCGCGGCCCCGCGGCCTGCGCCCGATCCTTCCCCCGCGGCAACGGCGCCCATCGCGCCGCCGGCGGCGCTGACCAGTGAACCGGTCAGCGCCGCCGAGCTCGGTGCGAGTTGGCGGCCGGGCTGCCCGGTCGAGCCCGCGCAGCTGCGGCTGGTCCACGTCGAGCATCTCGGCTTCGACGGGACGACGCACCGCGGCGAGCTGATCGTGAACCAGGACGTGGTGCCGGAGGTCGTCGAAATCTTCGGGCGGCTGCGCCGAATCGGCTTTCCCATCGACAAGATCCGCACGGTAGTGCACTACACCGCCGCTGACGACGAGCTGTCGATGGAGGACGACAACACGTCGGCGTTCAACTGCCGGGGAATCCCGGGGACAACCCGATGGTCCGAGCACGCCTACGGACGGGCCATCGACATCAATCCCCTTCTCAATCCCTGCCTCCATGCCAGCGGTGTGCTGGAACCGCGGACAGCGGCCGCCTACCTGGACCGTGGACGCACCGACCCCGGTCTCCTGCACCGCGACGACCCAGCCGTCCGGACCTTCCTCGACCGCGGTTGGCACTGGGGTGGCGACTGGACAGACCCCATGGACTACCAGCACTTCGAGCAGCCCTGAGGCATCATGGGCGGCATGAAGCGAGAGCGGCGCGGCTCAGAAATCACCGCGCAGAGGATCGGCCGCGTCACGCTCGGGGCGTTCATGGTCTTCGCAGGTATCGGCCACCTGACATTTTCCCGCGCGGAATTCCGCGCGCAGGTGCCCAACTTCGTGCCGCTTCCCCCAGATGTGACGGTGCTGGTCTCCGGAATGGTTGAGATCGCGCTCGGGGTGGCGATGCTCCTGCTGAGGAACAGGCGCGCCGTCGTGGGATGGCTGCTGGCGGCATTCTTCGTGGCTGTCTTCCCCGGTAACATCGCCCAGTGGGTCCACCATCGGGATGCATTCGGCCTCACCAGCGATCGTGCTCGATTCGTGCGGCTGTTCTTCCAGCCGATCCTCATCGCATGGGCGTTGTGGTCGACCGGGGCGTTGCGATCACGACGCGACAACGCCCCGCGATGACCGGCACGGTCGGCGAAGTCGTCCGGGTCATCGATCTGGCGGGGGTCTTCGGCAATGCCGTGGTCGGCGGAATCGTGGCCCGCGAGCACCGCATGGATCCGATTGGATTCGTCGCGCTGGCCATCGCGTCCGGCCTTGGTGGCGGACTCATCCGGGACACCCTGTTGCAGCACGGGCCTCCGGTGGCGCTGACCGACTACCTCTATCTGATCACCGCGGTAGCCGGCGCCGTCGTCGCCTACCTCGCGCCTCTGGGCGCCCGGATCTGGACCGTGGCTTTCGCGTTCGTCGATGCCCTTGCCCTGGGGTGCTGGGCCGCCGCGGGAGCGCAGAAGACGCTAGACGTCGGCCTGGGCTGGCTGCCGGCGGTGCTGTTGGGCACCATCACCGCAGTCGGCGGTGGCGCACTGCGGGACCTCACCGTCGGGCGGATCCCGCAGATCTTCGGCGGTAACACGCTCTATGCCACCTGTGCCGTTGTCGCCAGTTTCGTGGTCGTGCTCTTCAGCTACGCCGGGCGCGCGCCCGCGGGCACGATCGTTGCCACCGTCGCCGGCGCCGCGCTGTGCCTGCTGGCCCGGTGGCGCCATTGGCAGTTGAGGCAGGGATTGGAGTGGAACTGAGTCGGTGGTTGCGGTCAGCGCACCACACTGACCCGCCCGAACCGACTCATGGCGCACCAGTAGACATCCCGCTCCCATCCCGGCGACGCGAAGACCACACCCTGGGTCACTCCCCCGATCCGCGCGCGCCCCTTCTCGGCTCCGGTCTCGATGTCCAGCACCACCACGTGCTCGCCGCCACGCCCGAAATCGTTGGTCACGATCTCCCCGCTGTCCGGCAGGCAGATCATGTGGCCGGCGGCGCCGAATCCGTCCTTGCGCCACACACTGCGCAGCCCGCAGCCGGGCTCGAACCGCCAGGCCCGCAGCACGCGATTCGCCGAGTCGTACCCCACCACGATGCGCCGCGCCTCGTCCACCAGTGGCGGGTTGGTGACGGTGCCCCCGGCGATGCCGGACACCTCCACCGCCTCAAAGTCCCGGCAATCCGCGAGACTGACCCGAATCAGCCGGTTCGCGGTGCGGCTGACCCCGCGGCCGATCATGGATCTCCGATACCGGTGTTTGCCGTTGTCCATGAACCACGCCTGCCCCAGGGCGAGCACCGCATCCCACCCGTAGGTCTGGTGGCTTCCCGCCACGTAATCCAGCCGCCACCCCTCGTCACGCACCAGCGTCGCGGTGGCGTCATCCCAATCGAACCGGAAGATACTGCGAACGCCGACCACGTACAGCGTGTTACCCACCGCACTGAGCCGGGCGATGGAGGGCTCGGGACACTCGATGTCGGGGCAGGCGAACCCCAACGGGTCGGCCCGCAGCACAGACAGCCGGGCGTTCTGGTGATCGGAGATGTTCTTCGTGACGATGAGCCCGTTGTCCAGCACGACGAAACTGTTGTACGGCGCGTGCACCGGTAGTTTCAGGGCCTGCTTGACTCCGCAGTCACGGGCCAGCCGATGGACCCACCTCCCGTAGACCACGTAGAGGTCCCCGTTGGCGTGCAGCGCCATGCCGCCCGGCCACATCGGCCCGCCCGCCAACCGCGGTGACTGCGCCTGTGGCGCCAGCGTCAGGGGGTCGATGAGCGCCACCCTGGCCGAGGTCGGCCGCCCGACCTGCGCCCGAATCGCCGAGTGTGTCAACAGGTAGACCTCACCGGGGGCACCCAGCACGGTCATCGTGGACATGACACGTGTCACCGCGGTGGCCTGCAGACGCTCGCCGGTCCGCAGCCCCAAGCCGGCCCCGCCGTGGGGAACCTGCAACCGCGCCGGCCCACCGTCCTCGGCCGGCCAGGGCGTATCCAAGTAGCCAGAATCTGCCATGCCATGCTCCAGGCCGTAGGCCTAGGCGCGCACCTTTCTTGTGGGGCGCGCCTGATCGACCTCCAGTGTCAGCAGAATCTCTCGCCCGTCTTGGCCATGGACGAGAGCTTCCACCCCATCCCTGCTCTCGTGTTTTTCGGCAAGCTCCCGGAGGCCTGGCGGTGACAGACGAAGCGTGATCGAGGTCCCGTCCTCTATGGAGCAGGATGTCAGCGATAGGGGACGCGAAGGCTTATCGTCCAGGAGGTCTCCCGACTCGATCGTCACCGTCACGACAACGCCATCGGTCAGAGGAATGGCTTCAACAAGCCGTTCCCCGGCCAGCAAGAGTGGCAATTCCTCCTTGCTGATTCGGAACCGCAGCGCCTCACGGGCAAGGCGCAGATTCATCGTTGGGTTCCTCGTGACGTCACAGCCAGCCCCAGAAGAAGCCGGACAAGAGAACGGCGAAACCACCGACTTCGCCGACGATCAATGCCGTCATCGCCACATGAATTGCCCGGCCCGGTTGGCCGAACTGGTTGGTGGTGTCGCGCAGGACTCCGTGCAGAATGTAGCTCGCGATCGCGCCGACGAAGAAGACGATGATGGTCGTCGCGGCTGCTGCATTGACCCATTCCGGCCAGGCGCTGAGTTCTACGAAGACTGCCAACAACAAGGTCGCGAAGGAATACAGCAGCGCTGATCGGTGCGCGATGTCCACGTAGGGATGTGCGAGGTGATCCGGACTAGTCGCCATCTGCCGGTACTTCCAGATCCCCAGGACGAGAGCCAGCAGGAATATGACGCCTGCCGCACCAATCGTCGCAGAGGTCGCATGCGCGAGAGCCTGAGTCATAGTTGCCTCCATCGTAAGGTAGCGGAGAGCTCACTGAAATCGGGCGGAGGACCGCCCTCTAGCAGTTGACATCGGCTGGTCGGGCACCCCGGGCCGAACGACGAGAGGAAGTGGCTGATGCCGGATCCGTCGCCGTACCGGGTCATCGTCTGGGGCACCGGCACCGTCGGTACCGAGATCCTCACCGCGATCATCGACCACCGCCGCGACCTCCGCATCGTCGGTGCCCGGGTGTATTCCGACGCCAAGCACGGCATCGATATCGGCACCCTCGCCGGCCGCGCAGCAATCGGGGTCACCGCAACCACCGACGTCGCGCAGATACTGGCGACCGATGCCGACTGCGTGCTCTACTGCCCCCGCAATACCAGCATCGATGACGTTTGCGCCATCCTCGCCAGCGGGAAAAATGTTGCGACGACTGCCTTTCTGTTCCATCCGAAGCGGATCGCGCCCGCAGACCGAGACCGGCTGCTGCAGGCGTGTCGGACTGGGCACAGCACCGTGCACGGCAGCGGCCTCAACCCCGGCAATCTCTCCGGTGTGCTGCCGCTCGCGCTCTCCGGGATGAGCCGCACCATCGACAAGATCACCCTGCAGGAGCGTGCCGACTGGTCGGTCTACGAGAGCACCTCCATCACCTTCGACAACATGGCCTTCGGGCAACCACCCGAATCAATCAGCACGAACGCCAATGACTTCCTGGCCTTCAACAGCGGGTTGTTCACCGAGCAGGTGTGGTTTCTCGCCGACGCCCTCAACGCCGACATCGACGAGGTCACCGCAACCGTCGAAGCGGTCCCGGCCGCCGCCGATCACCAGATCTTCGATCACCTCCTGCGGGCCGGAACCACCGCCGGCCAGCGCTGGACATGGACCGGCCTGCGCAACGGCACCGCCCTCGTCGAGATCGAGACGCTGTGGACCGTCGGCGGTGAATACCCCTCACACTGGCCAAAACCCGAGCACGGCTGGACCTTGACTATTGAGGGCGACCCGTCCATGCGGGCCCACTTCGTCGCCTTGGCCAGCTTCACCAGGGCAGCCACCATGGAAGAACACGTCCGCTCTGCCAGCGTGGCCACCGGGATGCAAATCCTCAACGCCGTCCCCGCCGTCTGCGCCGCGCCGCCGGGATTCGCCACCATGGCCGATCTGCCGCTGATCCGGAGTCACACCGGCTTTCGGTGCGAGCCGATCGACGACTGAGAGGGCATCGGTCAATCGCTCGGCGCCGCATCCCGTAGCTCCGCCAAGGAGGCGTCGATAGCCTCGGCGAGCGCGGTCAGCCCGGGCAGCACCTGCGGATCGGCACATAGACCTATCCCCATCGTTCCGGCGCAGGAGATCGCCGAGATGCGAAGGGCGTGGTGCACGGCTGGTTCGGATGACGAGAAAAAGTTCTCCACGCGGCGGCCCTCGACACCGACGGCCGCCGACGGACCGGGGACATTCGAGATCGCCAGGCTGAATGCGCGGGAGCTGTCGGCCCGCCGCTTCACGGCGCCGCCGATCCTCGGCACACGCCCGAGGGCGTGCAAAAGGTCGTAGAGCTCTTGGGCATCCTCGCGCTGCTTGCGCACAGCAGTTTGGCAGCGAATGAGTTCGAGCCGTGTCATCGGATCGTCTTCCCCCAGCGGCAGGTCGACATTGATGAACGAGTCCCGGTTTCCCAGATCCCCGGCGGCCTCATCTCGGTGGTGCAGGCTGACCGGGATCTGCGCCCGCAGATGCGGCACCGCACCCAACCATCCACGAAGGCCACCCGCGATAGCAGCCAGCAACACGTCGTTGACGGTGGCCCGCTGCCGTAGCGCGGCACCGATGGCCTTCATCTCCGCCACAGTGGCGACACTGAAGGCCAATTCGCGGGATCCGGTGACGGGCCGATCCAGCGGGGAGGGCGATCTGTGGTGGCCCCCTTCCCGGCGCAGCACAGCGGGTATGCGCATCAACTCGGTCAGCCGTCCCTCTTTCAGTTCTGCCTTCACACCCGGTGCATCGGAGGCCAGCGGCGCCTCGGGATGCGGATCCCACAGCACATCGTGCAGAAATCGCACCCCGGCGATGCCATCGGCCATCGCGTGATGGATCCGGGCGGCGATCGCCTCGCGCCCGTCTTCGAGTGGGCCGATGAGGTCGAATGTCCATAACGGCCGCTCGCGATCAAGGTGCTCGGACATCAGCGTGCTGACGGCGCGGAACAGGTCGACGCGAGTGACGCCGCCGTCGACCGGGTGCCGCCGCACGTGCTGACGGATGTCGAAGTCGGTGGCCTCGACCCACCGCGGACGCGCCGCGGAGGTGTCCACCCGTTGACGTGCACGCGGTTGACTGTCCAGACGGGCGGCCACCCTGCTGCGCAGAGCGCCGATATCGAGCGGCCCTGCACCCGGTTCCAGGATGACCAGTTTGAGCGTGTGCCCGGTGATTGCGTCGGACTCCAGTCCGAGGATCCGGGCATCGTCGGGCGCAAGCTCGCCCGGCTCGTCCGTCACCACGGGGTGGCAATCACCGGCGGTCTCCGGTCAACGGCACGACGGAGAAGTTCTCCCGGACTTGCTCAAGCGGTAGATGCGCGATGGCGAGATGGTCAACCTGGCTCAAGTCCACAGTGCATTGCACTCCGCGCCGCAGGCCGTCTCCCAGAAAATCCGCAATGCCGTCACGATCTAGCGTGGCCACCTTCGCCCGGATCTCACCGTGGTTAAGCACGCCCGACTCGTGGATCGACATGGTCAGCAGGAACTCCAGCCAGTTGTGTCGAGAATCGTCGGCGGCCATGAGAAATGCGGATCTGGCGATCTCGCCCGGGGCGGTCGGCTCGTACCCGGTGATGACGTGATTCATGTCGTGGTTGACGTAGTGGGCCGGCAGGTTGACATCGTCGCCGGGAAGAGGGAATCCGTGTCGGCGGTAGAACTCGATGTACTGATAGCCCAGAGTGTCCTCCGGCAGGTCATGCAATTTCGTCAAGCGCTCGGCCAGCGGGTAGTCGGGTTGGTCCAGACGCAGATACCGATTCCGCAGGGACAGTTCCGAGATCTCCGGCAGGATTTTGGAGTAGGAGCGTTCCAGGTCGGTCGCAGCCGCTTCGGCGCCCTGCTCGATCGCGGTGCGAGTCAGTTCGATCTCGTGCTCACCGAGACCCAAAGCAGTGACGTACTTCTCGGATAGGTTGACCTGCTCCTCCGCCATGGGATGGCGACATAATTCGAGCGTCAGAGCGATCTCGGCGAAGCGCAGGCGCGCATCGGGCCGCTGCACCGCCTGGGCCACGACATCGGAAGACAATGGCCTCACGTCAGCGAGGTCGAGGCCGTCACGTCCCAGGACATGACGGGCGATGGCGGTCAGGACCGTCACCTGCTCGGTGGTGGGGCCGTCGGCTGTCGAGATACTGCCCACCAGTCCGGCGATGACGGGGTCGACCTCATGATCAACGAACAGACCCATAGTGCCCCAATCACAGCGAGGGTGGTTCAACCGGCTGCGGACCCTACCAGCGCCAGGGTTTTCAGGATCCGGCCCCGGACCGATCCGCCGGAGCGGAACCATCTCGGACACCGTACTCCCGGGCACCTATCCACCAAGGTTCTCCAGAACCCACCCCGCCAGTATCCGCGCATCCTCGCCCACCGTTTGCGTCCATGTCTGACCTGCGCGCTCACCAGCGTCATCACTGACCAGTTTCACCAGCCGCACCGGCACCCCGGCGTTGCGGGCAGCCCAGGTGACGGCGTAGCCCTCCATGTCCACCAGATGCGCGTCACGGGCCAAGGCGCGGCGGACCTCGCCGTCGGCGATGAAGCGATCCCCGGTCGCCAGCACCACGCGGGCCGAATCGCCTGCGGCCACCAGTTCCAGCGGCGTGCCGTAATCACGGTTCACCAGCGCACGGATCGCCGAGGAGTCGAAATCGTGCTGGATCACAGTGTGGATCTCATGCACGCCGTTAAGGCCGTCGCGCAGACCGCCGGCGGTGCCGATGTTGATCACCGACGCCGGCCTGCTCGAGCCCAGCGCGGCCGTCACCGCCACCGCCGCATTGACCTTGCCCGGTCCGGTCACCAGAACCGGCAGCACACCGTCAAGGGCTTCGGCTTCCTCGCGCAGGGCGACCACCAGCAACGGACGATCCGGTCGCACTACCCCGCGAAGTTCCACATCCTGATCTTCCTCTGACAGCGCGATGACCGCCCCAGCGGTCCGGTTCGGCCCGGTGAGATCCGCTCTGACACCCCTGAGTCAGGCGACGGCCGCAGCAAGCGCCTTCGTGCCGTCGACGATCGCCTGACGTTGGGCCGGCGACAGCGTGGCGAAGAGCTCCGCCATGCGGGCGTTCGTCGCCTCCTCGGCCGCGGCTTTCTTGGCGGTCAGTTCAGCAGTGGGTTCGACCAGATCTTCCTCGGAGAAGCCATGCATCCTGAAGAAGTCCATGCCCGGGCGGTCGAGCTGGCACGCCGCCGGCGCATCGAGCCCTTCGGCCTTCACCGCATCGGTGTGCACACCGCCGCGCAACTCACGCAGCAGGATGACCGCCCGATAGGCCTTCGCGGCGGGGGTTGCCGACGCTGGGGCGGTGCGATAGCCGTCGAACAGCGGCCACGAACCGACGGGAACCGCGTGCGCCAGCGCGGAGACGGCGTCGGCGAACGCCGTGAGGGTCGCCGGGTCGACGGCGTTGAAGTGGGCTTCGGCGTAGTCATCCGCGGCGCCGTGATGCGCCTCGACGACCGCCTTCGGATTGCCCCCGGCACGGCCCCGTTCGACGACGGCACCGATCATTCCGGGCTTGAAGAAATGAAATGTGGCATCTGCCGTCATCGGGTCGAGGTCAGCGGCCCGGCCAGCGGCGTAGAGGGCGACGACATCAAGCCCGAGGGCTTCGCCCCGGGCGAGGGACTGCGGGGAGAAGTAGAAGCCGGCTCCGATGTCCCCGAGAGGTCCGGCGATCGTCGCAACGGTGGTGTGTGGGTCCATGGGGATACCCTAACCAGGGCCTGGACGGCCGGTTGTTCGGAGGTTCTCAAGACACGGCCGCACTGGCCAATGACGTCGGCCGCAGAACTCATCAGAGGATGGATCGTGACATCAATCGGAACCCCGTTCTCGGCGACGGCGACCCGGGTGCTGCTCTGCGGCTCTGGGGAACTGGGTAAGGAAGTGGTCATCGAGCTCAAACGGCTCGGCGCCGAGGTGATCGCCGTCGACAGCTACGCATACGCCCCCGCCATGCAGGTCGCCGACCGATCGCACGTGCTGTCCATGCTCGACGGCGCGGCGCTGCGCGCCGTCATCGAAGCCGAACAGCCCCACTACATCGTTCCCGAGGTGGAGGCGATCGCCACGCAGACCCTGGTGGAGCTGGAGGCCGAGGGGTACACCGTGGTGCCCACCGCCAAGGCCGCCTACCTCACCATGAACCGCGAAGGCATCCGGCGGCTGGCCGCCGAGGAACTCGGCCTGCTGACCTCCCCCTACGTCTTCGCCGACACACCAACAGATTTCGCCGCCGCCGTCGAGAAAATCGGCATGCCGTGCGTCGTCAAGCCGATCATGAGCTCCTCAGGCAAGGGACAGAGCGTCGTCTACGAACCCGCCGACGTCGATCGCGCGTGGGCCTACGCTCAAGAAGGCGGCCGCGCGGGCGCAGGCCGGGTGATCGTGGAGGGATTCGTCGACTTCGACTACGAGATCACGCTGCTCACCGTCCGCCACGGCGGCGGCGTCAGCTTCTGCGAACCGATCGGTCACGTACAGGTCGGCGGCGACTACCGCGAATCGTGGCAGCCGATCGCCATGAGCCCGATCGCGATTGAGAAGTCACAGGTGATCGCGAGCGCGGTGACCGGGGCGCTCGGCGGGCGGGGGATCTTCGGTGTCGAGCTGTTTATCAAGGGCGACGCGGTGTACTTCTCGGAGGTGTCGCCGCGCCCCCACGACACCGGAATGGTCACACTGATCTCCCAGGATCTCTCGGAGTTCGCGCTGCACGCCCGCGCGATCCTGGGGCTGCCGATCCCCAACATCCGCCAACTCGGGCCGTCGGCGTCGCACGCGCTGCTGGTCGATGGCCACTCCAGCACGGTCAGCTTCGGCAGCCTCGACCAGGCCCTCGCCGAACCCGACACCGGAGTGCGGTTCTTCGGCAAACCGGAGGTCAGGGGACACCGCCGCATGGGAGTCACGCTGGCCCGCGACGTCGATACGGACGCCGCGCGCGCGAAGGCGAAGCGGGTCTGTGACGCGATCGAGATCTCGCTCTGAGCCGAGGGCCCCAGCGGCATTTTCCGTAATCGAGCGGCCACCGGCGCGACGCACTTGTGGTCCCGCGGCAGTCGACAGCTTCTTGCGCTAAGGCAGGATCACAGACATGCGGAATGCGATGCGGGTCCTCGGAATCCTGATGGTGCTCTTCGGTGTGCTGTTCACCCTGCAGGGGGTGGGCACGGTGCAGGGCAGCTTCATGAGTAACACCATGACGTGGACGGTGCTCGGGCCGATCATCGCGCTGGCCGGCATCGGGCTGGCAGTCGCCGGCTCGCGTCGTCGCTGATCGCGAATGATGTAGGGGGCAGCGGCCTCGACTGCACCTGCACTGTCGACGCGAGGCGCTCGCAGCAGTGGATCCGGCGACGAGGTCGGACTAGCTATCGCCGTTCGCCGGCGGACCCGGCGGCCGCTGCAGTGCCCCACGTTAACGCCACCAAGTATCCCCTGGAGCTCCGTGGCGATAGTCGCGTTGATATCCACCAGCTGCTCACACACGGCAGGCTGGTGTCCGGTTGTACGCACTCGGGCGGCGACGGCGGCGGGCAAGGGCTGCCGTCAGGTGTGGTGCATACCGGGTCGTCCGGAAGCGGATCCGCGGACACAGGCGACGCCGCGAAGCCGATGGCGGCGATGGCCGCGAAAGCGATTGCTGCTGTTTTCATGGGTTGTGCCCTACTGCTACCAAATCGACTCACCTGGCGGTCCCGCCTTGATGCAAACATGCCCCTTCCCAGAGTTCGGCGGGGGTCGAAGGGTAATCATCACAACGGAGTATTCGCGGCCCCATCCTGACCGCATAAACGGCGCCGCCGCCTGGGCGCTGAGAGGCCGAAATGCCCTCCCGCGCCTCGAGCACGCCGCTACAGTCGCCGTCTACACCTCGTCCTTGACGACGGCCAGCGCGAGGCTGTCGTATCAGAGTCGTCGCTATCCTCAGGTCACCGACGACTGTGTGTTGAGGCCAATGCACAGGTCTTTTGGCCCTGACCGGCACCCAGCTCACGCGCTACCGTCGGGGTTGAGGTTTCGGCCAACCTAGGTCGATTCCCGCACCCAGCAGGGACAGACACTATGAGCATTGAAGACAAGGCGAAGAACAAGATCGACGAGCTTGGCGGCAAGCTCAAGCAAGCGATCGGCAAGGTTGCCGGCGACACGAACATGGAAAATGAGGGCAAGGGCGACCAGGCGAAGTCCAACTTCAAAGACGCCGGAGAGAAAGTCAAGGACGCCTTCTCCAAGAAGTGAGTACCGCACCGCAGGCCGATTGCTCGGCCGCCGTGCGACTGCACAGGTAGTGCGTCGAGGCGCAGGACTACCCGATACCTCCGCCGACCAATAGACCAAGCACATAGGTGATTCCGGCCGCACCGAAGCCAATCAGCAGTTGTCGCATGGCCCGTCGCATCGGCGGCGCACCGGAGAGCAGCCCGACGATCACCCCGGTGCCGAGAAGCGCGGCACCGACCAGGCCGGCGGCTGCCAGCATCCCCGCCCCGCCGCTGAGGCCGACCAGGTAGGGCAGCACCGGAATCAGCGCACCCGTCGCGAAGAACAGGAAGCTCGACACCGCTGCCCCGAGTCCGGTGCCGACAGCCGCGTGGCGTTCCATACCGTCCCCGGCCGTCTCGTGCCGGGCCGCGCTCGTCTCGCTCAGCACGTCGGAAGCATGGGACGCGGCTTCGTCCGCGCTCATTCCCCGGGCACGGTAGACCAGTTCCAGTTCGTTGGCGTCAACATCGAGTTGACTCAGCGCGGTGCCGAGATTGGGGCTGGGTGCGGACGCCTGGAGTAGCTCGCGTTGGGAACTGACGGACACGAATTCCCCGGCACCCATGGACAGCGCCCCGGCGAGCAGACCGGCCAGTCCGGTCACCAGGATGGTGTGACTGGCCACCCCGCTAGCGCCAACGCCCAGGATCAACGCCAGGTTGCTGACCAACCCGTCATTGGCGCCGAACACCGCCGCCCGGAAGCTGCCCGACAGCCGGTCGCGGCCGCGACCGGCGAGCGCCCGAATCACCTCCTCGTGGATCTTCTCGTCGGCCGCCATCGTCGGCGTGGCATCGACATCATCGTCGTAGCTGGCGCGTGCTTCGAAACGCTGGAGCAGGGCCAGCACGAACACCGACCCGAAGTGGCGCGCCAAGAAAGCCAGCACCCGGGTACTGAGGTCGGCACGCATCGGGTCGCCGACCCGATCTCGCAGCAGGGTCAGCCAGTGCCGCTCGTGGCGCTCCTCCGCGATAGCGATGGCCGAAAGAATCTCGCGTTCCTCGCCGTCGTACTTCAGGGCCAGATCGCGATAGACGGCCGCCTCGGCGCGCTCGTTCGCCAGATGCCGGCGCCAGCGCCGCAGGTCTGAGGGGCTCGGCCCGCCTTCTGGTTGTGTCATATCGGTATCCACCCCGCCATTATTCCCACCCACTACGGTGCGATGACCTAGTCCGCGACCGTAGTGGCCCGTCTCCGCTGCCTAGGCGAAACCTCAGGCGTTAAGGCTTTTTGCGCGACTGCCCGGTGGGACCGATAAGGCCGGAAGGCCCTAGCGGCCGAGTAAGCAAGGGCGGAGTCTGTGAGTAGTGGGACTAACTCCCACACGAACTGTCACAGAAATTAGGTACTCGTCATGATTGGTGTTGGCATCATCCTCATCGTAATGGGGCTTCTCCTCCCGAGCCTCGTTCCGGCTTTCGCCTTCGCTCACGTCTGCCTGGTGATCGGGGTCCTTCTTCTCGCCGTCGGCCTGGTGCTGGCGCTGTTGGGTAGCACCGGGCACGCCATTGGCGGCCGTCGCCATTACTACTGAACGACCGTCCACCTGATCACGCGCTGCAGTGGCAGCTACTGGTGAACTCACCGACCTTCAGGCGACGGCCTTGCGGGTAGCGAGCCACTGGATCGCTACCCTCAGAGTGTTGGGAATTGGATGGGAGCCTCGACCGCGAAGCCCGGAGTGAGAGCCCCGGCCGGCAGCACAACGACGTCAACGTATTGCGGCTTGGTGACATCCATCGCGTAGTAGTCGTGTGCCGAATCGTCGTCGAGCTGTACGTTCCCTTCCGAGTCCGTCGCCCGGACCCGAAGGAGATGTCGGCCGCGCGCGGGCTTCTCCCAGGAGAACGTCCACTCGACCCACGCGAACTTCCCGACCGGAACCCCGAGATTCGCAGGTGCCCAGGTGGTTCCGCCGTCGGTGCTGACTTCGACGCTGTGGATTGGACCAGATCCTGACCAGGCGCGACCGCGGAGTTCGACCGCGTCCGACTCCTCCACATAGCGGTAGCGGGTAAAGAAATCGGGGATCCCGGGTGGGATCATGAGGGCACGCACCTTCTGGCGTGTGCAGGGAATGCGATTGGGGTCATCGTCGTTGCTCGCGAAGCTGTACCACTTCATCTGGCCGCCCTCGAACTTCGAGGGGATCACCTCGATCGAGTCGAGCCACTTGACGTTGGTCATGCCAAGCCAGCCGGGGACCACCAATCTCAGCGGGAAGCCGTGCTGCGGCGGCAAGGTTTGCCCGTTGATCTCGTAGGCCAGGAAAACCTCTTCGGCCATCGCTTGGTCGACGGACAACGAGCGCTGGAAGTACTGGACTTGACCGCCCTGAATACCCTTGTCACGTCCTGTGAAGACGACGTCGACCGCACCTTCGGCCAGCCCTGCTTCTTCGAGCACGGCACGAAGTGGGGTTCCCGCCCACTCGGCAGTCCCGATTGCCTCGTTGTTCCAGGGAACGTGAGTCCAGAGACGAAATTTCTGGTGCAGACGTCCATTCCCGGCGCACTCCATGGTGACCGGCATCGTGACCTTCGGCCGACTACGAATGTTCTGCATGTCCAAAGACAGCGGATTGTTTACCAGGCCCCTGACATTGACCCGATAGGTCGACTCGTCGATGTGCGGGATGTCGTAATGGATCAGGAGGTAATGCATCCCGACAGGAGTGATCGGGTAGGTCATCCCTTCCAATGGATGGCCATGGCAACGCGACTTGAGCGTGACCTCCATCAACGTGAAGTTGTCGACCCGGTCGGTGTGGGCGAAATCGTTGTACGCAGAATCACCTGCCTCTCGGACTCCCCTCCCTGGCTTCAGATCCATGACGTAACGACGACCATCGGCGCTCGGATATTGCTGTTCGGATTCCATGGGAACGGTCCTTTCTCAGTCGCTCGATTGCGATTGGAGATCGAAGTTAATGACAATCCGAATAGGCCGGCACACGACGGCCTGGAGGGCGGGTTGTACGCGTGGACCCAACGGTAAGAAAACGAAGACTTCATGGTTCCCAATGCGGTGTTCCTCTGGTCTTACGACGAACTCGAGGCGAAGGGAAACCCAAGGCCTCTTTCCACGACTCGTTGGATTTTATCAGCGGGTCGCGGATGACCACCCACTCAGAATTCGGTCCGAGAAGGGCACAACCCGACACATACTCCCAGCGTTATCGCTAGAGGTCACGAGGATCAGGTCGATGTTAACCATCAAGTATCCGGTCGTTCGCACTAGAGGAGATCGGCAAGCTGAGCAGTCTGCCCGTCGGTCAGGCCGGTGATATCGCTCCAGGTGGCATCGGCCGATGGATAGTGGCCGCGGTCAACTTCGGAGCTTTTCCCAACAATGACACCGGCAGGCCAGACCTGTCGGCCTGGCCTGCTTTGTACTCATGGTGGAGCTGCCGGGAATCGATCCCGCTCTAGAAAATGCCCTGAGCTGGGTAAACGCTAGATGTGGTGACGTGAAAGTACGTCTGACGAGGAGATAATACCTGCGGGAACGCCACAGTTGTTGACGGCGTCAACAGCACTTCCAGCGCCGCTGACATGGGGACCTTGTCCACGTCACATGGTTAGGCGGTGAGCTTCGGGAGACCCTTGCTGATCGCGGAGGCGAGCACCTTGCCGACCAGTGTGGCGAGCCCGGGTATCGCTGAGTCGAAACCGATCGTGTAGTCCAGTCTCGTGCCGCCACTGGGGGTCGGTGTCAGCTCCTGGCGACCCCAGTGACCGCTCAGTGGAGTGCCTTTGGTGATCTTGTACTCGATAAGCGTGTTCGGCTGGGCAGTTGTGGTGGTCTCCTCGAACGCCGGAAGGGGACCAATCTTGAGGCGGCGAACCGAGCCGACGCCATTGCGCGAGGTAGCGCCGTCGCTGACGCGGGTGACCTTGGCACCGAAGACTGGGCCGAGGTTCTCGTGCTCGGCGAGCTTGTCGAACACGGCCTGCGGGTCGGATTTGAACTCGTGGGTGACGTGGACGCGTTGGGGAGTGGCCATGGGTTCGGATACTAGCGCCATTGACGAAGGCGACTCGGGGGCGTCTGAAGCTCAGCCCTACCCTGCGCCAGCACCCGGTACACGCTTGCGCGAGTGTCGACAAGACGCAAAACAGGCCAGGGCTTGTGGCCCTGGCCTGCTGTTATTCGGTGGAGCTGCCGGGAATCGAACCCGGGTCCTACGGCATTCCCTCAAGACTTCTCCGTGCGCAGTCCGCTATGTCTCTACTCGGATCTCCCGGTCACGCAGACCAGCCGGGATGACGATCCCAGTCGCTGTAAGTGTCCCGATGAGTCCCGCGACCGGACTCACCGGTGGATCCCTCTAGCTGACGCCAGGCTCCGGGCCGAGGGCTTTCCCGGTCTGACGGACTAGCTGTCGCTTAGGCAGCGAGAGCGTAGTCGCGCTGATGTGAATCGGCGCTTATAAGGTTGCATCGACGCTTACGGTGGTCTCTTGCCTGCACCGGCACGCTTCCCTTGATTCGATGCGCGAAGTCGAAACCGTTCAGCCCCTCGCACCCCCGCCGGTTTCCCGACGAGAACTTCCATGATACGCCCTCGATAACCGGCGGCAACGGATTTTTATTCCGCATCGGCCAGAACACGAAGTTCAAGGCGCTGCCGGGTCAGGTCATGCCCTTGGCGTGGCGGCCCAGGGAACGGACCACCTCGCGCTGGGCGTCGCGACGGGCCATGTCCTGGCGTTTGTCATAGTCGCGCTTGCCGCGCGCGAGGGCGAGCTCGACCTTCACCTTCCCGTCGAAGAAATACACCGACAGGGGCACCAGCGCCAGGTTGCCATCCCTGATCTTGCCGATCAGCCGGTCGATCTGCTGGCGGTGCAACAACAGCTTCCGCTTGCGGCGGGGCTCGTGGTTGGTCCAGCTCCCCTGCACGTACTCGGGAATGTGCATGTTGTGCAGCCAGACTTCGCCGTCGTCGACGGTGGCGAACGCGTCGGCCAACGACGCCTGGCCCATGCGCAGGCTCTTCACCTCCGTGCCCTGCAACGCCACGCCGGCCTCGAACAACTCGAGGATCGCATAGTCATGGCGCGCTTTGCGATTGGTGGAGACAACTTTTTTGATGCCCGGCTTGATGCCCGGCTTGCCGCCCGCCGCCTTGCTCCGGGGAGAGTCGTTGGCCATCCCTAGCGCCGGACGTAGAGACGCAACGTCGCATAGCCTGTCAGCGCGGCCATCGACACGCCGAGCAGCAGCAACCAGGGAGCGATGTAGATGATGTCGGCCAAGTCGACCTTGGCGATCAAATGGGCCTGGTAGAACTGGCTCAGCGCCTTGTCCAGGAACAACGCCCGCACCAGGATCAACCCGACGATCGCGAGAACGACACCGATTGTCGCGGCGACCATCGCCTCCACCAGGAACGGCAGCTGGGTGTACCAGCGGCTCGCGCCCACCAGCCGCATGATTCCGATCTCGGTGCGCCGCGTGTACGCCGCGACCTGAACCATGTTGGCGATCAACAGGATCGCCCCGATGGCCTGAATGGACGCGACGGCGAAGGCGGCATTGCGCAGCCCGTCCAGAATCGCAAACAACCGGTCGATGAGTTCCTTTTGGTTGAGCACCGAAAACACCCCGGGCTGGCCAGCCATCGCGGAGTCGAAGTCCTTGTGCTGCTCGGGGTTGTCCAGTTTGACGACGAACGACGCCGGGAAGGAGTCCTTTCCGGCCACGTCTTTGTACTGCGGGAACTTCTTGATGGCGTCCGCGTAGGCGTCCTGGCGGTTGAGGAACCGCACCGACTTGACGTCCTTGCGCGCCTCGATCTTCTCTCGCAGCGCCTTACACGGGTCGGCGCCGCAGGCAGGGTCGCTGGCCGAGACGTCCTCGGTGAGGAAGACCTGCGTTTCCACCCGGTCGAGATAGATGGCGCGGGAGTTGTCGGCCAACCGGACCACCAGCAGGCCCCCGCCGAACAGGGCCAGCGAGATCGCCGTCGTCAGGATCATCGCCGCCGTCATGGTGACGTTGCGGCGAAGCCCGGCGAGGACTTCGTTGACGAGGAAGCCGAAGCGCACCTAACGGTCCATTCCGTAGACGCCGCGCTCTTCGTCGCGAACCAGCCTGCCCAACGACAGTTCGATCACCCGCTGCCGCATCGAGTCAACGATGTGGTGGTCGTGGGTGGCCATCACCACCGTCGTCCCGGTGCGGTTGATGCGCTCCAACAAATCCATGATGTCCTTACTGGTGTCCGGGTCGAGGTTGCCGGTGGGCTCGTCGGCGAGCAGCACCAGGGGCCGGTTGACGTAGGCGCGGGCGATCGCCACGCGCTGCTGCTCACCGCCCGAGAGTTCGCTCGGGAGCCGGCTGGCCTTGCCGGACAGGCCGACGGTCTCCAGCACCTCGGGCACGACCCGCTTGATCGTGTCGGGGCGTTTGCCGATGACTTCCAGCGCGAACGCGACGTTCTCGTACGCCGTCTTCTGCTGCAGCAACCGGAAGTCCTGGAACACGCATCCGATCACCTGACGCAGCTTCGGGATGTTCCGGCCGGGCAGCTTATTGACGTGGAACTTCGAGACCCGCACGTCGCCGCCGTTGGGAGTCTCCTCACCCAGCAGCAGCCGCATGAACGTCGACTTCCCCGATCCGGACGGGCCGATCAGGAAGACGAACTCACCCTTGTCGATCTTGACGTTGACGTCGTCCAGCGCGGGGCGCGCCGACGCCTTGTACTTCTTGCTGACGTGGTCCAGGGTGATCATCACGGCACGTCAGTCTAGCCGTGCCGGGCGCCGGCGAGTGTCGTCAGTCGTCATCTTTTCGGTTGCGCCATCGGATTCCGGATTCCAGGAAACCGTCGATGTCTCCGGCCAGAACGCCCGCCGGGTTGCCCACCTCGTAGTCGGTGCGCAGATCCTTGACCATCTGATAGGGGTGCAGCACGTAGGAGCGCATCTGGTTGCCCCATGAACTGCCGGCCTCGCTCTTCAGCGCGTCCAGCTCGGCACGTTCCTCGAGACGCTTGCGCTCCATCAACTTCGCCTGGAGCACCCGCATGGCCGACACCTTGTTCTGCAGCTGCGATTTTTCGTTCTGGCAGGTCACGACGACGCCCGTCGGGATATGGGTCAAACGGACCGCCGAGTCCGTGGTGTTCACCGATTGGCCCCCCGGGCCGCTGGAGCGGTACACATCAACGCGCACATCGCCTTCGGGGATCTCGATGTGGTCGGCTGTCTCGACCACCGGCAGCACCTCGACTTCGGCGAACGACGTCTGGCGCCGACTCTGGTTGTCGAACGGGCTGATGCGCACCAGCCGATGGGTGCCCTGCTCGCTGGCCAGCGTGCCGTAGGCGAAGGGGGCGTGGATGGCGAACGTCGCGCTCTTGATGCCGGCCTCTTCGGCGTAGGAGGTGTCGAACACCTCGACGGGATATTTGTGCTGCTCGGCCCACCGGACGTACATCCGCATCAGCATCTCGGCCCAGTCGGCGGCGTCCACCCCCCCGGCACCGGAGCGGATGGTGAGCAGCGCTTCGCGTTGGTCGTACTCCCCCGACAGCAGGGTGCGCACCTCGGCTACCTCGATGTCGGCGCGCAGCAGCTGCAGTTCGGCGTCGGCCTCGGCGAGCGCCTCGATCCCGCTGGCCGCGCCGGCGCCCTCTTCGGCCGCGAGCTCGTAGAGAATCGGCAGGTCGTCGAGTCGCTGCCGCAGTTCCTGGATGCGGCGCAACTCCCCCTGCGCGTGGGACAGCTCGCTGGTGACCCGCTGGGCGCGGGCCTGGTCGTCCCACAGTTTGGGATCGGATGCCTCGTGTTCGAGCGTCTCGATGCTGTGGCGCAGACCGTCCACATCCAGCACACGCTCCACCGTGGTCAGGGTGGAGTCCAGGGCGGCGATGTCGGCGAGACGGTCGGGATCCACAGACGACCACGTTACCGGCGTCCCGGCGCGGGCAGCGTTTAGCATCGAGTGATCACCGCCGGCCGTCCGGACCGGCACGACCAGAAAGCTCCACCATGCGCCCGTACCACGTCGCGATCGTCGGCTCAGGTCCGTCGGGGTTCTTCGCCGCGGCATCCCTGCTGAAGGCGGCGGATGCGTCGGAGGAGTTCGATGTGGCCGTCGACATGCTGGAGATGCTGCCGACGCCGTGGGGGCTGGTGCGCTCCGGCGTCGCGCCCGACCACCCGAAGATCAAGTCGATCAGTGCGCAGTTCGAAAAGACCGCCGAGGACCCCCGCATGCGCTTCTTCGGCAACGTCGAGGTCGGCGAGCACGTCGCCCCAGGGGAACTCGCCGAGCGCTACCACGCCGTCATCTACGCCGTCGGGGCGCAGTCCGACCGGGCACTGAACATCGCCGGGGAGGATCTGCCGCGAAGCATGTCCGCCGTCGACTTCGTGGGCTGGTACAACGCGCACCCGAGCTTCGAGAACGCCGACCCGGACCTCTCGGCATCCCGCGCCGTCGTCATCGGCAACGGCAACGTGGCGCTGGACGTCGCGCGCATCCTGGTCACCGACCCCGACGTGCTGGGCCAGACCGACATCGCCGACCACGCCTTGGAGTCGCTGCGCCCGTGCGCCGTCGACGAGGTGGTGGTCGTCGGCCGGCGCGGGCCGCTGCAGACGGCGTTCACCACACTGGAGCTGCGGGAACTGGGGGAGCTCGAGAACGTCGACGTCGTCGTCGATCCGGCGCAGTTGGCGAGTATCACCGACGAGGATGCGGCGGCGGCGGGCAAGATCACCAAGCAGAACATCGCGGTGCTGCGCAACTATGCGCAGCGCGCACCGCGACCGGGTCACCGTCGGATCGTGTTCCGGTTTTTGACCTCACCGATCGAGATCACCGGCGACGGCCAGGTGGAGGGCATCGTGCTCGGCCGCAACGAGCTCGTCGCTGATGAGGGTGGCCGGGTGGCGGCCAGGGACACCGGCGAGCGCGAAGAGCTGCCCGCCCAGCTGGTGGTGCGGTCGGTCGGTTACCGCGGCGTACCCACCGCGGGGCTGCCGTTCGACGACGCGACGGCGACGATTCCCCACACCGACGGGCGCGTCGAGGGGCGCCGCAACGAGTACGTCGTCGGGTGGATCAAGCGCGGGCCGTCCGGGGTGATCGGCACCAACAAGAAGGACTCCCAGGACACGGTCGACACCCTGTTGAAGGACCTAGCGGGGATGAACGATCCGGCCGGCGCCGAGGGCCTCGCAGACTTCCCCGACGACCACGCCACCCGGCTGGCCGACTGGCTGGCCTCACGCCAGCCGAAGCTGGTGACGTCCTCGCACTGGGAGTCCATCGACCGCCACGAGCGCACGGCCGGCGAGCCCCACGGGCGTCCCCGCGTCAAGGTGCCCAACATCGCCGAGCTGCTGCGCATCGGCCACAGCTGAGCCCGGGGGCGGCCCTACGCGGCCGGTGGTTCGCCGGGCGCGAACGTCCAGTTGTCCGGATTCTTCGCCGAATACAGCACCGGCATCAGCTGCCCCATCGCCGGCCACTGGTCGACGTCGACAGCCATGCGGGCGTACACCTCGTGCTCACTCACCGACGGCCCGTTGATGACCCCGGCGATGGTGACGAACTGCTGCCCGGCGACGTCGGGCCGCGGGCTGACCCCGGTGACCAGCAGCGTGCCGCTCAGCGAGCCGCCGCGGGGGCCACGCGGCAGGAACCGCTGGGCGAGCGCCACGGCCAAGACCGACGCCAGGAGGATCAGCACACCGAATTGCCACATCCGCCCATGGTAGGACCCGGCCGTGATAGGACTGCACGCATGAGCCGGGACGCATGAGCCGAAACCCATGAGTCGAGACGATCTGACGCTGGCGCTGGCGCTGGCCGACCGCGCCGACGCCCTGACCACGGCCCGGTTCGGTGCCCTCGACCTGCGCGTGGACACCAAGCCGGACCTCACGCCGGTGACCGACGCCGACCGCGCGGTCGAGACCGACCTGCGCGAGACGCTCGCCCGGGAACGGCCCGACGACGGCGTCGTGGGCGAGGAGTTCGGGGGGACGACTTCCTTCTCCGGACGCCAGTGGGTCATCGACCCGATCGACGGCACCAAAAACTTCGTGCGCGGCGTTCCGGTGTGGGCCAGCTTAATAGCGCTGCTCGAGGACGGCGTCCCCGTGGTCGGCGCGGTCAGCGCCCCGGCGCTGCAGCGCCGGTGGTGGGCGGCGCGCGGACGGGGGGCCTTCGTCGCGGTGGACGGCGCTCCACCGCGCCGCCTGTCGGTGTCGTCGGTAGCCGACCTGGGTTCGGCCAGCCTGTCGTTTTCCAGCCTGACGGGCTGGGCGCAACTCGGTGTGCGGGAACGCTTCATCGACTTGACCGACGCCGTGTGGCGGGTCCGCGCCTTCGGCGACTTCCTGTCCTACTGCCTCGTCGCCGAGGGGGCGGTCGACATCGCCGCCGAACCGGAGGTGTCGGTGTGGGACCTCGCCGCGCTCGACATCCTGGTCCGCGAGGCCGGCGGGACGCTGACGGGCCTGGACGGCACGGGCGGGCCGCACCAGGGCAGCGCCGTGGCGACCAACGGCGCCCTCCACCAGCGGGTGCTCGACAGCCTCGGCGCCCTGTGACTGAGCTAACACCGGGCGGCTAACTTACTCCGAAGTAAGATTGAGGCATCGGTATGGCCCCAACAAGCGAGGCTGAAAACATGACCCACATCCTCCCCCCACGCTCTCAGCACAGCGCGAACGGCATCGGGATGCGACCACACAAGAGGACGGGCACCGACATCGCCATCGCGATGCTCACCCCTCTGGTCGGCCGGGAATTCCTGGACAAGTACAGCCTGCGCGCGCCGCTCAACCGGGGCCTGCGCTTCGGCACGAATGCGGTCTTCTCGGCCGCGGCCGCGTTGGAGTCCCTACCCCGCCGGTTCGAACGGGTGCAGAACCTGCGCGGCGGACCCACTCGGCTAACGTCGAGCGGCGGTGGCTACTTCGACCTGACGCCCGACGACGAGCAGACGATGATGGTCGAGACCGTTGCCGAATTCGCCGCCGAGATCATGCGGCCGGCGGCCTCCGACGCCGACGGGGCGGCCAGTTACCCCGAGGACCTGATCGCCAAGGCCGCCGAGCTGGGCATCACCGCGGTCAACGTCCCCGAGGACTTCGACGGCATCGCCGAACGGCGCTCCACCGTGACCAACGCCCTGGTCGCCGAGGCGCTGGCCTACGGCGACATGGGTCTGGCCCTGCCGATCCTGGCGCCCGGCGGCGTGGCGTCAGCGCTCACCCACTGGGGCAGCGCCGACCAGCAGGCCACCTACCTTCCCGCGTTCGCCGGCGACAACGTCCCGCAGGCCTGCGTCGCGATCGCCGAACCGCAGCCGCTGTTCGACCCCACCCGACTGACCACCACCGCCGTGCGCACCCCCAGCGGATACCGCCTGGACGGCGTCAAGTCGCTGGTGCCGGCCGCGGCGGACGCCGAGTTGTTCATCGTCGGCGCGCAGCTCAACGGCAGACCGGCGCTGTTCCTTGTCGAGTCGGCGGCCGCCGGCCTGACCGTCACGGCGGACCCCAGCATGGGGATCCGCGCCGCGGCCCTGGGCAGGGTGGAACTCTCCGGCGTCTCGGTGCCACTGAGCGCCCGGCTCGGCGAGGACGAGGCGTCCGACGTCGACTATTCCGAGGCGCTCGCGCTGTCCCGACTGGGATGGGCGGCGCTGGCCGTCGGCACCTCCCACGCCGTGCTCGACTACGTCGTGCCGTACGTGAAGGAACGCGAGGCCTTCGGCGAGCCCATCGCCCGCCGCCAGTCAGTGGCCTTCATGTGCGCCAACATCGCGATCGAACTCGACGGTCTGCGGCTGGTCACCTGGCGCGGCGCGGCCCGCGCCGAGCAGGGCCTGCCGTTCACCCGCGAGGCGGCGCTGGCCAAGCGGCTCGCCACCGACCACGGCATGCGGATCGGCCTGGACGGCGTGCAGTTGCTCGGCGGCCACGGCTTCACCAAGGAACACCCGGTCGAACGCTGGTACCGCGACCTGCGGGCCATCGGTGTCGCCGAGGGTGTTGTTCTCATCTAGGCCTGATCTGGTCCTCGTCAAGTCTTCATCAAGTCCTCATCGAGCTGAAAGTCTCATCATGGCAATCAATTTGGAGATACCCCGCAAGCTGCAGGCGGTGATCACCGCGACGCACCAGGGCGCCGCGGAACTGATGCGGCCGATCGGGCGCAAATACGACCTGAACGAACACGCCTACCCCGTCGAGCTCGACACGTTGGTCAGCCTGCTCGAGGGGGTGTCGGGATCGGTCAAACTCTCCGGGGCCGACACGCTCAACAGCGACGACGACGACGGGGCGACGAACCGCAACGGCGGCAACATGGCCGCACTGCTGCAGGCCCTCGAAGCCAGCTGGGGTGACGTCGCGATGATGCTGTCGGTCCCCTATCAGGGGCTGGGCAACGCCGCGATCGCCGCCGTCGCCACCGCCGAGCAGAAGGAACGACTGGGCAAGGTGTGGGCGGCGATGGCCATCACCGAACCCGGTTTCGGATCCGACTCCGCAGCGGTGTCCACCACCGCTGCGCTCGACGGCGACGAGTACGTGATCAACGGCGAGAAGATCTACGTCACCGCCGGTTCCCGCGCTACCCACATCGTCGTATGGGCCACGCTGGACAAGTCGAAGGGCCGCGCGGCGATCAAATCGTTCATCGTTCCGCGCGAGCACCCGGGAGTGACAGTCGAGCGACTCGAGCGCAAGCTCGGGATCAAGGGTTCCGATACGGCCGCGATCCGTTTCGACAACGTCCGCATACCGAAGGAGAACCTGCTCGGCAAGCCCGACATCGAGGTCGGGAAAGGCTTTTCCGGGGTGATGGAAACCTTCGACAACACCCGGCCGATCGTGGCCGCCATGGCCGTCGGAGTCGCCCGCGCGGCGCTCGAGGAGCTCCGCCGGATCCTCACAGAGGCCGGCGTGGAGATCTCCTACGACACGCCGTCGCACGCCCAGAGCGCCGCGGCCGCGGAGTTCCTACGCATGGAGGCCGATTGGGAGTCCGCCTACCTGTTGTCGCTGCGCGCGGCCTGGCAGGCCGACAACAAGATTCCCAACTCCAAAGAGGCGTCGATGAGCAAGGCCAAGGCCGCCCGGATGGCCAGCGACGTCACGTTGAAGGCTGTCGAATTGGCCGGCACCGCTGGCTATTCCGAGGAGTCCCTGCTGGAGAAGTGGGCGCGTGACTCCAAGATCCTCGACATCTTCGAGGGCACGCAGCAGATCCAGCAATTGGTGGTGGCACGCCGCCTGCTGGGGCTGTCGTCGGCCGAGCTCAAATAGCGGGCGGCGCTCGTTGCGTGCGCCCAACGTGCACTCACTGCGACATTTCGGGTGATTTTTCGCCGTGGTTACACGTTCGGCGCGGGAGGAGCGCCGAGGTTAGCCAGTGCCGGGCCGGCAGTACGCTGGGGTCGGAATGGAGGCGGCATGATGCGCGCGGCACGGGTGACCCGGCTCGACGGTCCGGACGCGATCGAGGTGGCCGACGTCGACGAACCGGCCGGCGACGGCTCGACGGTGGTGGTGGACGTGCACGCGGCCGGCGTGGCGTTCCCGGACGCCCTGCTGACCCGCGGCCTCTACCAGTACCGTCCGGATCCGCCGTTCGTGCTCGGGGCCGAGGTCGCGGGCGTGGTCCGCTCGGCACCGTCGGGCGCCCACGTGCGGCCCGGCGACCGCGTCGTGGGCCTGACCATGCTCACCGGCGGCATGGCCGAGGTCGCGGTGCTCGCCCCCGACCGGGTGTTCGCGCTGCCGGATAACGTGAGCCTGGAGGCGGGCGCGGGCCTGCTGTTCAACGACCTCACCATGTACTTCGCGCTGACCGTGCGCGGTCGTCTGCAGGCGGGCGAGACGGTACTGGTGCACGGCGCGGCCGGCGGCATCGGCACGTCGACACTGCGGTTGGCGTCCGTGCTGGGCGCCTCGCGCGTCATCGCCGTGGTCGGCGCACAGGACAAGGCCGACGTCGCTACCGCGGCCGGCGCAACGGACGTGGTGCTCGCCGACGGGTTCAAGGACGCGGTGCAGGACCTGACGCAGGGCCGCGGCGTCGACATCGTCGCCGACCCCGTCGGCGGCGACCGATTCACCGATTCCCTGCGCTCGCTCGCCCCCGGGGGGCGGCTGCTGGTCATCGGGTTCACCGGCGGCGAGATTCCCACCGTCAAGGTGAACAGGCTGCTGCTCAACAACATCGACGTGGTCGGTGTCGGCTGGGGCGCGTGGACCGCGACGCACCCGGACGCGCTTGCCGAGCAGTGGTCCGGACTGCAGCGGTTGCTCAGCTCGGGTCAGCTCGCGGCGCCGGCGCCGGTGGTCTATCCGCTGGCGGAGGTGGCCGCCGCCGTCGCGTCGCTGGAAAACCGCACCGCCAGAGGGAAAGTCGTCCTGCGCGTGCGCGACTGAGGCCGCACCGCTCCACACTCGGGAGTCACCCATGGAATCGTTCGTTCACCTGCGAAAAGGGACGACGCCGCGGCGCCTGCACGCCGACCTCGACGGCCTCAAGGACGACGAACTGGGACGGGCGGGCTTCACCGGCCGGACCGCCAACATGTACCGCCGCCACGACCCCACCGCCTACCGGGCGGTCGGCCCGCTGCGGCCGGTCGACGTGCTGTCGGGTGAGCTCACACCCAGCGACGCCAGCGATGCCGACGGCGGGCCGCTGCTGCTGTTCAGCAATGCCGACTGCCTCATCTCCCTGAGCCGCCGCACCGAGCCGATGCCGTTCTTCACCCGTCACGTCGACGGCGACCTGCTGTGCTTCGTGCACCGGGGCAACGGCCTGGTCGAGACGGAGTTCGGACCGTTGCGCTATCGCGAGGGCGACTGGCTCTACATCCCGAACGCCTGCACATGGCGCCAGGTGCCCGACAGCCAGACGACCCTGTTCATGGTGGAGACCACCGAGGAGCTTCGCGTCCCGCCGGCCGGCGTGCTGGGCCGCCACTTCCCCTTCGACCCCGCGCAGGTCACCATCCCCGAACCGGAACCGCACGACGACGACGGGCGCGCGGAATACGAGGTCCGGCTTAGTCATCGGCCCGTTCAGGATGCCGGCCACACGACGTTGTTCTACCGACACCATCCGCTCGACGTCGAGGGCTGGCGGGGTGACAACTTCCCCTTCGTCTTCAACATCGCCGACTACACCGTGATCACCTCCGAGAGCGTCCACCTGCCGCCGACGGTGCACCTGTTCATGCAGGCCACGGGTGTCTCGGTGATGAACTTCCTGCCGCGGCCCGCCGAGACTGCGCCCGGCACCGAGCGCACACCCTGGTATCACCGCAACGTCGACTACGACGAGATCGCCTTCTTCCACGGCGGCTCGCTGTACGGCGTCCCGATGCCACCAGGACTGATATCGCACGCACCGCACGGGGTGCACCACGGTGCACCGGAGAAGGTCCGCGAACGGACGCGCCGGACGTTCGACGAGTACTCCCGCGTCGACTGGCAGGTGATCGCCGTCGACACCCGCAGCCGGCTCACCCCGTCGCCCGAGGTGCTGGCCCACGATCTCGGACAGCATTGACTATGCGCCACGAGTACGACCGAATCCCGTATCTCGTTGCCTACCAGAACACCTCCGGTGTGCGTGACGTCTACGGCGGTCTGGCCGAGGTCACGATCCTCGAGAGCTACCTACTGAAGCCGCGAGACACGCCGTCGGACACCGTGCTGGTGTTCATGCACCCGATCGGCGGCGGCGCGTACCTGCCGATGATCAACGCGCTGGCCAGGGCAGGCCACCACGTCATCTACTGCAACAGCCGGTTCCGCGGCACCGATTCGGCCCTGCTGATGGAGAAGGTGGTCGAGGATCTCGGCGAATGCATCAAGGACGCCAAGAACCGCCTCGGCTACTCGAAGGTGGTGCTGGCGGGCTGGAGCGGCGGCGGCTCCCTCTCGATGTTCTATCAGCAGCAGGCGCAACACCCGACCGTCACGTCGAGCCCGTCCGGCGACGGCCCCGACCTGACCGCGCTGGGGTTGCTTCCCGCCGACGGCATCATGCTGCTGGCAGCGCACATCAGCCGCCACGGCACGCTCACCGAATGGCTCGACGCGTCGATCCTCGACGAATCCGATCCCACCAGGCGCGATCCCGAACTGGACCTGTACAACCCAGACAACCCCCACCAGCCCCCGTACACCGAACAGTTCCTGACCCGCTACCGGCAGGCCCAGATCGACCGCAACCGCCGGATCACCGCGTGGGTCAAGGACAAACTCGCCGAATCGAGGGCCTCGGGGCGTCCGGACGCCGACGTCGCGGAGTTCTGCTTCGTCGTGCACGGCACCATGGCCGACCCCCGCTGGCTGGACCCCGCCGTCGACCCCAACGAACGCACCCCGGGCACCTGCTACCTCGGTGATCCCCGCGTGGTGAACATGAGCCCGGTCGGATTGGCGCGCTACTGCACGCTGCGCGGGTGGCTCTCGCAGTGGAGCTACGACGACGCCCGCGGCGACGGGCTGGCCTGCGGGCCCGACATCGCGGTGCCGGCTCTGGTGATCGGCAACCTGGCCGACGATGCCTGCACGCCGAGCCACACCCGGCGGCTCTTCGAAGCGATCGGGCATCCGGACAAGGAGATGCACGAAATTCCGGGCGCCACACACTATTACGCGGGTCCCGACCAACGCGACAAGCTCCGGCAGGCCGTCGACATCGCCACGCAGTGGCTTGTCCGGCACGATTTCGCGAGGCTCTGATGGATGGGGCATTGGATGGAGTCCGGGTGCTCGAGCTGGGCACACTGATCGCCGGCCCCTTCGCCGGCCGCTTGCTCGCCGACATGGGCGCCGACGTGATCAAGATCGAGCCCCCCGGTACGCCCGACCCGTTGCGCACCTGGGGCCAGGCCGAACTGGACGGCAATCACGTCTTCTGGACGGTGCACGCCCGCAACAAGAGGGCAATCACGCTGGACCTGCGGCGCCCGCGCGGCCGCGCCCTGTTCCTCGATCTCGTCGCGAAGTCCGACATCGTGGTGGAAAACTTCCGCCCGGGCACGCTGGAGAAATGGGGCCTGGGCTACGACAAGCTCAGCGAACGCAACCCCGGCATCATCCTGGTGCGGGTATCCGGTTACGGGCAGACCGGACCGGAGGCACACAAGGCCGGATACGCCTCGGTGGCCGAGGCGGCCAGCGGACTGCGGCACCTCAACGGCTTCCCCGATGGCCCACCGCCCCGGCTCGCGCTGTCCCTGGGCGACAGCCTGGCCGGCATGTTCGGCGCCCAGGGTGCGCTGGCCGCGCTGTACCGCCGCGGCATCACCGGGCGCGGGCAGGTGGTCGACGTCGCGCTCACCGAATCCTGCTTGGCCATCCAGGAATCCACGATCCCCGACTACGACGTCGGCGGCGTGGTCCGCGGGCCGTCGGGCACCCGGCTCGAGGGCATCGCGCCGTCGAACATCTACCGCAGCGCCGACGGCTCGTGGGTGGTGATCGCCGCCAACCAGGACACGGTGTTCGCCCGCCTGTGCACGGCGATGGACCGCCCGGAACTGGCTGGCGACGAACGGTTCTCCACCCACGTCGCGCGCGGCCGCAACCAGGACGAGCTCGACGCGATCATCAGCGCATGGGCGCAGCAGCGCCACCCGGACGAGATCATCGACATCCTCAGCGCCGCCGGAGTGATCGCGGGGCCGATCAACACGGTTGCCGAAGTAGTCCTGGATCCGCAGCTCCGGTCCCGGGGCATGCTGGTCGAACACCACGACGAGCGGCTCGGGCGTACCGTGTTGGGTCCAGGCGTCGTGCCGGTGCTGTCGGAGTCGCCGGGCAGTGTCCGCAGCGCCGGCCCCGCCCGTCCGGGGCAACACAATGACGACGTGTACGTCGGGCTGCTCGGCAGGACAGCCGGGGAACTCGAGGAGTTGCGCGCCGAGGAGGTCATCTGATCCAGATGAACACCCACTTCGATAAAACCCACATCGACATTCGCGAGGTCTCGCTGCGCGACGGCCTGCAAATCGAGACGCCGATCCCGTTGGCGGCCAAGCTGGAACTGCTGGCCGCGGTCGCGGCCACCGGGGTACGCGAGGTGGAGGTCACGGCCTTCGTCTCGCCCACCAAGGTGCCGTCGATGGCCGACGCCGCCGAGCTGGCGGCCCATCTGCACGCCTACCCCGGCATCGCGTTCTCGGCACTGGTCGCCAGCCCGAACGGGGCCCAGCGGGCCGTGGCAGCCGGGCTGCGTTCACTCGAATACGTGGTGGCGGCCAGCGACGCCTTCAGCCATGCCAACGTCGGTCGCGGCAGCGCCGAGGCCACCGCACAGATCGACGACATCGTCGCCATCGCCCGCGACGGCGGGGTGAGCGTGGAGGTGATCGTGGCCACCGCGTGGGACTGCCCTTTCGACGGACCCACCCCGGTCCAGCGCGTCCTCGAGATCGCCGCCGCCGCCCACGACAGCGGCGTCAACCGGTTCGCCGTCGCCGACACGATCGGCACCGCCACCCCGGGGCGGGTGACGGCACTGGTCGAACGGTTGCGGCCAGTGATCGGCGAAATGCCGCTGGGCGGGCATTTCCACAACACCCGCGGTGCAGGCCTGGCCAGCGCCTACGCCGCCGTCTGGGCCGGGGTCACCCGCCTGGATGCCTCGGTGGGCGGGCTCGGGGGCTGCCCGTTCGCGCCGGGCGCGACAGGCAACATCGCCACCGAGGACCTGGCGTACCTGCTGCGCGACAGCGGTTTCGACATCGACGTCGACGTGGATGCAGCGATCGCCGCGGCGCGGATCGCCGAATCCGTTGTCGGGCACGACCTGCCGGGGGCGCTGCTGCGTGCCGGCGACCGGATCCGCCTCTGATGACCGTCTAGCACACGTGTAGGAAGATCACCATGGATTTCACACTGCCAGAGCACCTTCCGGGGCTTCTCGCCGAGATGGACGCGTTCATCGACGCCGAGATCACACCGCTGGAACGCGAACACATGCAGTATTTCGACAAGCGCCGCGAGTACGCCCGCACCGACTGGGACAACGACGGCATCCCGACGCGCGAGTGGGAGGACCTCCTCGACGAGATGCGCCGGCGAGCCGATAAGGCGGGCTGGCTGCGCTACGGTCTGCCCGCCTCCCTCGGCGGCCGCGACGGCACCAACTTCGATATGGCCGTTATCCGGGAACACCTGGCGCACAAGGGTCTCGGCCTGCACAACGACCTGCAGAACGAGTCGTCGATCGTCGGGAACTTCCCGCAGGTGATCATGATGGAGCGCTTCGGCACCGACGCGCAGCGCCGCGCCTGGTCCGAGGCGCTGATCACCGGGGGACGATCCATGGCGTTCGGCCTGACCGAGCCGATGCACGGCTCGGACGCCACCTGGCTGGAGACCCACGCGGCCCGCGACGGGGATGACTGGGTGATCAACGGGTCCAAGCGGTGGAACACCGGCGTGCACCGCGCGACGCACGACTTGATCTTCGCCCGCACCTCCGGTGAGCCGGGGCAGGCCCGCGGTATCACCGCGTTCCTGGTGCCCACCGACGCGCCCGGCTTCACCGTGCCGTTCTACTGGTGGACGCTGAACATGCCGACCGACCACGGCGAGGTCAGCCTGTCCGACGTACGGGTGCCCGCCGACGCCGTGCTCGGCGAGGTCGACCGCGGCCTGGAGGTGGCGCAGACCTTTCTGCACGAGAACAGGATTCGACAGGCGGCCAGCAGCCTGGGTGCCGCACAGTACTGCATCGACCGGGCCGCGCAGTACGCGAGCGAGCGGGTGGTGTTCGGCAAGCCGCTGTCGGTCAACCAGGCCGTGCAGTGGCCGCTGGCCGAGTTGCAGACCGAAGCCCAGATGGTCCGACTGCTGGTGCACTACGCGTCCTGGCACCTGGACCGCGACCACCACATGGAGGTCTCGGACAAGGTATCGATGGCCAACTACCGGGCCAACCGCCTGGTCTGCGACGCCGCGGACCGCGCCATGCAGGTGTTCGGCGGGGTGGGTTACAGCCGGCACGAACCGTTCGAGCACATCTACCGCCACCACCGCCGCTACCGGATCACCGAGGGCGCCGAGGAGATCCAGATCCGCCGGGTGGCGCAGCGGCTGTTCAAGTTCGGCGCGAAGTGACGCCCAGGGACGTGCCCGGCGCGCCGGCCGGAGCTCTGGCCGCAGCGCTGGTGCACGTGCTGGCGCCGACGCTCGGCGCGGGTGTCGCAATCGAGAACCTGCGGACGCTCACCGGCGGCGCCAGCCGCACTACCTGGGCGTTCGATGCCGTCGCCGACGAGCGACGCCGATCGCTGATCCTGCGCATCGGCCCCCCCGACGACGTGCACGCCGGCATGGAACTGGAGGCGCGCGCCCAGACCGCCGCCGCGGCGGCCGGCGCGCCGGTCCCACACATCCTCGTCGCCACCGATTCACCTGCTGCACTGGGGAATCCATTCCTCATCTGCGACGAGATCAAAGGCGAGACGATCGTCCGGCGCATCCAGCGTGCGCTCGACGCCGGCGGGCAACCGGCCCGCGCCCACCTGCTGCGGCAGTGCGCTCAGGCGCTGGCGGCCATCCACCGCGCGAATTCCGCCGACCCCGCCCTCGGCCACGCGGACCCGGTGGCGCAGTGGCGCGAGCGGCTCGACGCCATGGGTGACACCACGGCCACCTTCGAGTGGGCGTTTCGCTGGCTCGAGGCCAACCGGCCGGGGACCTCCCCGTCGTCGGCGCTCGTTTTGGTGCACGGCGACTACCGAATGGGCAACCTCATCGTCGACGGCTCCGACCTGGCCGCCGTCCTCGACTGGGAGTTGGTGCACGTGGGCGACCCGTGCGACGACCTGGCCTGGTTCTGCGTCCGGGCTTGGCGGTTCGGCGCCCCGGCGAGCCTCGGCGCGGGAGGCCTCGGCAGCGTCGAGGAGTTTCTCCGGGCCTATGAAGAGGCCGGCGCCGCAGGCATCGACCGTGCGGCGTTCCACTGGTGGCGGGTGCTGGCCACGTTGCGCTGGGGTGTGATCTGCCGTTACCAGGCCGAGCGGCATCTGAGCGGCCAGAGCAGGTCGGTGGAGCTGGCAGCCATCGGCCGGCGGGTCTGCGAGACCGAATGGGACCTGCTCGACCTGCTCGAGGCGGTTGCGTGATCGGCGATTACGGCCGCCCGCTGGCGGCTGAGCTGGTGGCCGCGGTGGCCGAGTTCCTGGAAAGCGACGTCCGCGAGGCGACCAGCGGGCAGGTGAACTTCCACGCCCGGGTGGCCGCCAACGCGCTGCGCATCGTGGAGCGCGAACTGCTCGACGAGAGCGACTCCGACTGCGAAGACGCTCTGGCCGGCCTGGGCGTCGCCGACGAGGACCAGCTGGCCGCCGCGATCCGGGCCGGCGAGCTCGACGGGCGCGACGGCGCGGTCACCGCCTGCCTGCGCACCCTGGTGCGACGCCGGCTGGCCGTCGCCCACCCCGGGTATGACGGCGGGGGCAACGGCGACGACGTGCGCTGACCCCGGCCCAGTACCATCTGCAGCGTGCCCGACTCGACTGACGCCCTGCGAATCCTCGTCTACAGCGACAACGCCCGGACCCGCGAGCAGGTGATGCGCGCACTGGGCACGCGATTGCACCCCGACCTGCCCGAACTGACCTACGTCGAGGTGGCGACCGGCCCGATGGTGGTCCGCACGATGGACGAGGGCGGCATAGACCTGGCGATCCTCGATGGGGAGGCCACACCGACCGGCGGCATGGGAATCGCCAAACAGCTCAAGGATGAACTCGACACCTGCCCGCCCGTCTTGGTGCTCACCGGCCGTCCCGATGACGCCTGGCTGGCCAGTTGGTCACGCGCCGAAGCCGCGGTGCCTCATCCCCTGGACCCTGTGGTGCTGGGCCGCACGGTGATGGGACTTCTCCGCACGCCCACCCGCTAGGCCCGCGAAAGAGACGAACACCACCACCCCGGGACCACGCGGCGGTCACCGCGACGCTATGTTAAGCAGGCAACAGGTCATGCAGGCCTGTGGCTGCAGCCCGGCCACCGCCGCGCCGCGTGAGGCGGCCCGTACGACGGATCATGGAGCGAGTTGAACGTCTACTTCCCCATTCTGGTGATGGTGGCGATCGCTGCGGCGTTCGCTGTCGGTTCGGTCGTGGCCGCGAGCCTGGTCGGCCCGTCGCGCTACAACAAGTCGAAGGTCGCCGCCTACGAGTGCGGGATCGAACCCGCCGACCCCTCGGCCGGCCCGCTGGCCACACCCGGCCAACGATTTCCGGTGAAGTATTACCTGACCGCGATGCTCTTCATCGTGTTCGACATCGAAATCGTGTTCCTGTATCCGTGGGCGGTCAGCTACGACTCGCTCGGCGTGTTTGCTTTGGTCGAAATGGTGGTGTTCATGCTCACGGTTTTCGTGGCCTACGCCTACGTGTGGCGTCGCGGCGGCCTGACGTGGGATTGAGGTAGGACGTGGGTCTTGAAGAACAGCTGCCCGGCGGGATCTTGCTGTCCACGGTCGAGAAGGTGGCGGGTTACGTTCGGAAGAACTCCCTGTGGCCAGCGACGTTCGGATTGGCCTGCTGCGCCATCGAGATGATGGCGACCGCGGGGCCCCGTTTCGACATCGCGCGGTTCGGCATGGAGCGGTTCTCGGCGACGCCACGGCAGGCCGATCTGATGATCGTGGCCGGGCGGGTCAGCCAGAAGATGGCGCCGGTGCTGCGCCAGATCTACGACCAGATGGCCGAACCGAAGTGGGTGCTGGCCATGGGCGTGTGCGCGTCGTCTGGCGGCATGTTCAACAACTACGCGGTGGTGCAGGGTGTCGACCATGTGGTTCCCGTCGACATTTACCTGCCCGGCTGTCCACCGCGACCGGAGATGCTGCTGCACGCAATCCTGAAGCTGCACGAGAAGATTCAGGAGATGCCGCTGGGCGTCAACAGGGAACAGGCGATCGCCGCGGCCGAAGAGGCGGCCCTGGGCGCCCGGCCCACGATCGAGATGCAGGGACTGTTGCGATGAGCGCGCCGGAGATCCCACCCGCCACCGACGACGAGGTGATCGACGTCCGGCGCGGCATGTTCGGCATCAACGGCACCGGCGACACCACCGGGTACGGGCGGCTGGTCCGGGAGATCACCCTGCCGGGCAGTACGCCACGCCCCTACGGTCGCTACTTCGACGACGTGGTCGATGGTCTGGCGGCCACTCTGACGAGCGCGGGTGTCGGGTTCGAGGACGCGATCGAGAAGGTCGTGGTGGACCGCGACGAACTCACCCTGCACGTCCGCCGCGAGAAGCTGCCGCAGGTCGCCCAGCACCTACGCGACGAACCGGGGCTGCGGTTCGAGATGTGCCTGGGCGTCAGCGGGGTGCACTACCCGCACGAGACCGGCCGCGAGTTGCACGCCGTCTACCCACTGCAGTCGATCACCCACAATCGCCGGGTTCGGCTGGAAGTGTCTGCACCGGACGCCGATCCGCACATCCCGTCGTTGTACACGGTGTACCCGACCACCGACTGGCACGAGCGCGAGACCTACGACTTCTTCGGGATCCTCTTCGATGGACACCCCTCCCTGACCCGCATCGAGATGCCCGACGACTGGCAGGGGCATCCGCAACGCAAGGACTACCCCCTCGGCGGGATTCCCGTCGAATACAAAGGGGCGCAGATACCCCCGCCCGATGAGCGGAGAGCGTACAACTGATGAGCACAGTCATCGACTCGACACGTGATGATGGAGCGGCCGAGACGGTTTTGGTTGCCGGCGGCCAAGACTGGGACCGCATTGTCGACGCCGCCCGCAAGGCCGACCCGGGCGAGCGGATCGTCGTCAACATGGGTCCCCAACACCCGTCGACGCACGGGGTGCTGCGGCTGATCCTCGAAATCGAGGGCGAGACCGTCACCGAGGTCCGCTGCGGAATCGGTTACCTGCACACCGGGATCGAGAAGAGCCTCGAGTACCGCTACTGGACCCAGGGCGTCACCTTCGTGACCCGGATGGACTATCTTTCGCCGTTTTTCAACGAGACCGCCTACTGCTTGGGCGTGGAGAAGTTGCTCGGCATCACTGATGAGATCCCGGAGCGGGTCAACGTCATCCGAGTGATGATGATGGAACTCAACCGGATCTCGTCGCACCTGGTGGCCCTGGCGACCGGCGGCATGGAGCTGGGCGCGATGACACCGATGTTCGTCGGTTTCCGGGGACGCGAGATCATCCTGACCCTGTTCGAGAAGATCACCGGTTTGCGGATGAACAGCGCCTACATCCGGCCCGGGGGCGTGGCGCAGGACCTGCCGCCCAACGCAGAGACCGACATCGCCGAGGCCCTCGCGGAGTTGCGCAAGGCGCTGCGCGAAATGGGGGACCTGCTCAACCAAAACGCGATCTGGAAGGCCCGTACCCAGGACGTGGGCTACCTCGACCTGACGGGGTGCATGGCGCTGGGCATCACCGGGCCGATACTGCGGTCCACCGGTCTGCCCCACGACCTGCGTAAGAGCGAGCCCTACTGCGGATACGAAACCTACGACTTCGATGTGATGACCGCCGACACCTGTGATGCCTACGGCCGCTACATGATCCGCGTCAACGAGATGTCGGAGTCAATCAAGATCGTCGAGCAGTGTCTGGACAAGCTGAAGCCGGGCCCGACCATGGTTGAGGATGCGAAGATCGCCTGGCCGGCCGACCTGACGGTGGGCCCCGACGGTATGGGTAACTCCCCGGAGCACATCGCCAAGATCATGGGCGGCTCGATGGAGGCGCTGATCCACCACTTCAAGCTGGTCACCGAGGGCATCAGGGTGCCGGCGGGTCAGGTCTACGCGGCGGTGGAGTCGCCTCGCGGCGAGTTGGGGGTGCACATGGTCAGCGACGGCGGCACCCGCCCCTACCGGGTGCACTACCGGGACCCCTCGTTCACCAACCTGCAGGCGGTCGCCGCGATGAGCGAGGGCGGGATGGTCGCCGACCTGATCACCGCCGTCGCCAGCATCGACCCGGTCATGGGCGGGGTGGATCGATGAGTACCCCACGCAACGAACCCGTCCTGCTCAAGCTGGGCCCGCGCGACGACGACCCCAACGCGTTCACCCCGGTGGGTCCGCGGTCGTATGCGCCCGAGATGCTCGCGCGCCTGGAAGTCAACGCCAAGGAGATCATCGGCCGCTACCCCGACAGGCGCTCGGCGTTGCTGCCGTTGCTGCACCTGGTCCAGGCCGAGGATTCCTACCTGACTCCGGCCGGCCTCGAATTCTGCAGCGAGCAGCTCGATTTGACCGGAGCCGAGGTAGCCGCGGTCGCGAGCTTCTACACCATGTACCGGCGCGAACCCACCGGCGACTACCTGGTCGGCGTCTGCACTAACACCCTGTGCGCGGTCATGGGCGGCGACGCGATCTTCGACACCCTCAAAGAACACCTGGGGATCGGCAACGACGAGACCACCGCCGACGGTGCGGTCACCCTGGCGCACATCGAGTGCAACGCGGCATGCGACTACGCGCCCGTGGTGATGGTCAACTGGGAGTTCTTCGATAACCAGACACCGGAGTCGGCGCGCGAACTCGTCGATTCCCTGCGCGCCGGAACACCCAAGGCGCCCACCCGCGGCGCCCCGCTGTGCGCCTTCCGGGAGACCTCACGGACCCTGGCCGGACTGCCCGACGAACGCCCCGATGAGGGGCAGGGGGGTGCGGGGGCGGCGACCATCGCCGGCCTGAGAGTGGCGCAGGAGCGCGGCATGCAGGCGCCGCCCGCGCCGGAAGGAGCGTCGTGACCACCACCCAGTCCCCCACCACCCAGTTGACGCCGCTGACCCCGGTGATCACTCGGTACTGGGACGACCCCGAGTCGTGGACGTTGCAGACCTACCAGCGCCACGACGGGTACCAGGCGATGGCGAAGGCATTGGCCATGGAGCCCGACGCGGTGATCAAGATGGTCACCGACTCCGGACTGCGCGGCCGCGGCGGCGCGGGCTTCTCGACGGGCACCAAGTGGTCGTTCATCCCGCAGGGCGCGACCGGCGCGTCGGCCAAGCCGCACTACCTGGTGGTCAACGCCGACGAATCGGAGCCCGGCACCTGCAAGGACACCCCGTTGATGCTGGCCACCCCCCATGTGCTGATCGAGGGCGTCATCATCGCCGCCTATGCGATCCGGGCCAGCCACGCGTTCATCTACGTGCGCGGGGAGGTGTTACCGGTGTTGCGCCGCCTGCAGAACGCGGTGGCCGAGGCGTACGCCGCCGGTTACCTGGGCCGCAACGTCAACGGCTCTGGCTTTGACCTGGAGCTGGTGGTGCACGCCGGTGCCGGCGCCTACATCTGCGGCGAGGAGACCGCCCTGCTCGATTCGCTCGAAGGCCGCCGCGGCCAGCCCCGGCTGCGGCCGCCCTTCCCCGCGGTGGCAGGGC
>CAIYOH010000070.1 GCA_903927745.1 uncultured Mycobacteriaceae bacterium
CCGGAAGTAGAACTGCGGCCGGTAGTTGGTGAAGAATGGCGTGTGCCGGCCGCCCTCGTCCTTGGTCAGGATGTAGGCTTCTGCCTTGAACTTGGTATGCGGCTTCACCGAGCCCGGCTTGCACAGCACCTGGCCCCGCTCGACGTCCTCGCGCTTGGTGCCGCGCAGCAGAATGCCGACGTTGTCGCCGGCCTGCCCCTGGTCGAGCAGTTTGCGGAACATCTCCACACCGGTCACGGTGGTCTTGGTAGTCGTCAGCTTGATGCCGACGATCTCGACCTCCTCATTGACGTTGACCACGCCGCGCTCCACCCGGCCGGTGACCACGGTGCCACGGCCGGTGATGGTGAACACGTCCTCCACAGGCATCAGGAACGGCCTGTCGGTCTCGCGGACCGGGTCCGGGATCGACTCGTCGACGGCGTCCATCAGCTGCGCCACGGATTCGACCCACTTAGCGTCGCCCTCGAGCGCCTTGAGTGCCGAGACGCGAACCACCGGTGCGTCCTCGTCGAACTCCTGGGCGGCCAGCAGTTCGCGGACCTCCAGCTCGACGAGCTCGAGCAGCTCCTCGTCGTCAACCATGTCGGCCTTGTTCAACGCGACCAGGATGTAGGGCACCCCCACCTGGCGGGCCAGCAGCACGTGCTCGCGAGTCTGGGGCATCGGCCCGTCGGTCGCCGCGACCACCAGGATCGCACCGTCCATCTGCGCCGCGCCGGTGATCATGTTCTTGATGTAGTCGGCGTGACCCGGCGCATCGACGTGGGCGTAGTGGCGCTTCTCCGTCTGGTACTCGACATGCGAGATGTTGATGGTGATACCGCGCTGACGCTCCTCGGGGGCGTTGTCGATCTGATCGAACGCCTTCGACTCGTTCAGGGTCGGATACTTGTCATGCAGGACCTTGGTGATCGCCGCGGTCAACGTGGTCTTACCGTGGTCAACGTGACCAATGGTCCCGATGTTGACGTGGGGCTTGGTCCTTTCAAACTTCGCCTTCGCCACTTCTGTATCCTCCTGGACTGTTTGGTGCTTGTTAAAGCAGTGTGGATGTTGTTTTCAGTTGTACGGTGCCAGTTGGCTTACTGGCCCGTCGCCTTCGCAATGATTTCCTTCGACACGTTCGCCGGCACTTCGGCGTAGGAGTCGAACACCATGGAGTAGTTCGCCCGGCCCTGGGTCTTCGACCGAAGGTCGCCGACGTAGCCGAACATTTCCGACAGCGGTACGTGCGCCCTCACGACGCGCGCACCGCTCCGCTCCTCCATGGCCTGGATCTGGCCACGGCGGGAGTTCAGGTCGCCGATCACGTCGCCCATGTAATCCTCGGGCGTGGTGACCTCGACGGCCATGATCGGTTCTAGGATGACCGGCTGCGCCATCGCGGCGGCCTTCTTCAGTGCCTGGGAACCGGCGATCTTGAACGCCATCTCCGACGAGTCGACCTCGTGGTACGCCCCGTCGAGCAGGGTGAGCTTCAAATTCACCAGGGGGTATCCGGCCAGAATGCCGTACTGCATCGCGTCCTGCGCGCCGGCATCCACCGAGGGGATGTACTCACGGGGGATGCGCCCGCCGGTGACCTTGTTCTCGAACTCGTAGGTCGCACCGTCTTCGCCCTTGAAGGGCTCGACGGCGATGAGCACCTTGGCGAACTGGCCCGAGCCGCCGGTCTGCTTCTTGTGGGTGAACTCGACCTTGTCGACCGCGCGGCGGATGGTCTCCTTGTACGCCACCTGCGGCTTACCCACATTGGCTTCGACCTTGAACTCTCGGCGCATCCGGTCCACCAGGATGTCCAGGTGCAACTCGCCCATGCCCCCGATGACGGTCTGGCCGGTCTCTTGATCCTGGTGCACCTTGAAGGTCGGATCCTCCTCGGCGAGTTTCTGGATCGACAGGCTCAGCTTCTCCTGGTCGCTCTTGGTCTTGGGCTCGATCGCGACCTCGATCACCGGTGCGGGGAAGGTCATCGACTCCAGCACGACCTGGTGGTTCGGGTCGCACAGGGTGTCACCGGTGGTGGTGTCCTTCAGGCCGATCACCGCGTAGATGTGTCCCGCCGATGCGGTCTCCACCGGGTTCTCCTTGTTGGAGTGCATCTGAAAGAGCTTGCCCAGCCGTTCCTTCTTACCCTTGGTGGCGTTGATGACCTGGCTGCCGGAGTCGATCTTGCCCGAGTACACCCGGACATAGGTGAGCTTGCCGAAGAACGGGTGCGTCGCGACCTTGAAGGCCAGGCCGGAGAACGGCTCGTCGATCGACGGCTTGCGCACGACCTCGACGTCCTCCTTACCCGGTGCATGACCGACGGCCGCGGGAACGTCGAGCGGCGACGGCAGGTAGTCGATGACCGCGTCCAGCATCGGCTGCACGCCCTTGTTCTTGAACGCGCTGCCGCACAGCACGAGGTAGGCCTCAGAACTGATGGTGAGCTTCCGCAGCGCGCCCTTGATCTCGGCGACCGTCAACTCCTCGCCGCCGAGGTACTTCTCCAGCAGGGCCTCGTCGGTCTCCGCGGCGGCCTCGATCAGCTTCGTGCGGTACTCGCCGGCCTTTTCCCGCAATTCCGAGGGGATGTCGATGGTCTCGTAGGTTTCGCCGAGTTTGGTCTCGCCGCGCCACACCTTGGCGTTCATTTCGACCAGGTCGACTATGCCCTCGAAGTCGCCCTCGGAGCCGACGGGCAGCTGGATCGGGATGACGTTGGCGCCCAGGCGCTCCTCCATCGTCCTGACCGAGAAGTAGAAGTCGGCGCCTACTTTGTCCATCTTGTTGACGAAGCAGATGCGCGGGACGTCGTACTTGTCGGCCTGCCGCCAGACCTGCTCGGACTGCGGTTCGACGCCCTCTTTGCCGTCGAACACCGCGACTGCCCCGTCGAGTACGCGCAAGCTGCGCTCCACTTCGACGGTGAAGTCGACGTGGCCCGGGGTGTCGATGATGTTGATCTGGTTGTCGTTCCAAAAACAAGTGGTGGCGGCCGACGTGATGGTGATGCCCCGCTCCTGCTCCTGCTCCATCCAGTCCATGGTCGCCGCGCCGTCGTGGACCTCGCCGATCTTGTAGCTGAGGCCGGTGTAATACAGGATGCGCTCGGTAGTCGTGGTTTTACCGGCGTCGATGTGCGCCATGATGCCGATGTTGCGGACCTTGGTCAGGTCGGTCAGCACGTCCTTCTGTGCCACAGAAGTCTTCCCACTCTTTCGATGATCGGTTGGTGCCCAGTCAGTGCTCAGTTGTTGGTGTCTCCGGCGTCATCGCCGTAGACATCACCAGCGGTAGTGCGCGAAGGCGCGGTTAGCCTCAGCCATCTTGTGGGTGTCCTCACGGCGCTTGACGGAGGCTCCCAGCCCATTGCTGGCATCGAGAATCTCGTTCGCCAGCCGGTCGATCATGGTCTTCTCCCGGCGCTGCCGAGAGAAGCTGACCAGCCAGCGCAGTGCCAGCGTCGTCGACCGCTCCGGACGCACCTCGACGGGCACCTGATAAGTCGCGCCGCCGACGCGGCGGCTGCGCACCTCCAGGGCCGGCTTGACGTTGTCCAGCGCACGCTTGAGGGTGATCACGGGGTCGGTGCCCGTTTTCTCGCGAGCGTTCTCCAGCGCGCCGTAGACAATGCGCTCGGCGAGGGATTTCTTCCCCTGGAGCAGAATCTTGTTGACCAGCTGGGTGACGAGCTGCGATCCGTAGACCGGGTCGTTGACCAGCGGGCGCTTGGGCGCGGGCCCCTTGCGCGGCATTAGCTCTTCTCCTTCTTGGCGCCGTAGCGGCTGCGAGCCTGCTTGCGGCCCTTGACGCCCTGGGTGTCGAGCGAACCACGGATGATCTTGTAACGAACGCCAGGCAGGTCCTTGACGCGGCCACCACGCACCAGCACCATCGAGTGCTCCTGCAGGTTGTGGCCCTCGCCGGGAATGTAGGCCGTGACCTCGATCTGGCTCGTCAGCTTCACGCGCGCCACCTTCCGAAGGGCCGAGTTCGGCTTCTTCGGGGTTGTCGTATACACGCGGGTGCATACGCCCCGGCGCTGCGGGCTGCCCTTCAGAGCCGCGGTCTTGACCTTGCTGATCTTGTCCCGACGACCCTTGCGGACCAGCTGCTGAATGGTTGGCATCTACCGGCTTTCTGTGCTTCGACCTTCTGGTCCCTCAGTGTTTAACAACGTGTCTTACGTCTGTGTACTGCAGTTATGCCCAGCCTCGGGACCATCTGCTCACCCCGCGGCCGGGTGTGTCGCACGCGCTGCGCACCGGACGAACCGGTGCATCGTGGACACACGAATATGCCCGGCATTCCCTACCTCACGGTCAGGCGCCGTGAGCCGCCAGGCACGAGCCTTCACAATACCCGCCGCCGGTCACGCAGGTCAAAGCGGCAGTCTCAGCCCAGGCCGTCCCGCTCCACCGGGGTGCGTCTTCCCATGCCCGCCGCCAGTCGGAGCACCATGTCGGAGAACAACGCATCGGTGTCGATGTCGTCCATGACGCCGGTCATCTCCAGCAGGACGAAGCCGTGCAGCGCCGACCAGAATTCCAGCGCAGCAAGGAAGGCCTCGTCGCCGTCGAGACCGTAGGAGGACAACACGGAGATCACCGGCGCGGCCGCCCCCCGGGTCGCGGTCGTGTACTCCGGATCGTCGCCCCCGAGCGGCATCCGGGTGAACGCCGAGTATCGGCCCGGGTGGTGGTGGGCGTAGCTGCGGTAGGCGCCCGCCATGGCCAGCACCGCGTCGTCGCGAGTGCGCCCCGCGCCCACATGGTTGAGCATGATGATGATGTCATCGATAACCCGGACCCGCACCGCGCGGCGCAGGTCTTCCAGGCTCTCGACGTGGTTGTACAGCGACGGCCCCTTGGTCCCCAACTGCGTCGCGAGCGCGTTGACAGTCAGCGAATCCCAGCCCTCCCGGTCGAGGAAGGTCAGCGCGCCGTCGACGATGCTCTCGCGGCTCAGCCTGGCCGGACGGGCGCCCGATCGGCCGGTTCGCTCGCGCGTGAGGGCCGTCGGCGCCTCGGGCCGAACTGACATGGCGATCGCCCTTCGATTGCGATGATCCGCCGGACTCGGCGAATGCAACATGACTTTAGTTGACACGGCCGCGGAGCTCATCGCACCGCCTAGATCGACCACCATGGGCGGCTAACAGCGCAGAACGCTTGCGACCCAGGAGAACCCAAGCCCACTGGCCGCCAGGACGGCCAGCTTCCCCTCGGGTAAAAGCCCAGTGCGATGCGCCATCGCCATCGTGAAGAGGGAGTCGGCAGGGCCCATGTGCCCGTATTCGTCGAGAGAAATGTAGGTGTGGTCCTGTGGCATACCGATGGTTTCGAGGATTTTTTCACGCAACGACGCCTTCACTTGGTTCATCAAGACGAACTCCATCTCGTCGAGCGCGTGCCCGGAACGGTCGACCGCACGGTTGATCACCGCGACATACTCTTTCAGGTACACACGATTCATCAGGTCTGCGAAGACCTCGGCGTCGACACGCGCGTACGCCCGCTCCCAGTCGTCGAACTCTTTGGTAAAGGGCAGCCGCGTGCCGCCCACGTCAATGCGGAGCAAATCACCCAACTCGCCGTCGGTGTGCTCGGCGAAGCTGAGCAGTTGGTACCGCGGATGATCCCGTCGAAGCACAACGGCCGCAGCACCATCGCCGAAGTAGAGGAGCGGATGGCACTGGGGGATCTCGGCCGAGACGATCCGGCTCAGCGTATCCGCGCAGACAACCAGCGCGTTATTCACCGAAGGGTCGCGATCCATCATCCCGGCCACGACGTTGCAGGCCAACACGCCGCCCGCACAGCCGTTTCGGATTTCGAACGAGTACGCATGGTGGCAGCCCAACTCACGAACGATCGCGGCCGAGGGACACCAGTTCCGATAGTCGTAATCGCCCCCGGAGACGAAGACAACCAGATCGAGGTCTTCTCCCTCAAGGCCCGCCTCGGCCACTGCATCGTGGGCCGCCGCCAGCCCCATGGTCGATGGATGTTCGTCGGCATTGGCGACGTGAACGTAGTCGAAGCCGATCCCGCGGGTGAACCGTTCGACAGGAACATGTGCTCGCCGCGCTAACTCCTCGGACGAGATGCGGGCCTTCGGCGCATAGGTGCCGAACCCGACAATCCCTGCGATGGCGGGCCCTTGATGAGGATCGCGCCCGTTCATGGCAGCACCGGCGGCCCGGCAGAAGCACCGTGACGACCGGCGCCGGCCGCGAACCGCCGGGCCCCCTCCACCACCCCGGAGGCAACGCGATCCATGCTGGCGAACTCTGCGTCGAGCGCCTCGGGTTCCGGCACTCCCCACTGGCCCAGCGCCGAGAGCCGATCCGCTCGCATACATTCCTGGGGTAACGCGGCCAGCTCAGCGGCCAGCTCCTGCGCCGCCCGCCGGGCCTGCCCCGTACGCACCACGCGGTTGGCCAAGCCGATCGTCAGCGCCTCATCGGCCTTGACGCCGCGGCCGGTCAGAATCATGTCCATCGCCCGGCTCTGACCGATCAGACGGGGCAGCCGCACGGTCCCGCCGTCGATGAGCGGCACGCCCCAGCGCCGGCAGAACACCCCGAACACGGCGTCCTCTTCGACCACCCGCAGATCGCACCAGATCGCCAGTTCCAGGCCGCCGGCAACCGCATATCCACTGACCGCGGCGATCACCGGCTTGGACAACGCCATTCGGGAAGGACCCATGGGGCCGGGGCCCGTGGGGTGCACGGCGTTGGCTTGCGGGGTGCCGAACGCCTTCAAATCCGCACCGGCGCAGAAGTTTCCGCCGTCACCCCACAACACGGCAACCGAGGCGGTGTCGTCGTGATCGAAATCCACGAATGCCGCATGGAGTGCGGCGGCGGTAGGGCCATTGACCGCATTGCGCACCTCCGGCCGGTTGAGGATCACCGTCGTCACCGGGCCATTACGTTCGACCCGCACCGGATCGGTCATGTCACCTCCGCGAGTTGAATTGGCTGACGGCGCCGCGCCAACTCGGCGGCAAAGTCTCGGTACGCGCCGCGCAATGCAGCGCCGGGCCAGTCGGAGGGCAGCAGTTCGGTTGGCAGCATCGGGTCGGTCAGCAGGTGACGCACCATCGCCGCGGCCACCACAAAGCGAGAAGGAACGTCGGAGGTGGCATCCATGTCGCCGAGGAGCCGTTGGCCGACTTTCGCCCAGTCAGCGAGGTTCCAGAGCTCACCGGCGAGGTGACCGGGTGCCTCGTCACGCGCGGTGAACACCCGAACCCGCGACGTGATCTCGCCGTCAAGACCCGAGTCGAGATTGGCCGGACGCATCCACACCCCCTCACGCAATTCGCCGAAGCGTTTCTGACGCATCGTGGTTCGCAATGCTGCTCGGGTGCGGGCGTCGGTGCCGACGCTGGTGACCACCGCCACCAGCCACTCGCCGGTCCACTCGCACAGCGGTGATCGCAGCGAGTCGTCCTGACGGCGCTGACGCGCCAGCAGTCGTTCCGAGAGCCGGTATCCGTCGGCGGATCGCACTAGGTCGCCGGCGCCGACCATGCGGGTCAGCGCCACTCGCAGCGTCGATTCCCTGATACCGAAATCGCTGGTGAGTCGTATTAATTCGCTGGCACTCGCCCAGGCCGGATGGGCGCCGAGCAGCACACTGAGGACCACCGACCGAGCCGTCATGTTCGGCATCGCTACACCTGCGAAGGCCGGCGGCCGTGGTCCCCGAAGGGTTCGTCGCGATGCCGGACCGCGTCGCGGAAGCCGTGCTCGACCGCGTCGGCAACGAAGGCATGCCCTTCGGGTGTGTGGCGGGCGACTCCATCGAAGACGGTACCGACCATCCTGCTGGTGGCGACGCCCTGTTGCAGGAGGGCGGAATTCAGCGCGAGCTTGACCATGATCAACTGATTCACCGGCACCGCCGCGATCCGCTGTACGAGCCGCTCAGTGCACTCGTCGAGATCCTCGGGTGCGGGCGCCTCGACCGCGAGGCCCCACGCGGCGGCTTGTGCTCCAGTGATGCAGTCACCCGTCAGCAGCAGGCGTTTGGCGCGCTGATCGCCGAGCCGGTGCGCCCACAGGCCCGCCGCCGGCACACCCCACACCCGCGTCGGTGGGTAGCCGATCTTGGCATCGGCAGCGGCGATCACCTGATCGGCGTGCAGGGCGATGTCGGTGCCGCCGGCCACGCAGTAGCCGTGGATTTTGACTACGGTGGGCTTGTCGGCGTGCATCAGGCTGGCGAACCCACGGACGAAGCGGCTCATCATCTGGTAGTCGATCATCGGGTCCCACGGCTGATCGGGCAGGTGGTTGACCGCCTGCGTCCTGCCGGCCAGCACGGTGCCGTCATAGGCGCCGGTACCGCCCGCCGAGCCCGTGCGGTCGGCGTAGGCGCTCAGATCGAAACCCGCGCAGAAGCCCTCGCCGCGACCGGACACCAGGATGACGTGCACGGCCGGGTCGAGGTCGGCGCGTTCCACCAGGGCCGAAAGTTCCAACGGGGTGTCTGCGATGATCGCGTTGCCCTTGCCCGGCCGGTTGAAGGTGATCCGCGCAACCCGGTCGGTCACCTCGTAGGTCATCGTCTTGAGATTGTCGAAGTCGACCGGCCTGATCGCTGGCAGCATTAGCGCCGCTCCTCCTCATCGCTCCGTCCCCCGCAAGCGGGAGGTGCCCCCACTGCATCGTCGCCAGCGCGCGTCATCGGGGAATCAGCCCTTCACCAGGGCCCGCTCCAGGATCGGCGCCAGGTCCAGCCCGGCCGGCATGGTGCCGAACGCACCGCCCCATCGACCCCCGAGGCGGGTGGTCAGGAACGCCTCGGCGACAGCCGGGTGCCCGTGGCGGACCAGCAACGACCCCTGCAGCGCCAGGCAGATGTCCTCGGCGACCTTGCGGGCGCGGTAGTCGATGTTGTCCGTGTCGGCCAGTTGCGCACGCAGGCGTTCGACGTGGCCGCCGAGCCGGACGTCCGCACCCGCGCTGTCACCGAGTTCGTCGAACAGCACCTCGACACATTCGGGGCGAGTCACCATGGCGCGCAGCGTATCCAGTGCGCTGACGTTTCCCGAACCCTCCCATATACCCATCAACGGCGCCTCGCGGTACAGCCGCGGCATGCCGGATTCCTCGGCGTATCCGTTGCCGCCCAGACACTCCAGCGCCTCGGCGGCGTGCGGGGTGGCCCGCTTGCACACCCAGTACTTGCTGGCGGCCAGCCCGATGCGGCGCAACAGCGCCTCGCGCCTGTCGCCCCGCACCGCCCTGTCGGTTGCCCCGGCCATCCGCATCGCGACGATGGTTGCGGCTTCCGCCTCCACAGCCAGGTCGGCCAGTACGTTGCGCATCAGCGGCTGGTCGATCAGATAGGCGCCGAAGGCCTTGCGGTGCTGGGCGTGATGGATGGCGCGGGTCAGCCCGGAACGCATGCTGGTCGCACTGCCCAGTGTGCAGTCCAGTCGGGTCAGGTTGACCATCTCGATGATCGTCGGGACGCCGCGGCCCTCCTCGCCGACCAGCCATGCGATCGCTCCGTCGTATTCGATCTCACTGGAGGCGTTGGCGTGGTTACCCAGCTTGTCCTTGAGGCGCTGCACGAACATCCGGTTTCGGGTGCCGTCGGGCAGGATGCGCGGCAACATGAAGCACGACAACCCGCCCGGCGCCTGCGCCAGCACCAGGAAGATGTCGCACATCGGCGCCGAGGTGAACCACTTGTGGCCGGTGAGTGTGTAAGTTCCGTCGGCAGTGGGGCTGGCCTGCGTGGTGCCGGCACGAACGTCGGAACCGCCCTGCTTCTCCGTCATCGACATGCCCGCGGTGATGCCGGCTTTCGTGGTGGCCAGCCGCGGCTCGGGGTCATACTCGCGGCTGGTGAGCAAGGGTTCGTACACCGCGGCCAATTCCGGATTGAGGCGCAGCGCGGGCACCACGGCGTAGGTCATCGAGATGGGGCACACGTGCCCGGGCTCGCAGTTCCACGCCGACATCTTCGCGGCGCGCACCACGTGCGCACCCGGGCGGTCGTCGGCCCACGGCGCGGCATGTAGGCCGTGGGTGATCGCCGCACGCATGAGCTCGTGGTAAGCCGGGTCGTACTCCACCTCGTCGACGCGGTACCCGTAGCGGTCGTGGGTGTGCAGGATGGGCCGGTTGCGATCGGCCAACTGCCCCCACCGCTGCGCCTTTGTCGACCCGGACAACATGCCGATGTCGTTGACCTCGTCGATACCCCACTGCCCGCCCTCGCGGATCAGCGCCTCGACGAGTACCGGTACGGACGCAGGATTGTCATCGTCGCGCGACGGAACCTGGTTGCTGACGACATGGGTATCCGGCATGCACCTACATTACAGTTTACGAACAGTCGCACAATAGCTGTAACGTCGTTGCGAAGATGAAGTCGCGAACGTGAAACTGGACGCACTCTCGAGCACGAACGTGAAACTGGTCGGCTGATCGGCGGATGCCGACCGAATTACCGGTAGTCGCTGTACCCGTAGTCGTCCAACGGAATCGCGGCGCCTGTCGCCTGGCCGAAGTCCGGGCTGTAGTACTGATCCTCGTAGGACGGGATCGTGTACGCGGCGGCCCGGGCCTCCTCGGTCGGCTGCACCGCGATATTCCGGTACCGGTTGATGCCCGTGCCGGCCGGGATCAGCTTCCCGATGATCACGTTTTCCTTCAGTCCCTTGAGCTTGTCGCTGCGGCAGTTGATCGCCGCGTCGGTGAGCACCCGGGTGGTCTCCTGGAACGACGCCGCGGACAGCCATGAGTCGGTCGCCAGCGACGCCTTCGTGATGCCCATGAGCACCGGACGGCCGGCGGCGGGCTCGCCGCCCTCGGCGACCACGCGACGGTTCTGGGACTCGAACTCCGCACGGTCGATCAACGAGCCGGGCAGGAACTCCGTAGCACCCGAGTCGATGATGGTGACGCGGCGCAGCATCTGACGCACGATCACCTCGATGTGCTTGTCGTGGATCGACACACCTTGAGCCCGGTACACCTCCTGGACCTCGCGGACCAGGTGGATCTGCACCTCGCGGGGGCCCTGCACGCGGAGCACCTCGTGCGGGTCGGCGGAGCCCTCCAACAGCTGCTGTCCCACCTCGACGTGGTCGTTGTCGGCAAGCACACGCTCCGAGCCGTCGTCGTGCCTGAACACACGCAGCCGCTGCCGCTTGGAGAGCTTGTCGTACACGACCTCCTCGCCACCGTCGTCAGGAACGACGGTGATCTTGTAGAACCGGTCGTCGTCCTCCAGTCGGACCCGCCCGGCGACATCGGCGATCGGCGCCTTGCCGCGCGGAATCCGCGCCTCGAACAACTCCTGCACGCGAGGCAGACCGCCGGTGATGTCCTCGCCCACGCCACCTTGGTGGAAGGTGCGCATGGTCAGCTGCGTGCCCGGCTCCCCGATGGACTGGGCAGCGACGATGCCGACGGCCTCGCCGATGTCGACCAGCTTCCCGGTGGCCATGGAGCGCCCGTAGCAGCTCGCACACACGCCGGATGCGGAGGTGCAGGTCAGCACCGATCGCACCTTGACCTGCGTGATGCCCGCCGCAAGCAGCATGTCGATCTCGGGGTCACCCAGATCCCGGCCGCGCGCGACGACGACCTTGCCGGCCGAATCGAGCGCGTCCGCACCGAGGGTCCGGGCGTAGGCCGCTGTCTCGATGTACGGGTCGCGGATCAGGGTTCCGTCGGGCTGACGCTCGGCCAACTCGACGAGAATGCCACGTTCGGTCTCGCAGTCGTGCTCGCGAACGATGACGTCCTGCGACACGTCCACCAAACGGCGGGTCAGGTACCCGGAGTCTGCCGTCCGCAGCGCGGTGTCCGCCAGGCCCTTTCGAGCGCCGTGGGTGTTGATGAAGTACTCCAGCACGGTCAATCCCTCGCGGAACGACGACTTCACCGGACGCGGGATGAACTCACCCTTCGGATTTGTCACCAGACCCTTCATGCCAGCCAGCGTCCGGGTCTGGGTGAAGTTGCCCGTGGCGCCCGAGTCGACGATCGTGATGATCGGGTTGTCGCTGGGGTAGTGCTCCCGCAGCGCCTTTCCGACCTCGTCGGTGGCTTCCTTCCAGATCTCCACCATCGCCTCGTTGCGCTCATCGTGGTTCAAAGCGCCCCGCTGGAACTGCTTTTCGACCTTTTCGGCTCTCGCCTCGTAATGATCGAGGATCTCCTGCTTGCGCGGCGGAACCAGCACGTCGGCCATCGACACCGTCACGCCACTGCGCGTCGCCCAGTGGAAACCCGTGTCCTTGAGCTTGTCCACGGTCTGCGCGACCACGATCATCGGATAGCGCTCGGCCAGATCGTTGATGATGGAGGCCTGCACTTTTTTGTGCATCTGGGTGTTCATGAACGGATAGCTGATCGGGAGTAGCTCGTTGAACATCACGCGCCCCAACGTGGTCTCGGCCAGCCACGCCTTGCCCGGCTGCCAACCGCCGGCGCCGAACAGTTCGGCCTCGATCTCGGCCGGGGGCCGCAGTTGGGTGAGGCGCACCTTGATCTTGGCCCGCACCGACAGCACACCCCGGTCGGCCGCCATGATGGCTTCGGACGGCGTGGAGTACACACCCGTCTCCGGTCGATCCTTTCCGGCCGGCTTGTATTCACCGGTATCGCCCGGAATCTCGGTCGTGAGGAAGTACAGCCCGGTCACCATGTCGAGGCGCGGCATGGCCAGGGGGCGGCCAGACGCGGGCGACAGGATGTTGTTGGAAGACAGCATCAAGACGCGGGCCTCGGCCTGCGCCTCGGCGCTCAGCGGCAGGTGCACGGCCATCTGGTCGCCGTCGAAGTCGGCGTTGAAGGCCTCACACACCAACGGGTGCAGCTGGATGGCCTTGCCCTCGACCAGCATCGGCTCGAAGGCCTGGATCCCCAGCCGGTGCAGGGTGGGTGCGCGGTTCAGCAGAACC
>CAIYOH010000071.1 GCA_903927745.1 uncultured Mycobacteriaceae bacterium
CAAGGCCGGCGGCAAGGTCGCCGTGGTCAATCCCCCCAACGTGGACGTGTACTCGCTGGACACCCCGGCGACCAGCTATTCCGTCGTTTCGGTCCCCGAAGACCCCGAGGTCTGAATCAGACCGCTGACGGCCCGCGGTAGCCGCGCCTGTCCCGACAACCGCGGACGGCGCCCAGTCGGGCCGTCGGCATGGTCAACCTGCCGCGAGATCACATTCCATCTGATCACCCGAGCCGGCAACGGCACGCTGAAGGCCGCCCGGGCGCTTCTATCCACCTGCGAGCAGGTGAATCAGCAGGTGAATTGATCGTGTGGGATTTCCCTCGAGGAAACATCAGTTTCGTCCCGGCCTGTCCGGCAATCCGGCCGGCAGTAGCAAGGCCCGCCGAATCACTGAGGCCCTGTTGGCCCTGATCGAGGAAAAGGGCGCCGACAAGATCCTGGCCGACGTCTGGCTGACCCACGCCCTGAAGGGCGATCACCGGTTTTTCAGCACGCTTCTAGACCGGATCGAAGGCCCGGCCGGTCCTCCCATCGAACAGACCGCCGCCATGGAAGACGTACAGAGTCTCCGTGATCATCTCAACCGCCGACGTCGCAAAGCTCGCTGAGTTCTGGGGCGCGCGCCTGGCCGCCCAGTCCGTCTGCCGCGGCCACTCGGCTCCGATCGAGTTCCTTCGACTGCAGATCGCCGAACGGCCGCCGATCGTACTTTTAGTCGGGCCCCGTGGTGGTGGCAAATCGTTAAATTCGAGCCTGGGCACCTGGATCGACTCGCTGCTGTACGACGATCACGGCACCCGCGTGCTGGGCGGCTCGCTGGCCCAGTCCCAGCAGATCTACGCAGCTCTGCGACAGTTCGACCGCCACCGTCCCGACCGGTCGCCGTTGACATCGTTCACCAAAACCGCCGCCACGTTTTGCACGGGCTCCGAGGTCTCCATCCTGGCCGCCAGCCCGACGGCCGTCCGCGGACCGCACGTCGCCCGACTGCGGCTCGACGAGGTCGATGAGATCGACGCCGACATCCGCGAGTCGGCGATGGGCATGTGCATGGGGCTCCGCGGCATCCCGGCCTCGGTCGTCATGACCAGCACCTGGCACCGGGTCGGCGGGCCGATGACCGAGCTGATGGAGCGAGGCCGCAACGGCGCCTTCCCCGTCCACACGTTTTGCATCTTCGAGGTCCTGGAGCGCTGTCCCGATGCGAGGTCTGGTAGCCGACTCGAGCATTGCGCTGCTTGTCCCCTTCTATCCTGGTGTCATTCTGATCGGGATTCTCATCCTGCTGGCCTGCCAAAAGCCAAGAGGTCCGACGGACATTACCCCATCGATTCCCTGATCCAGAAGCTCTCCGGCGTCTCCGCCCGCGTGTTCGCGAGCGACTATCTCTGCGAAGGGCCCCGGGCCGCCGGCGTCTGGTTCACCGAATTCGACGACCGCAACCAGACCGAGACCGCCGAGTATGACCCATCATTGCCTGTTCACCTATCGATCGATAGCGGCGTTTTCACCGGCGCCCTGTTCTTCCAGTGCCGCCACGACGGTCGCGATCACCGCATCACCGTTTTTGACGACTATCTGGCCGAGGGACAATCCGCCGAATCCTCGGCCCTGGCGATCATGGCCCAGCTCAAAGCCCGGTGCGGGACCGCCCGCCGCCGGATCAGCACCGACAGCAGCGGCGGCGCCCGCAACCCCGTCGGCCCGACCGTCATCGCCGAGTACGAGCGAACCGGCCTGCGCGGTGACCGCGGAATCGAGACCTGGCCCAAGTATCCTGGTTGTGTCGTCAACGGCCTGCAACTGATCGAGGCCCTGATCCGCTCCGGTGACGGCACGGTCCGCCTCACGATCCATCCGCGCTGCCGGCGGCTGATCGCCGCCTTCCACGGTTACGCCCGGGCCCGCCGGGCGGGGCAGTGGCAGGACTACCCCGAAGACCCCCAGCATCCCCACGAGGACCTGATCGACGCCCTCCGGGGCGGCCTGGCGATCGAGTTCCCCGACGGACTGCGCCAGCGGGTCTTCCATCACGTCCCGACATCTCGAGTGTTCTGACCTCTGCGATTTCTCGCGCGTCGATGCAGACGCATTAATACATAATGATTAGTCCAAACTCGGCAGCCAATGAATACCTCGCCACCCTGGGCGGCATCCCCAAAATGGAGCTACCCACCGGCCACACCATCGAGCGCCCGCACCGCTCATGGTTGTTGCACCAGCTTCGCTGGCGGTGGCTGCTCGACTCCTACGAGGGGGGCGAGGCGTACCGCCTGGCGGTCTACGGCCTCAACGTCCGAGGCTTGCCGGTCCGGAACCTGATCCGCCACAAGCGCGAGTATCCGACCTCGTTCGACGCGAGCTGGTCGCTCACCTCGGGCCGGCCCGCCGGAACCGACATGGCCAACCAGGACACCGACGACGACTACGAGCTGCGCCGCGCCCGCACGCCGATCCCCTCCTTCGTCGCGGACACAGTCAACCGCCACCTGGGCGAGATCTACACCCGCGAGATCAAGCGCGAATCGACCGACGACCGGCTGACCGCGTTCTGGCAAGACATCGATGGCGAGCGGACCTCGATCGACACCTGGATGTCCACCACTGTGGCCCAGCTGCTCCTGGTGCTGGGCCAGCTGGACATCCTGATCGAGCCGCCCTCGATCCCCCAGGGCGACCTGGTGGAGTCCCGGGCCGACGAGATCCGGCTCGGCCTCGACACCTGCGTGGCCTCGCACATCCTGCCCGAGAACCTGCCCTGGTGGAAGCTGACCCGTCGCGGCCAGTATTCCGAGTGCGTGGTCCGGGAGGCTGCCGACGACGGCACGGTCAAATACCGCTACTGGAACACCGAGCTCTGGCAGGAGTATCACGCCGATGGCAAGGCGGCGCGGACGGGCCCGATCGAGTACGGCCAGATGCGCGACAGCTACGGCCCGGTCGCCGGCGGCCCCGTCTATCACGGCTATGGACGCGTGCCGATCATCCGCCTGTTCGACCGCCGCCGGCCGCGTGAGCGGCACTGCGGGCTGCCCCGCTATGAGCGGATCGCCGAGATCCAGCGCGAGTATTACAACAGATCCTCCGAGCTGATCCTCTCCGACACGACCCACGCCCACCCGCTCTTGCAGGGCCCCGAGGAATACGTCGTCGCCGACGGCACGATCCCGATCGGTCCCAACTGGCTGCTCCCCAAGAAGAAGAGCGCCAACGGCGACCACTATGAAGGGTTCGACGCGATCGTCTTCCCCACCGCCGGCGCGGAATCGCTGCGGCTCAACCTCGCCGACTTGCGCGACGACGCCGACCGCTCGGCCATGCTGATGAAGCCGGCGGGCGCTCAGGGCACCGACGGCGGCACCGTGGGCCAGAGCGGGATCGCCAAGACCCTGGACGCGGGGGAGGGGCACAAGCTGCTCTCGGCGATCGCCGAGATCCTCCGCCGGGCCGAAGTGCGGATCGCCGAGCTGGCCCTGACGATCCTCGACCATGGCAAGCCGCCGAAGGTCGAGGATATCGTTCGGATCACCTACCCCAAGAAATACTGCCTGCTCTCGTCCGACCAGCTCCTGCTCGGCATCACGCAGTATCAGGCCGCGCTGGCCACCGCCGGCCAGACGCCCCAGATCGATCATCAGATGCTCTGCGAGGTCGTGCGACTGCTCGTTCCAGGCCTCGACGACGAGCAGTACGAGGCGTTCGACGAGGAGCTCGAGGAATATCTCGAACGCCAGACCAAAGACCTGGAGCAGGCGCGGGAGAACCCGCCGCCGACGCCGCCCATGCTGCAACTGACCGGCCCATCGTCAGTGGGCGACGGCGGCAGTGGGCTCGGCGAACCGCTCGAGGAAGACGCCAGCGCCACCGAATCCACCGAACGTGAGTCGCCCGACAACCAGGTCGGAACGCACACCCAATAATCCGAGGAACCGATGTCCGAGACAATCGCACCGCCGGCCGCCGCCCAGCCGCCGCCACTCGCCGCCGCCCCGCCCTCCGCTCCGACTTCGCCGCCGCCGCCCCCGGCACCCGCCGTGCTCCAGGTCCACGCCGAGGACTGGCACGCCGTCCAGAAGGAGCTGTCCGACCTCCGTCAGTCCCGCGCCGCGGAGGCGGCCGAAAAGGAGGCCAAGCAGCGGGAGGCCACCGATCTGCTCGCCGCCAGGGCCGGGCTCCTCGAGGAGCAGAAGAAGGAGCGGGCCGCCAACGAGCTGCGGTATGCGGAGATGCG
>CAIYOH010000072.1 GCA_903927745.1 uncultured Mycobacteriaceae bacterium
CGCAGCGTCAGCCAGGCCAGGCTGCCCGCGCCGAACAGCGCGCAGTAGACGGCGAACGGCGTCAGGGTGCGGGTCTGGAAGTACCGCGTCAGGTAGCGCACAGCGAGGTAGGCGGCGACGAAGGAGGCCACGCTGCCCGCCAGCACCTGGCCCCCGATGCCGGCCCCCAGCGGCCCGAACAGGTCTGGGATCTTGTACAGCCCGGCGGCCAGGATGATCGGCGTCGCCAGCAGGAACGAGAAGCGGGCGGCGTCCTCGTGGGACAGTCCGCGCCACAGGCCGGCGACGATCGTGATACCGGAGCGGCTGATGCCGGGCAGCAGTGCCAGAATCTGCGAAGCGCCGATCGCCACGCCGCGGCCCAGCGGCAGCGCGGCCAAGCGGCTGTCGATCGCGTCGCCGGAATGGTCGGGATGCCCGCCGACCGGGCGGGCCAGGGCGTCCGCCGGCGCAACGCGACGGCGCAGCACCTCCCCGGCGTACAGGACGGCGCCGTTGACGAGCAGGAACGCCGCCGCCGGGATCGGCTTGCCGAGGGTGGTGCGGAAGGTGTGCTCGAGGGCCAGACCGGCCAGCCCCACCGGGATGGTGGCCGCCACCAGCAGCCAGGCGAGCCGCTCGTCGGGCGTCTGAATGCGGCGGTACCGCAGTGACGTGGCGAACCCGGCCAAGACGCGTACCCAGTCGCGCCAGAAGAACACCAGCAGCGCCGCCGCCGTCGCCACGTGCAATCCCACCAGGAATGCCAGGTAGGGCGATTCGGGCGTGGCGACGTTCAGGTCGCGCGCCCACTGCCCGCCGACCAGCGCCGGAACCAGAATCGAATGCCCGAGGCTGGAAACCGGGAAGAGTTCGGTGACGCCCTGGAACGCACCGACGATCAGGGCTTCGACGTAGCTCAAGTGCGCGGTCACGGGTGGGTGTGCCTCCCTCGCTGGACAATTCGCCGTCACAGTAGCGGTGGCGGTTGCCCTTCGGCCGGGCGGGTACGGTGTGGACGTGCCCGACAGCCTCCTTGCCGGCGTGCGCGTCCTGGACTTGTCGAGCGGTGCGACCGACGCGGTGACGCGCCTGCTCGCCGACCTCGGTGCCGACGTGCTCAAGGTAGAACACCCCGGTGGTAGCCCCGGGCGTGACACACCGCCGATGTTGGCCGCTGCGAGCATCCCCTTCGCCCTGCACAACGCCAACAAGCGCAGCACGGTGCTCGACCCGCTGCAGGAGGCCGACTGGGCCCGGCTGCGCGACCTCGCCGCGGACGCCGACATCGTCGTCACCGATGACCTCGGCGGCCCCGACGGGCTGGCCGGGGCCTTCGGGACGTCGGGCACCGAACTGGCCGCCCAATCCCCGCACCTGGTGGTGCTGACGGTCACCGACTTCGGCGCCACGGGTCCGCGTGCGTCCTGGCGGGCCACCGACCCCGTCCTGTACGCGCTGAGCGGTGCGCTGTCGCGATCCGGACCCACCACCGGCACCCCGGTGCTACCGCCGGACGGGATCGCGTCGGCGACGGCCGCCGTGCAGGCGGCATGGGCGGTGCTGGTCGCCTACTACAACCGGCTGCGGTGCGGCACGGGCGACTACATCGACTTCTCGCGGTTCGATGCGGTGGTGATGGCGCTCGACCCGGTCTTCGGCGCACACGGGCAGGCCGCGGCAGGCGTGCGTAGTACCGGGCGTTGGCGGGGACGGCCGAAAAACCAGGACTCCTACCCGATCTTCGAGTGCCGTGACGGCTACGTCCGGTTGTGCGTCCTGGCGCCGCGGCAATGGCGCGGGCTGCGGGGCTGGCTGGGCGAGCCGGAGGAATTCCAGGACCCGAAATACGACCAGATCGGAGCCCGTTTCGCGGCCTGGCCGCAGATCAGCGCGCTGTTCCGGGACATGGTCGCCGACCAGCCCATGAAGGAACTGGTGGCCGCGGGCCAAGAGCGCGGGGTGCCGATCGCCGCGGTGCTGACGCCGTCGCGGATCCTGGGCTCCGAGCATTTCCACGCGGTGGGGGCAATCACCGAGGGCGAGCTGGTCCCCGGGGTCCGGACGTCCGTACCCACCGGGTATTTCGTCGTCGACGGGCAGCGCCGCGGGTTCCGCACGCCGGCCCCGGCACCGGGCGAGGACTCCCCATCCTGGCGCGGTGACCCGGCGCTGGTGGGGGCGCCTTCGGGCAGGGTCGGCGACTATCCGTTCGCCGGGCTGCGGATCCTTGATCTGGGTGTCATCGTCGCCGGGGGCGAACTGGGCCGGTTGTTCGGCGACCTGGGTGCCGAGGTCATCAAGGTCGAGAGCCGCGACTACCCCGACGGCTTGCGGCAGGCTCGGGCCGGCGAGGCCATGAGCGAGTCGTTTGCGTGGACGCACCGCAACCAGCTCGGGTTGGGCCTGGATCTGCGCAGCGCCGAGGGCGGAGAGATCTTCGGACGCCTGGTGTCGGGGGCCGACGCGGTGTTCGCCAACTTCAAGCCGGGAACCCTGACCGCACTGGGCTTCTCCTACGAAACCCTGCAGGCCCTCAACCCGGGGCTCGTGCTGGCCGAGAGCAGCGCGTACGGCGGCACGGGTCCATGGAGCACCCGAATGGGGTACGGGCCGCTGGTCCGCGCGGCAACCGGCGTCACCCGGCTGTGGACCGCAAACGACCAGGGGGACGATCCTGGAGACACCGCGCGGCACGTCTTCTATGACGCGACGACCATCTTTCCCGATCACGTCGTCGGTCGGATCACCGCTATCGCGGCGCTGGCCGCATTGATCCGCTGCCACCGGACCGGCGGCGGCGCCCACGTCCACGTCTCGCAGGCCGAAGCCGTGGTCAACCAGCTCGATACCCTCTACGTCACGAGCGCCGCGGTGGCCGCGGGTCGCGCCCCCGTGCAGCCGGACACCAGCCTGCACGCGATCTGTCCCTGCGCGGGCGATGACGAGTGGTGTGTCATCTCGATCACGTCCGACGCCGAATGGTGCAGCGCCGCAGATCTTATGGACCACGCCGAGTGGGTCGACGACCCCCGCTTCGCCACGGCCGCAACCCGCCTGGCTCACCGCCGGGAACTGGTGGAGCTGATGTCCGCCTGGACCCGTACGCGCACCCCGACGCGGATCGCCGGACTGCTGCAATCGGCCGGCGTGCCGGCCGCACCGATGAACCGCCCGCCCGACCTCCTGGATGACCCCCAGCTGACGGGGCGAAACCTGTTCAGCGACATGGCGCATCCGCTGATTCCGCATCCGCTTCCGGCCGAGACGGGCCCGGCGCCCTTCCTGCACATTCCACGAGCGCCGCAGCGCCCGGCGCCCCAGACGGGGCAGGACACGCGGGAGATCTGCCGGACGGTGCTCGGCATGAGCGACCGGGAGATCGAACGACTCCTCGCCGAGCGCGTGCTGTTCGATAGGTTCGGCCCGGCTTAGCGGCGAACATGAAGCTAGTTTCACGCTCGCACCCGATGGTGAAACTGGCTTCACTCTCGCCAGGACGCCACGATAGGTTCACTCCGTGAGCCTTGACCCCCGAACACCGGTGCTGATCGGTTACGGCCAGGTCAACCACCGCGACGACATCGACCCGGGGAAGCGGTCCATCGAACCGGTCGACCTCATGGCCGCAGCAGCCCGGCAGGCCGCCGACGCCCGCGTGATCGAGGCCGTGGATTCCGTCCGCGTGGTGAACATCTTGTCCGCCCGCTATCGAGACCCCGGACTGCTGCTCGGCCAGCGGATCGGCGCAGGCGACTTCACCACGCTGTACAGCCCCATCGGTGGCAACGTGCCCCAGTCGCTGGTCAACCAGGCCTGCCTGGACATCGCGCGGGGGAGTGCCCGTCTGGTGTTGCTGGCCGGGGCCGAAACCTGGCGCACCAGAACGGGACTGCGCGCCCAAGGCGGCAAGCTGGCCTGGACCGTGCAGGACGACTCCGTCCCGATGGCGGAGCTGACCGGCGAGGACGTCCCCATGGCGGGCGATGTGCAGACCCGGATCGGATTGGCGCTGCCGGCCTACGTCTACCCGTTGTTCGAGCAGGCCCTGCGGATCGCGAACGGTGAGTCCGTCGATCACCATCTGACGCGCGTCGGCGAGCTGTGGGCACGCTTCAACGCCGTCGCGGTCGGCAACCCGCACGCCTGGATCCGCACCCCTGTCACCGCCGAGGAGATCACCCGGCCCGGCCCACGCAACCGGATGATCAGCTGGCCCTATACCAAGTTGATGAACTCCAACAACATGGTCGACCAGGGCGCGGCGCTGGTGTTGACCTCTGCCGAGCAGGCGACTCGGCTGGGGGTCCCCGCTGATCGCTGGGTGTTCCCGCATGCTGGCACTGACGCGCACGACACCTTTGCGGTCGCCGAACGCGACGAACTGCACCGGTCGGCCGCCATCCGCATCGCCGGCGCCCGGGTGCTGGAGCTGGCCGGCCTGCGCATCGACGACATCGACTACGTCGACCTGTACTCGTGTTTTCCCTCCGCCGTGCAGGTCGCCGCGGCCGAACTCGGCCTTGCCTGCGACGACGGGGCGCGTCCGCTGACGGTCACCGGCGGCCTGACGTTCGCCGGCGGCCCGTGGAACAACTACGTGATGCACGCAATCGCCACCATGGCCGAACTGCTCGTGGCCAATCCGGGCCGGCGCGGCCTCATCACCGCCAACGGCGGTTATCTGACCAAGCACAGCTTCGGGGTGTACAGCACCACGCCGCCCACCGAATTCCGTTGGGAGGATTCGCAAACGGCCGTCGACCGGGAACCGACGCGTAAGGCCGCGGTCGGGTGGGAGGGCGTCGGGACCGTGGAGTCGTGGACGACTCCGTTCGATCGCGAGGGGCAACCCGAAAAGGCCTTCGTGGCCGTCCGCACGCCCGACGGAGCGCGGGCGCTGGCCGTGATCACCGATGCTGCGGCGACGCAGGTATCCGTGCGCGAAGACCTGGCCGGCGCCGAGGTTGCCGTCACGGCGGACGGCACGGCGTCCATTCGCTGAAGGCGGTGCGGTTCGAGGCGCATAATTACCGCATGCCCATGGCGTACTCCGCGCCGGACCGCCTCGACCCGGACATCCTCGAATCCGCGGCCCGGGGCCTCGCTTCCGGAGGCGCCGTGACCTTCCTCGTCGACCACGACGCGATCACCTATGGGGTGACCCATTCAGGCGGAAAGCCGACAGTCCGCGTCCACGACGGGCGGGGTGATGGCTCCGACGACACCGTTGTGCGCCTTTCCCGGCGGGCATGGGACGACATGACCGGCCAGGTGCGCACGATCATCAACCTCCTGCTCAGCAACGACCTCAGCTTCGAGCGCGGCGGCTACGACCAGCTGGCCGACTGGGATCCGGTTCTGCGTTACCTGCACGCCGGCATCCCGCCCTACGACCCGGCCAGAGTCGACCTGCACGGACGTGATCCGCGCGCCACATTCACGCTCGACGCCAGCGATGCCGAGCTCGCCGAGCAGCTGCGCACGATGGGATATCTGCATATCAAGGGTGTCTTCGACGCCACACAGATGCGGGCCGCCAACCGCGACATCGACCGGCTTGCGGCGCAGGCCCGGCCCGGGGACGACCAGTCCTGGTGGGTCACCGCCGAGGATGGCAGCAGCGTGCTGTGCCGCCTGGTCTACGCGACGTTGCGGTCTCCGGTTCTCGCCGCGCTGGAAGACGACCCCGGGGTGCGCAGGCTGGGCTCCCTCCTCGACCCCGCGATGCGCCCCGCACCCGACCGGATGGAAGGCAGCGCGGTGCTGCTCAAGGTGCCGGGGAACACCAGCGGGCTGTCCAACATCCCCTGGCATCAGGACTGCGGCATGGGCGGGCACGCCATCATGTGCCCCGCGGTCAGCGTCGGCATCGCGCTCACCGGGTCGAACGCCGCAACCGGCAACCTGACAGTGCTGCCCGGCAGCCACGGCCACGCCATTCACCACCGGTGGGACCAGCGGTTCCCGCAGGTCCCGGTGGTGAGCATCGACACCGCCCCCGGCGACGTCACCGTGCACATCCAAGACCTGGTACACGCCTCGCCACCGCCGACCGGCGCAGGCGGCCGGCGCACCATGTACGTCAGCCACTACCCGCCGCAGTTGTTCGACCACATCGCGCCGGGCCAGGCGTTCAACGACCTGGTGCGCAACCGCACCGCACAGGTCGCCGGCCTGCAGTTCGAGTAGGTTCGCTCTATGGAGAAGGTCATCGCCGTACTGATGCGTGCCGAATCGGACGAAGGCTGGTGCGAGCGGCAGCGCGGCCCCGTCGCCGACGCGCTGCTGGGGCTGGGCCTGCCCGGCCTGTCGATCAACGTCCGCGACGACGCCGTGCGTGCGTCGATGATGACGCTGACAACGCTGGATCCGCCGGTCGTCGCGGTGGTCAGCATATGGACTCAACAGTGCTACGGCGACCAGGCGACTGCCGCGCTCGACATTCTCGCCGGGGAATGCGAGCAGCTGGGCGCCTACCTGGTGACCGAGTCGGCTCCACTGCCCGGTCCCGCGGTCGAACCCGGCGTTCGCACAGAGGGTTTGGCTAATATCGCGCTGCTGCGGCGCCCGGCGGAGTTGGACCAGGCCACCTGGCTCACCCGCTGGCAGCGTGATCACACCCCGGTGGCCATCGCGACGCAGTCGACATTCGGCTATACCCAGAACTGGGTGGTACGCACGCTCACCCCGGGCGCACCGGAGTTCGCGGGCATCGTCGAAGAATTGTTCCCCGCCGAGGCGGTCACCGATCTCGGCGCGTTCTTCGGCGCCGCCGACGACGCCGATCTGCAGGACCGCCTCGGCAAGATGGTCGCCAGCACGTCGGCGTTCGGCGCCAACAAGAACATCGACACGGTGCCCACCAGCCGCTACATCTTCGCCACGCCTTTCACCCAGGGCGCGTTCGCCCGGGGCGCGGCCCCATGACAACGCTGGACGATGCCGTGGCGCTGGCCGCCCCGGACCACGGCCTGGCGGTGGTCGCCACGGTGCGCGCCGACACCTCGGTGCAGGCGTCGCTGGTCAACGTCGGCCTGGTGCCGCACCCCGCGACCGGTGAGCCGGCGCTGGGCTTCGCCACGAGCGGGAAGGTCAAACTCGCCAACCTGCGCGCACGGCCCGACGTGGCGGTCACGTTCCGCAGGGGATGGCAGTGGGCCACCGTCGAGGGTCGCGCGGACGTGGTCGGTCCCGACGACGCGCAGCCCTGGCTGACCGACGCCGACCGGCTGCGGCTGCTGCTCCGCGAGGTCTTCGTCGCCGCGGGAGGCACCCACGACGATTGGGACGAGTACGACCGGGTGATGGCCCGGGAGCGGCGCGCCGTGGTGATGATCGCGCCGACCCGCGTCTACAGCAACGGGTGAGTAAGCTGCAGCCGTGACTCTGCGGATCGACGACGACCAGCGGGTGCGCACCCTCACACTCAACCGGCCCGAGGCGCTCAACGCTTTCAACGAGGCCCTCTACGACGCCACCACCGAAGCGCTTCTGGCCGCCGCCGAGGACCCCGACGTCGCCGTCGTGCTGCTGACGGGCGCGGGCCGCGGTTTCAGCGCGGGAAACGATCTTGTCGAGATGCAAGCCCGCATCACCGACCCCGACTTCACACCGGGAAAGCACGGCTTCAGCGGAATGATCGACGCGCTCAGCGCCTTCCCCAAACCGCTGATCTGCGCCGTCAACGGCGTGGGCGTGGGGATCGGCGCCACCATCCTCGGCTACGCCGACCTGGTGTTCATCGCGTCGACGGCGCGACTGAAGTGCCCGTTCACCAGCCTGGGCGTGGCGCCGGAAGCGGCGTCGTCGTATCTGCTGCCGCAGCTGATGGGGCGGCAAAACGCCGCCTGGCTGTTGCTGTCGTCGGAATGGGTCGACGCCCACGAGGCATTGCGGATGGGTCTGGTCTGGCGGGTGTGCGAACCCGAGGATCTGCTGCCCGAAGCGCGCCGGCACGCCGACATCATTGCGGCCCGGCCAATTCCGAGCCTGATGGCCGTGAAACACACGATGATGGAGCCGCTGCGGCCCGGGATCGTGGAGGCCAACGTGCGCGAGATAGCCCACTTCGCCGAACTCATGGGAGCGCCGGCCAACACCGAGGCCCTGGCCGATTTCCACCGGGGCCGCTGACCCGTTACGGCGCCGGTTCGAGCGTGCGCGCGATGATCGCCCGCAGCGTCCGCCGGCACAGCCCGCAGTCGCCGCCTGCGCCGCACGCGGCGGTGATCGCATTGGAGGTGGACGCACCCCGCTCGACGGCCTCAGCCACGGTCTGACTCGTGGCCCCGACACAGAGGCAGACATACACCCGGCACACCTCCCGCAGATCGTGGCTGGCGAACGCGTCGTAGCGTGGTCGCATCGTATATTAGCTAAGTCTAACCTAACAAGTGTTGTGCGCGACCCCTGTGTGGCGCAGTCGGCAGATGGCGCGCCGGCATGGCAGAGTCCCCGTAAGGCGGCCCCTAGGACGCCCGCAGCGAAGGAGTAATCATGCAGGGAGACCCAGACGTTTTGCGCCTGCTCAACGAGCAGTTGACCAGCGAACTGACCGCCATCAACCAGTACTTCCTGCATGCGAAGATGCAGGAGAACTGGGGCTTCACCGAGTTGGCGAAGCACACGCGTGACGAGTCGTTCGATGAGATGCGGCATGCCGAGGAGATCACCGATCGCATCCTGCTGCTCGACGGCCTGCCGAACTACCAGAGAATCGGATCGCTGCGCGTCGGCCAGACATTGCGTGAGCAGTTCGAGGCCGACCTGGCCATCGAGTTCGACGTGTTGAACAGGCTGCGGCCGGGAATCGTCATGTGCCGGGAGAAGCACGACAGCACCAGCGCCATCCTGTTGGAGAAGATCGTGGCCGACGAGGAATCGCACGTCGACTACCTGCAGACCCAACTCGAGCTGATGGACAAGTTGGGTGAAGAGCTCTATTCCGCGCAGTGCGTCTCCCGCCCGCCGAGCTGACGGCACCGTTGCCCGGGTAGCGCTCGGCGCGGGCGTACCATCACGCCATGAGCCGAATCGGGACCTACGCCGACGACGACCTTGCCGGCTGGTTTGTGACATCGCCCGACCTGGGTGCCGCGCTCGGCGGCCTGAGCCGCGCGGTCTACACCAAGAACCGATTGCCACTGCGCACCCGTGAATTGGCGCGGGCGGTGATCGCCCACGACAATGAATGCGTCGTCTGTGTCAACACCCGCGACGCCGACGGGCCCGCGGCAGGCGTCGATGAAGAGCTCTACGACCACGCGCCCGAGTGGCGGACATGGCCCGGCTACAGCGAACAGGAGCGGCTGGCGGCGGAATTCGCCCACCGGTTCGCCACCGAGCACACGGTGCTGCGGGACGACGAGGACTTCTGGAACCGCTGCGCCCCGTACTTCACGGACGAATTGCTCGCAGACCTGGCGATATCGTGCGCGTTGTGGGTCGGCATGGGGCGCGTCCTGCGCACGTTGGACATCGGGCAGGCCTGCAGGCTGACGCTGCCCAGCCGCGCGTAGCCGCGCGGTGGACGGCCACCTGGACGCCGAAGGCTTGGAGGCCGCCCCGGACAACGTCATCGCCAACGTCATCGCCAACGTCATCGACGCCGTCATCGGCACCGTCGTCAATCCGGCCGGACTCATCTTGGCCAAGGCGGTGCCGGCAGCGCGAACCGACACATTCGCGGATCCAGGCCTGGGCGCCAGCCCGTCCTGGCATGCGTTCGCCATCGACCAGAGCGGCATCGCCTTCACTCCCGACGTCGGCGTGGTCGGCGACCAGCGCCTGCGTATCGATCTGGCGGCCCTGCGTGGGATCGGCGACGGTCTGGCCTGGGCGCCCGCCGCCTTTTTCGAGCAGGACGGCACACCCGTCGCGGCGTGCGCGAGGGGAACCCTGCGCCGGATCCAGGAGGCGCTCGCCGAAGCAGGCATCGAGGCGGCGATCGGTCACGAGATCGAGTTCGTTCTGGTCGCTCCCGACGGCGCCCCGTTGCCGTCGGCGCTGTGGGCGCAGTACGGGCTCGCGGGTCTGCTCGAGCATGAGGAGTTCGTCCGCGACGTCATCGCGTCGGCCGTGGCAGCCGGCGTTGCGATCGAGCAGTTCCACCCCGAGTATGGGATCAACCAGTTCGAGATCTCGCTGGCCCCGCAGTCCCCGGTGGCCGCCGCCGACGAACTGGTGCTGATGCGGCTCATCCTCGGACGCACAGCGCGCCGCCACGGGTTGCGCATCAGCCTCTCGCCGGCCCCCTTTGCCGGCGGCGCCGGATGCGGCGCTCACCAACACTTTTCGCTGAGCATGCCTGGCGGCCCACTGTTCTCCGGCGGCACGGGCGCCGAGGGCATGACCGCGGCGGGGGAGCACGCTGTGGCGGGCGTGGTGCGCGGTTTGCCGCAGGCTCAGGGCATCCTCTGCGGGTCGGTCGTGTCCGGTCTGCGGATGCGCCCCGGTAACTTCTCGGGCGCCTACGCCTGCTGGGGCACCGAGAATCGCGAGGCGGCGGTGCGCTTTGTCAAGAGCGGGCCCGCCAACCCGCGTGGCGGCAATGTCGAGGTCAAGATCATCGACCCGTCGGCCAACCCGTACCTGGCGTCGGCAGCGATCCTCGGTCTCGCATTGGACGGTATTCGGCGCGGCGCGGCGCTGCCGCCCCCGACCATCATCGACCCCGCTCTGCTGTCCGACGCCGAGCGCGACCGCGCCGGAACCGTACTCCTGCCAGAAAGTCAGCCGACAGTGATTGCAGCACTTGACGATTCGACTCTGATGCGCAACATCATCGGCGATCCCGCGATCGACATGGTGGTCGCGGTCCGCTGCCTCGAGCAG
>CAIYOH010000073.1 GCA_903927745.1 uncultured Mycobacteriaceae bacterium
GCCGCCAAATACGGCGCGCTCGTTGACCACTAGGGGTACCGCACGCGGCAACGTCGGGCGGGCTGGCTGATGCGCGCCGTCCTCTGCCGGTCCTACGGCGCACCCGAGGACCTGGTGATCGAGGAGGTGCCCGACCCCGTCGTCGGGCCGGGGCAGCTGCTGGTGCGGGTGCGCGCCGCGGCGGTCAACTTCCCCGACGTGCTGCTGATCGCCGGGAAGTACCAGATCACGATTCCCGTCCCGTTCATTCCCGGCAGCGAACTCGCCGGTGAGGTGGTGGCCGTCGGTGACGGCGCGCCGTTTTCCGTCGGCCAGCGCGTCTCGGCGACCACCGCGATCGGTGGATTCGCCGAACAGGCCGTGCTCGACGCGCGCGCGGCGTCACCGATTCCTGAGGGTGTCGACTTCGCCTCCGCCGCCGCGTTCGGCGTCACCTACCGCACCGCCTACCACGCGCTGCGCACGGTCGCCGACGTGCGGCAGGGCGATTGGGTGGTGGTGCTGGGCGCCGCCGGCGGCGTGGGGCTGGCGGCCGTCGACCTCGCGGTCGCCATGGGCGCGCGGGTGCTGGCGGCGGCGTCCAGCGACGAGAAACTCGCGCTGTGCCGACAGCGCGGCGCGCAGGCCACAATCGACTACGAGCGCGAAGACCTCAAGACGCGCATCCGGGAACTCACCGGCGACGCCGCCCGGGCGGTCCTCGATCCCGTCGGCGGAGCGTATGCCGAACCCGCGCTGCGCGCCCTCGCCCGCGGCGGAACGTTCGTCACCCTGGGCTATGCCGCAGGCACCATCCCGTCGATCCCGCTCAATCTCGTGCTCCTCAAGGGGATCACGATCCGCGGCATGGAGATCCGCACGTTCCTCGACGATCATCCCGAGGACGGAGCGCGCGACATGATGGAGCTGGAGACGATGTTCGCTAACGGCACGGTGCGGCCGTATATCGGGGCGCGGTTCCCCTTGGCGGAGACGGCCGCCGGGTTGCGGCTGGTGGCCGAGCGCAAGGTTCTGGGCAAGGTCGTCATAGAGATGCTCTAGTGCGCCGAGATTGCCGCCAGGGTCGTTAATTTGCCCGCGTAGCAACCACCACGGCAATCTCGGCGAAAGGGGGCGGGAGCTCAGGGCGTGACGATGTTGAACGCCGGGTCAGGCTGGTCGAGCACACCCAGCAAGGCCTGCAGCGCCGAACCGTCCCCGGTGATCTCCAGGCCGGGTGAGGCGACGTCGCCCATCACCACCGCTAGCAGCCGCATCTTGCTGGCCAGCGCCACGGTCACCGTGGCCGTCGCGGGATCGGCCGCCACCTTCCGGTAGACGAGCACACCGTTACGCAGGGCGAGACGGTAGTTGGCGCCTACGTCGGCGAAGGTGATATCGATGGCGATATCGAGTTCCCAGCTGCGCGGCCCGTTGACCCGGATGGCCAGGCTGTCGAAGATCTGCTCGGGCGTGAGCTGATTGAACATCGTCGGCGAGGCGGAGCTCAACGCGGTGCCGACGTTTCCGTCGCGTAATTCGGTGGCCCCGGTGAGGAAGAAGTTACGCCACGTCGCGTTCTCCGAACCGTACGCCAGCTGCTCAAAAGTATCGGCCAGCACATCACGCGCCGCAACGTGCTCGCTGTCGGTGAAGACGGCGTGGTCCAACAGCGTCGCCGCCCAGCGGTAGTCACCCGAATCAAAGGCTGACTGCGCGATCTCGACGACGCGGTCGATCCCGCCCATCGCCTCGACGTAGCGGGGACCCAACGCCTCAGGGGGATGCGGCCACAGCCGGGCGGGGTTGCCATCGAACCATCCCATGTAGCGCTGATAGACGGCCTTGACGTTGTGGCTGACCGACCCGTAGTAGCCGTGGGTGTGCCACGCCCGGTCCAGCGCGGGCGGCATCTGGAACATCTCGGCGATCTCCACACCGGTGTAGCCCTGGTTGAGCAGCCGCAGGGTCTGGTCGTGCAGGTAGGCGTACAGGTCGCGTTGCAGCGACAGGAATTCGACGATGTTCTCCCGGCCCCAGGTGGGCCAGTGGTGGGAGGCGAACACCACGTCGGTGCGCGCGGCGAAGGTGTCGATCGCCTCGGTGAGGTAGCCCGACCAGGCGTGCGGGTCGCGCACCAGCGCGCCGCGCAGGGTCAGCAGGTTGTGCAGGTTGTGGGTGGCGTTCTCGGCCATGCACAGCGCGCGGAAACGCGGGAAGTAGAAGTGCATTTCGGCGGGCGCCTCGGTGCCGGGCGCCATCTGGAACTCGATCTCCACGCCGTCGATGGTGTGCGTCTCGCCGGTCGCCGCGACGTCGATGGTGGGGACGACGATGGCCACCTCGCCGGTGGACGTCGCCTGGCCCAGCCCGCAGCCCACCTGATCGAGCGGCCCACGCGACAGCAGCGTGCCGTACATGTAGGTGGCCCGGCGCGCCATCGCCGTGCCGGCGTACACGTTCTCCTGCACCGCGTGCTCGACGAAGCCCTCCGGCGCCAGGACCGCAACCGCGCCGGAGGCCACGTCGGCCTCCGAGGTGACGCCGAGCACGCCACCGAAGTGGTCGGCGTGGCTGTGGGTGTAGATCACCGCGACGACGCGGCGCTCACCGCCGCGATGAGCGCGGTACAGGGCCAGCGCCGCCGCGGCCACCTCGGTGGAAATCAACGGGTCGATGACGATGATGCCGGTGTCGCCCTCGATGAAGGTGATGTTGGAGATGTCGAAGCCGCGGACCTGATAGATGCCCGGCACCACCTCAAAGAGGCCCTGCTTGGCGTTCAGGGTCGACTGGCGCCACAGGCTGGGGTGCACCGACGACGGCGCCGGGCCGTCGAGGAAGGCATACGAGTCGTTGTCCCACACGACCCGGCCGTCGGCGGCGGTGATGACGCACGGCGACAGGGCGGCCAGGAAGCCCCGGTCTGCATTGCGGAAGTCCGCGTCGTCCTCGAACGGCAGGGACGGCATGTGGGCGCGGTGCGCCGCCTCGATGACGGCGGCGGGGGCGTTGTGTTTCATACCTGGTAGCTTGCCAGGATTACCGGCATCCCGAAGGTCTTAGGACCCTAGCTTGGGGGCCCGCTGACCCAGCACGCTGCCCAATAGAGCGTCCGCCACAGATGGCGGGTCACACCGAAGGAGAAAACAGATGAATCGCGGACTGACCATGACGGCAGCCGGGGCGGCACTGATCGCTGCAGCGATCTCCGGGGGCATCTCCGGTTGCTCCAAGGACAAGACGACGAGCGCTCCCGCCAGCGCTCCGGCGGCCACCCAGGCACCGGCCCAGGCGCCGAGCCAGGCAGGGGTGCCGTCGGCCAGCATCGGGACGACGAGTGGCGGCACGAAGGTGATCGTTGACGGCAAGGACCAGAACGTCACCGGCTCGGTCGTGTGCACGAAGATTTCCGGCACCGTGTCCATCGGGGTCGGTCAGGGGGCAACCGGTATCGCGGCCGTGCTCACCGATGGCGAACCGCCCCAGGTGAAGTCCGTTGGGCTCGGCAACGTCAACGGCGTGACGCTCGGCTACGCCCAGGGCGCCGGCCAGGGCAGCGCCACGGCGACCAAGGACGGCAACACCTACAAGATCACCGGCACCGCCACGGGCGTCGACATGGCCAACCCGATGCAGCCGGTGAACAAGCCGTTCGAGCTCGACGTCACCTGCTCGGGCTGACCGGCAGGCGCACCGTGAACTCGGTGCGCCCGGGGGCGCTGTCGACCGTGATGGTGCCGTGGTGCGCCTTGACCACCGCCGAGACGATCGCCAGACCCAACCCCGTGCTGCCGCCTTTGCGGGAGCGCGAGGAATCGCCGCGGGCGAACCGTTCGAACACCTCGGACTGAAGCGGGGCGGGTATCCCGGGTCCGTTGTCGATCACCTGCAGGACGGTGCACGACGGTTCGGTACTCACCCGCGTCGTCACGACGGTGCCCGCGCCGGTGTGCACCCGTGCGTTGGCGAGCAGGTTCCCCAGTACCTGATGCAGCCGCGCCGCGTCGCCCCAGACCGTCACCGGCTGGTCGGGCAGGTCGAGTTCCCAGCGGTGGTCGGGGCCGGCGACGTGCGCGTCGCTGACCGCGTCCAGCGCCAGGTGCGACAGGTCGACCGGTTCGCGGTCGAGCGGGCGGCCGGAGTCCAGCCGCGCGAGCAGCAGCAGGTCCTCGACCAGCCGCGTCATCCGCTGGGTCTCGGACGCCACCCGGCTCATCGCGTGCGCCACCGCCTCCCTGTCATCACCCATGCGCTGGGTGAGTTCGGTGTAGCCGCGGATGGCGGCGAGCGGCGTGCGCAGTTCGTGGCTGGCGTCGGCGACGAACTGCCGGACCCGGGTCTCGCTGTCCTGCCGGGCCGACAGCGCCGCGGAGACGTGGTCGAGCATCCGGTTGAGCGCCGACCCGAGCTGTCCCACCTCGGTCGCGGGGTTGGCGTCGGGTTCGGCCACCCGCACCGGCAGTTCGACCTCGCCGCGGTCCAACGGAA
>CAIYOH010000074.1 GCA_903927745.1 uncultured Mycobacteriaceae bacterium
AACCGCTCGACGATCGCCTCGATGCCGGCCGCGTCGAACACTTCGGTGTCGAACTCCACCCGAAGCCCCAACTCGCGGCCCGGCATGGCCTGGACCGCCAGCGGATAGTGGTTGTACTCGTGGTGGTCGACCCCGACAACAGCCAACCCATCGCTCCCCGACAACGCCGCGGTGTCGATCGGGTAGTTCTCATAGACGAAGAAGGTGTCGAACAACTGCTCCCGGCCGGTCAGCCGGTGAATCTCGCTCAGCGCCAGGTGCTGATGCTCCAGTGTGCGGGTGTAGGCGCCCTGCACCTGGCCGACCAACCCGGCGGCGGTGGTGTCCGCCGTCAGGTGTGCACGCACCGGGACGGTATTGATCAGCAGGCCCACCATGGTGTCCGCGCCGTCGACCTCGATCGAGCGCCCCGAGACCGTCGTGCCGAAGATGACGTCACGTTGACCGGTCTGCCACATCAGCACTTGCGCCCAGGCAGCCTGCAAGACCGTGCTGATGGTGGTCTGAGACGAGCGCGCCAACTCTCCCAACGCGCGGGTGGTGTTTTCGGCCACCAGGAACGAGGCCGCACCCCGGCGCCCCATCTCCAACCGGCCCGGCGGACCCACCAGCGTCGGAGCCTCGAAACCGGCCAGCACCTCACGCCAGGCCCCACGGGCGGCATCCAGATCGCGGCCAGCCAACCAGGTCACAAACGTGCGGTAGGACTTCGCCGGGGCCAGCCGCTGCCCGTAATACACGGCGAAGAACTCGCCCAGCAGGATCGGCAGCGACCACCCGTCCAGCACGATGTGGTGATTGGTCAGCACAAACCGGTGCTCATCGACGGCGGTACGGATCAACGTGGCGCGAAAGACCGGCTGGGCGGCAAGCTGGCACACCGCGGCACGCTCGGCGGCGAACACCCGCTCCAGCTGCGCGTCCTGCCCGCCCGGATCGCTGCCGATCAGATCGACATACCGCCACGGCACCACCGGAGTGGCGGGGATGATCTGCACGGGGTTGTCGAACTTGTCCGAGAATCGCGCCACCAGGTGAGGATGGCGGACAACCACCGCCTGCACCGCCTCATGCAGGCGGCGCTCGTCGAGCCGCCCGGCCAGCGTGATGGACAGCTGCACTGCGTAGACGTCATCACCAACTGAGTCGCTCTCCTGCGCGGTGCTGGCATGAAACAGCAGCCCCTGCTGCAAGGGAGTCAGCGGCAGAACATCCGCGGTGCGCATGTTGGCGGTGAAGCCTGCCGATGCGCTCGTGGCTGCGACCGACGTCGCCGCGGGTCGCGCGTCATACCCGTCGATGCGGGTGGCCAGCTGGGCGATGGTGGCCGTTTCGAACAGGGTGCGCACCGACAGGCCCGCGTCCAGGGCACTGTTGACGGCAGCGACCAAGCGCATCGCCGACAGCGAGTCCCCACCGAGGTCGAAGAACGAGTCGTCCACCCCGACCCGATCCACGCCCAACACCCGGGCGTAGATACCTGCCAGGCTCTCCTCGGTCACGGTCCCCGGAGCGCGGTACCGACCCGCACCCTGGTATTCCGGGGCCGGCAGCGCCCGGCGATCGAGCTTGCCGTTGACCGTCAACGGCAACACCTCCAGCACCACGATCGCCGCCGGCACCATGTATCCCGGCAACCGCTCGCCCAGCGCGGCACGCAACACAGCCGGCTCAGCCGACCCCGTCACATACCCCACCAGACGCTTATCGCCCGGGCGGTCCTCGCGGGCGATCACCACCGCCTGCTCCACCCCCGCCGCCCCGGCCAGCGCCGCCTGCACCTCACCCAGCTCGATGCGATACCCGCGGATCTTGACCTGCTCATCGGCGCGCCCCACATACCGCAACTGACCGTCCAGACCCCAGAACACCAAATCCCCGGTCCGATACATCCTTTTTCCCGGCGCATCCGCGCCTCCGAACGGGCATGGCACAAACCGCGACGCCGTCAGCCCCGCCCGGCCCACATACCCCACACCCACCGCGGCACCGGCCACGTACAACTCCCCCACCACTCCCGCTGGCACCGGCCGCAACCAACTGTCGAGCACGAACAACACCGCCCCCGACACCGGCGACCCGATCGGTGCCGCCCCCGACCCTGCTGTCAGCGGCGCGCTCAGGGTGGCATCGACCGTGGTCTCGGTGGGCCCGTAGGCGTTGATCATCACCCGCCCGGGCGCCCACCGGTCGACGACTTCGGCCGATGACGCTTCGCCACCGATGATCAGCGCGACCGAGTCGAGGGCCTCGGACGAGAGCATCCCCACTTCGGAGGGGGTGGTGCTGAACACGCGGACCCGTTCACCGACGAGCAGGGCCTGGAGGTCCTCCGGTGAACGCGCCACGGAGTCGGGCACCACCACCAGCGACCCGCCACCGAGCAGCGCTCCGAAGATCTCCTGGATCGAGACGTCGAAGGCCAGGGAGCGGCACTGCGACCAGGCCGACGACGGCGGCAGGGGTGCCGCATGCAGGGATTCCAGGAGTTGGTTGACGTTGTGGTGTGTGATGGCAACACCTTTGGGCACGCCGGTGGTGCCCGAGGTGTAGATCACATACGCGATGTTGCGTGGATCCGGGGCGGGCAGGGCGGTACCCGGTTGGGCGTCGAGGGCGGCGGCGTTGGCGGCGTCGTCGATGTCGATGACGATCAGGTCGCGACCGTCGAGGCGGGAGGCGAACTCGGCCACGGTGAGCACGGCGATCGGCGCGGCATCCTCGAGCACGAACCCCATCCGCGCCGCCGGCACCGCCGGATCGATCGGCACATAGGCCGCCCCGGTCTTGAGCACCGCCAGGATCGCCACGATCGCCCGCGCCGACCGCGGCAACAGCAACGCGACCCGCCGCCCCGGCCCCACCCCATGCCCAACCAGCAGGTGCGCCAACCGATTCGACGCCTCGTCGAACTCCCGATACGTCATCGACTCGCCCTCGAAGCGCACCGCCACCGCGCCGGGCGCACGCGCCACCTGCGCGGCGAACAACCCCGGAATCGACGACGGCCCTGGGGCCGGCTCAGCACGATCCAATACCGCCCGGTTGCCCCACCCGTCCAGGCGCGCACGCTGACCGGCATCGAGTAGGTCGATCGATGACAACCGCCGGCCCGGGTCGGCGGTCATGGCCACCAACACGCGGGTGAACCGCTCGACGATCGCCTCGATGCCGGCCGCGTCGAACACTTCGGTGTCGAACTCCACCCGAAGCCCCAACTCGCGGCCCGGCATGGCCTGGACCGCCAGCGGATAGTGGTTGTACTCGTGGTGGTCGACCCCGACAACA
>CAIYOH010000075.1 GCA_903927745.1 uncultured Mycobacteriaceae bacterium
CGGTGGTTTTGTGCGATTCTGCGTCTGCTCGCGGGGTCGCGCTGGGATACCATTTCCGACGGACGGGAAGGGGCCCAGCGTGTCGAAGGAGTTTGCATCACTCGACGAATCGCTTCGGGAGTTCATCGCGAAACAGGCCATGTTCTTCGTCGCCACCGCACCATCCGAGGGCGGCCGAATCAACCTCTCCCCCAAGGGGTATCAGGACACCTTCGCGGTTGTCGACGCACACACCGTCGCCTATCTCGATCTGTTCGGCAGCGGTGCAGAGACCATCGCGCATCTGCGCGACAACGGCCGGATCACCGTCATGTTCTGCTCGTTCAGCCGCAATTCACGAATCTTGCGACTGTACGGCACCGGCCGGATGGTCCGTCCGGATGACATTGAATTTCCCTTGATTGCAGCCTGTTTCGGTGATCAGCACGCCGGGACACGGTCAATCATCGTCATCGACGTGCACCACATCGCAGACTCCTGCGGATACGCGGTGCCCTACTACGAGCTCATCGACGAACGCCCAGTGCTCGACGCGGCGCACACCAAGGCGGCAGCCGCGAAGTGGGCCGGCGCCATCGAGCGCAACCAGCGCAGCATCGACGGCCTGCCCGCCCTGGACCCCGACCATCCGGTGCCATCGGCAGCCGAAGACTAGTCCGACGAGCAGACGCAGAATCGCACTAAAACCAATTGGTTTGTGCGATTCTGCGTCTGCTCGCGGCGGCGAGAGAGGTGGCGCGAGGGGCCTAGACGGCGCGCTTGAGCTCGTCGACCATGGTGAGCTGCTCCCACGGAAGATCGATATCCGTGCGACCGAAGTGCCCGTATGCGGCGGTCTGCGCGTAAATCGGGCGCAGCAGGTCGAGGTCGCGCACGATCGCGCCGGGCCGCAGGTCGAACACCTCCGGAACGATCTTCTCGATCTTGATCGGGTCGACCGTCGCGGTTCCGAAGGTCTCGATGAACAGGCCCACGGGGGCCGCCTTGCCGATCGCGTAGGCCACCTGGACCTCCACCCGCTCCGCCAGTCCCGCGGCGACGATGTTCTTGGCCACCCAGCGCATTGCGTACGCCGCGGACCGGTCCACCTTGGACGGGTCCTTGCCCGAGAAGGCCCCACCGCCGTGCCGTGCCCAGCCGCCGTAGGTGTCGACGATGATCTTGCGGCCGGTCAGTCCCGCGTCACCCATAGGGCCGCCGACGACGAACTTGCCGGTCGGGTTGACGAGCAATCGGACCGAGGACGTATCCAGGGTGCCGTGGGCCAGGTCGGCGAGCACGGTGTTGAGGACCCGCTCCCGGACGTCGGGGGCGAGGGTGTTCTCCAGGTCGATGTCGGCCGCGTGCTGGGTGGAGATCACCACGGTGTCCAACCGGACGGGAACGTCGTCCTCGTAGGCGATGGTGACCTGCGTCTTGCCGTCCGGGCGCAGGTAGGGCAGCGTGCCGTTCTTGCGGACCTCAGTGAGCCGCCGCGCGAGGCGGTGGGCCAGCGCGATCGGGAGAGGCATGAGCTCGGGCGTGTCGTTGATCGCGTAGCCGAACATCAGGCCCTGGTCGCCGGCGCCCTGGGCGTCCAACGGGTCCGCGGCGCCTTCGACGCGGGTCTCGTGGGCGGTGTCGACGCCCTGGGCGATGTCGGGTGACTGAGCGCCGATGCCGATGTTCACCCCGCATGACGCCCCGTCGAATCCCTTGTCCGACGAGTCGTACCCGATGTCGAGGATCCGCTCGCGGACCGTGTTGGTGATATCGGCGAAGGCCTCTTTTGCGCGCGTCGTGACCTCCCCTACTACGTGCACCTGCCCGGTGGTCACCAGCGTCTCGACCGCGACGCGCGACCGGGGGTCGGCCGCCAGCAGCGAGTCCAGGACGGAGTCGCTGATGGCGTCACAGATCTTGTCGGGGTGCCCCTCGGTCACCGACTCACTGGTAAACAACCGACCCTTTTCGCTCACAGCGTCAATCCTTCCCGATCATTGGTTAGCGGTCTTACCTACGCGCCGTGCAGAAATGAGACGACCGCGTCGACGATACGACTGGCCATCAGCATCTTCGAGCCGTGCTGCAGCGCCGACTCGCTGCCGTCGGCCGCCAGCAGCCACCCGTCGTTGGTGTCCACCTCGAACGCCCTGCCGTCGCCGACCGCGTTGACGACGAGGAGATCGCAGCCCTTGCGGCGCAGCTTCGCGCGGGCATGAAACAGCACATCACCCTGTGCGTCGCCGGTCTCGGCGGCGAACCCCACGATCGCGTGCATGTTCGGCAGCTCGCCGTGGGCGCGTGCCCGCACTACCCCGGCGAGCACGTCGTCGTTGGGCACCAGGTGAATCGGCGGCGGTTGGGCGTGGCCGTCTGGGCCTTTTTTGATCTTGACCGAGGCGGCCTGCGCGGGCCGGAAGTCCGCGACAGCGGCCGCCATCACCAGCACATCCACGGCGGCGGCGTGCTTGCACACCGCGTCGCCGAGCTGATCGGCGGAGCTGACGTGGACCACGTCGACGCCGGCCGGGTCGATCAGCCCGGCGGTGTGTCCCGCGATCAGCGTGACCTCGGCACCGCGCTGGGCGGCGACGCGCGCCACGGCGTAGCCCTGCTTGCCCGAGCTGCGGTTGCCGATGAACCGCACCGGGTCGATCGGTTCGCGGGTGCCGCCGGCGGTCACCAGCACCTTGCGTCCGGCGAGGTCGTAGGGCAGGGCGTCGTGCCGCTCGAGCAGCAGCTGGGCCAGGTCGGTGATCTCCTCGGCCTCGGGCAGGCGCCCGGGCCCGCTGTCGGCCCCGGTGAGGCGCCCGGACGCGGGTTCGAGCACCACCGCGCCGCGGCGGCGCAGGGTGGCCACATTGTCGGCGGTGGCCGGGTGCAACCACATCTCCGTGTGCGTGGCCGGCGCGAAGAGCACCGGGCAACGGGCTGTGAGCAGGGTCGCGGTGAGCAGGTCGTCGGCCCGGCCGGCGACAGCCCGCGCCAGCAGGTCCGCGGTGGCGGGCGCGACGACCACCAGGTCGGCCTGCTGGCCGAGGCGCACGTGCGGCACGCCGGGCACGTCCTCGAAGACACCCGTGTGGACGGGCTGGCCGGTGAGCGCCTCGAACGTGGCGGCCCCGACGAAGTTCAGCGCGGACTCGGTGGGAACGACTCGGACCTGGTGGCCGGCCTCGCACAACCGACGGACCACGGTGCACGACTTGTACGCGGCGATGCCCCCGGAAACGCCGACGATCACGTTCTTCGAGACGTGTTCAGGGCCCTGTTGGGTGATCCGCTTGCGGTCCACGGCGCGCCCGGCCTGCCCTGCTACTCGCCCTCGGTGTGCTCGAGCAGGTCGGCGTGGATTTCACGCAGCGCGATGGACAGGGGCTTTTCCTGTAGCCCGGGCTCGACGAGGGGGCCGACGTATTCGAGGATGCCCTCGCCGAGTTGGTTGTAGTAGTCATTGATCTGACGCGCCCGCTTGGCCGCGTAGATCACCAGGGCGTATTTGCTCGAGACGCGGTCGAGCAGTTCGTCGATGGGCGGGTTGGTGATGCCCAGCGGCGTGTCGTAAGCGTCCAGTCCACCCGCCGGCTCGGAAGCAGCGGCCAGCGGCGTGTCGGACTGCGAAGTAGTCACGTAAGTCAATCTCCTCGTTGGTCAAGTCGGTCGAGTGGGCGTCCGGACGCGCTCGGACATCCGAATGGTCGATAGCCAGGCTGTCATGCCGGACTCGGCGCAGATCCCTGGACCAAGGATACCAATTCAGCGCACGCAGACTCCAATCGACCGTTGACCACCACCACGTCGAAGTCCTGCTGAGCCGCCAGTTCCACGCGGGCGGTGTCCAGCCGACGCCGCATCGCCTCCGGGGTCTCGGTGCCGCGCTCCCGCAGACGAGCCTCCAGGTCCTCCCAGCTCGGTGGCGCCAGGAACACGGTGAGTGCCTCGGGCATCGCCCTCTTGACGGCCCGCGCCCCGGCCAGGTCGACCTCGATGAGCACCGGACGCCCAGAGGCCGTCGCGTCGCGCACCGGGCCCGCCAGGGTGCCCGACCGGTGCAGGCCACCGTGGATCTCAGCCCACTCCAACAGTGCATCGTCGTCGATGAGTTGCTGGAACCGGGCGGGAGTGACGAAGTGGTAGTCGACCCCGTCCACCTCGCCCGGGCGCGGCTCCCGCGTGGTCGCCGACACGCTGAAGTGGAGGTCCGGGATCTGCTCGCGTAGGCGGCGAACCAACGACGACTTGCCCACGGCGGACGGGCCGGACAACACGACCACTCGCCCCGGGCCTGTCGGCCGGTGACGGTCAGCGTGCGTGACGTCCGGTCCGCCGCCGGCGTTCACATGCCGGTCGGGCTGCATCGCCGCCGAGGGGTCAGGAGGGGAACTTTTCCAGCAGCGCCTTACGCTGCCGGTCACCGAGGCCGCGTAGGCGGCGGGTCGGTGCGATTTCCAGCTCGGCCATGATTTCCTGCGCCTTAACCTTGCCCACCTTCGGCAACGCCTCGAGCAGCGCAGACACCTTCATTTTGCCCAAAACCTCGTTGGTCTCGGCGTCCTTGAGCACCTGGGTGAGATTGGTGCCGCCACGCTTGAGCCGGTCCTTGAGCTCCGCTCGTATACGACGCGCGGCGGCCGCCTTCTCCAAAGCGGCCGCGCGCTGCTCGTCGGTCAGTTGGGGAAGAGCCACGATGCCTCCGTCTCCGATCGATCGAAATCGATCTCTGTTGTCACTGCCGGACACTTCTGCCAGCGAGGATGACCGTACTCACGGTCCCTGACGAAATCTAATCCGCCCCCCGCTTCGGGGGAGCAAATCCCCAGCACGCGCCCTCGGCGTGTCTGCCGCTCACGGGTCGCCGGGCCTTGCCACCGAGGCCCGCGGACCGCGTCGGCCTGACCGGTCACGCACTGAGCATCAGGGCGTTGAACAGCCCTTATGTCGGTCACCAGGCGCTGACTGGCAGCGCGCGGCCACGTCGGACGGCGCCGCGCGCGGCCGGGCGGCGGGTTGCGACGGATCCTAGATTTCCTGCCGCGTGTCCGCGCGTGTCGCGTGCGCGGTGGTGACGCAAGGTTCACGGCCCCGCCAGGTAGGCGACCGCGTCGCGCATCCGCTCAGCGGCCGCACGCAGGTCCGGCACGCTCGGCCCAGCCTGCAGCACCTCACGAGCCACCACGGGCAGCAATTGGCCCGGCAACGCCCCGCCCAGCCCGCGGAGCGCCTCCGGCCGGCCGCCCTGCGCCCCGACCCCGGGAACCAGCACCGGCCCCCCCAAAGCATGGACGTCCGGCACCTCGAAGGCCGTCGCTCCGACGACCACGCCGACATATCCGCCGAGTTCATCCCCTGCCGTCTCGGTGAACAGGGCGTTCACCTGGGCGGCCTGGTCGACCACATGCTGGGCCACAGTTCGGCCGTCGAACACCGCGCGCTGCACGGTCGCGCCCTCGGGGTTGGACGTCGCCGCGAGCACGAACACCCCCCGGTTGTGGGCCGCTGCGGCCTCCAGCAGTGGGCGCAGCGCGCCGAATCCCAGGTAGGGAGACGCCGTCACGGCGTCGGCGGCCAGCGGAGAATCGCCGGCCCAGGCGGCGGCGTAGGCCGCCATCGTCGACCCGATGTCGCCACGCTTGGCGTCGGCGAGCACCAGCACCCCAGCCGCGCCCAGCTCCGCGATCGTGCGCTCCAACACTGCGAACCCGGCCGAGCCGTAGGCCTCGAAGAACGCCACCTGGGGTTTGACGACGGCGAACCCCGCGAAGGCCTCGATGCAGATGTCGCAGAAGACGGCCAGGCCGTCGGCGGTGGTCGGCAGGTCCCAGGCCCGCAGCAACTCGGGATGCGGGTCGATACCCAGGCACAACGGGCCGCGCCGCCGCTTCGCCTCGGCGAGCCGGCTACCGAAACCGCTCACCGGGCGTCCCCCTCGGGCCCCTCGGGTGCGCCACCCCGCCCTATCAGGCTGTGCAGTTCCTGCAGGCTGCGCACCCCGATGTCACCGCGGATGCCCGCCTCAATGCCCTGCACGGCCGCTGAGGCGCCCTGCACGGTGGTCACGCACGGGATGTTCACCGAGACTGCGGCGGAGCGGATTTCGTAGCCGTCGATGCGCGGGCCCGAGTTGCCGTAGGGCGTATTGATCACCATGTCGACCTCGCCGGCCCGGATCGCGTCGACCGCCGACATCGCCGGGCGCCCCGGCTGCGGCGGCTCGAAGTGTTTGCGCACCTCGTCGCAGGGAATGCCATTGCGGCGCAACATCTCCGCTGTGCCCTCGGTGGCCAGCACCCGGAACCCCAAGTCGGCCAGCCGCTTGACCGGAAACACCAGCGACCGCTTGTCCCTGTTGGCGACCGACACGAAGATCGTGCCGCTGGCCGGCAACGAACCGTACGCGGCGGTCTGACTCTTGGCGAAGGCGCTGCCGAAGTCCCGGTCGATGCCCATCACCTCGCCGGTGGACTTCATCTCGGGGCCGAGCAGCGAATCGATGGCGGACCCGTCCGCGCGACGGAACCGGTGGAACGGCAGCACGGCCTCCTTGACCGCGATCGGCGCGTTCGGCGGGGCGTGGGCGCCGTCCCCGGAAACCGCCAGCATGCCCTCGGTGCGGAGTTGGGCAATGCTGGCGCCCAGCATGATCCGGGCACACGCCTTGGCCAGCGGCACTGCGGTGGCCTTCGAGACGAAGGGGACAGTGCGGCTGGCGCGCGGGTTCGCTTCCAGCACGTAGAGGACGTCGTCCTTGAGTGCGTACTGCACGTTGAGCAGTCCCACCACACCGATTCCGTGGGCGATGGCTTCCGTGGCGTGGCGCACCTTCTCGATATCGCTGCGGCCCAGCGTCACCGGAGGAAGCGCGCACGCCGAGTCGCCGGAGTGGATGCCGGCCTCCTCAATGTGCTCCATGATGCCGCCGATGTAGACCTCGGCGCCGTCGCACAGCGCGTCGACATCGATCTCCACTGCGTCCTCGAGGAAGCGGTCGACGAGCACCGGATGCTCCGGGGAGAGTTCGGTGGCGCGGGTGATGTAGCCCTCCAGCGTCGCCTCGTCGTAGACGATCTCCATGCCGCGTCCGCCCAGCACGTACGACGGCCGCACCAGCACCGGGTATCCGATCTCCTCGGCGATTCGGCGCGCCTGGGCGAACGTCGTAGCCGTGCCGAAGCGGGGCGCCGGCAGGCCCGCCGCCGCGAGCAGGTCGCCGAACGCGCCCCGATCCTCGGCGAGATCGATGGCCTCCGGGGAGGTGCCCACGATCGGGATGCCCGCGTCGGCGAGCCGCTGCGCCAGGCCGAGCGGGGTCTGCCCGCCGAGTTGCACGATCACGCCGACAACCCCCGGCCCGGGGCCCGGGCCGGGCCCGCCGGCCGCCGACAGCACTTCGGCCCGGAACACCTCGCACACGTCCTCGAACGTCAACGGTTCGAAGTACAGCCGGTCGGCGGTGTCGTAGTCGGTGGACACCGTCTCTGGGTTGCAGTTGATCATCACGGTCTCAAAACCCGCCTGGCTCAGCGTCGTTGCCGCGTGCACACAGCTGTAGTCGAACTCAATACCCTGCCCGATGCGGTTCGGGCCCGACCCGAGGATCAGCACCTTGGGCCTCTGGTGTTGCGGCGCCACCTCGCTCTCGGCAGCCGGGTCGAGTTCGTAGCTGCTGTAGTGATACGGCGTCCTGGCCTCGAACTCGGCGGCGCAGGTGTCCACCGTCTTGTAGACCGGGTGGATACCGAGGCGTTCGCGCAACGACCGCACGCCGCACTCGCCCGCCAATTCCGGCCGCAGCGCGGCGATCTGGCCATCCGACAGCCCGTTGTGCTTCCCGCGCCGCAGCAGGTCCCCATCGAGGACCGGGGCGGCAACCAACTCGGCCCGCAGCGCGACCAACTCGCCGATCTGCGCGACGAACCAGGGGTCGACGCCGGAGGCCGAGGCGACCCGCTCCACCGAGGCGCCCAGCCGCAGCGCAAGTTCGATGTCGTAGAGCCGGCCCTCGGTCGGTGTCTGCAACCGGTCCAGCACCTCGTCGGCGTCTCCGGGCGCGTCGGGCTTGGTCCAGAAACCGGCTCGTGTCGTCTCCAAAGACCGCATCACCTTGCCCAGCGCCTCGACGAAGTTGCGGCCCAGCGACATTGCCTCCCCGACCGACTTCATCGTCGTTGTCAGGGTCGGATCGGCCCCGGGGAATTTCTCGAACGCGAACCGCGGCGCCTTGACCACCACGTAGTCCAGGGTGGGTTCGAAGCAGGCCGGCGTCTCCCCTGTGATGTCGTTGACGATCTCGTCGAGGGTGTAGCCGATCGCCAGCCTGGCGGCGATCTTGGCGATCGGGAAGCCGGTGGCTTTGGATGCCAGCGCGCTCGACCGCGACACCCTCGGGTTCATCTCGATCACGATCAGCCGGCCGTCGCGTGGGTTGACCGCGAACTGGATGTTGCAGCCGCCGGTGTCCACGCCGACCTCGCGCAGGATCGCAATGCCCAGGTCGCGCATCCGCTGGTATTCGCGGTCGGTCAGTGTCATGGCGGGCGCGACGGTGACCGAGTCGCCGGTGTGCACACCCATCGGGTCGATGTTCTCGATCGAGCACACCACGACGACGTTGTCGTGGCCGTCACGCATGAGCTCGAGTTCGAACTCCTTCCAGCCGTAGATCGACTCCTCGATCAGCACGTTGGCGCTCGGCGATGCGGCCAGGCCGGCGCCGGCAATCCGGTCGACCTCATCGAGGCTGCGAGCCATACCCGAACCCAGGCCACCCATGGTGAAGCTGGGCCGCACCACGACGGGCAGACCGAGCTCTGCGACCGTCTCGCGAACCTCGTCCATGGTGAAACAGACTCTGCTGTTTGCGGATTCGCCACCGACCTTGGCGACGATGTCCTTGAAACGCTGCCGGTCTTCGCCGCGCTGGATCGCCTCGAAATCGGCGCCGATCAATTCGACGCCGTAGCGCTCCAGCGCGCCGTTCTCATGGAGCGCGACCGCGGTATTGAGCGCGGTCTGTCCGCCCAGCGTGGCCAGCAACGCGTCGATCTTGTTGCCCCGCTCGGCCTGCTGGGCGATCACCCGCTCGACGAACGCCGCCGTGATCGGCTCCACGTAGGTGTGGTCGGCGTACTCCGGGTCGGTCATGATGGTGGCGGGGTTGGAGTTGACCAGGCTGACCTGAAGCCCCTCGGCGCGCAAAACGCGGCAGGCCTGGGTGCCCGAGTAGTCGAACTCGCAGGCCTGCCCGATCACGATCGGCCCGGAGCCGATCACCAGCACGTGATGCAGGTCGGTACGACGCGGCACTAGCGGTCCCCTTTCCCGGCGTGAGCGTGCGCGGATGTACGCGGTATGCGGCGTGTCGCGGTACAGACACGCACGCTCGCGAGAGGGATCACGGGCGGCTCGCCATCAGGTCGACGAACTGGTCGAATAGATACTCCGCGTCGTGGGGGCCGGCTGCCGCCTCAGGGTGGTACTGAACCGAGAACGCCCGCCCGTCGCGCAGTGTGACGCCCTCCACCACCCCGTCGTTGGCGCAGGTGTGGCTGACGATCCCCGGGCCGAACGGCGTGTCGAAGGACTGGCCCGCCTCCCCTTCCAGCGCGAAGCCGTGATTCTGCGCGGTGACAGCGACCCGGCCGGTCGCGTGGTCGATGACCGGGATGTTGATCCCGCGGTGACCGAAGACCATCTTGTAGGTCGACAGGCCCAGAGCCCGGCCCAGGATCTGGTTGCCGAAGCAGATACCGAACAGCGGGATTCCCGCGCCGAGCACCTCGCGGGTGAGGGCGACGACGTGGTCGGCGGTCGCCGGATCGCCGGGGCCGTTGGACAGGAACACGCCGTCGGGCTTGATCTCGGCGATCTGCCCGAACGTCACCGACGCAGGCAGCACATGGCTGCGGATGCCGCGCCGGGCGAAATTGCGGGGCGTGTTGGTCTTGATCCCTAAATCCAGTGCGGCCACCGTGAACCTCGGGGACCCCTGCGCGCCATCGGGTTCCACGATGTAGGGCGCGGGAGTGCTGACCTCGCCGGCCAGATCGGCGCCGAGCATCGACCGCTGCCCCCGCACCCGCGCGATCAGGGCATCCACATCCGGGGGCCCGGTCAGTGCGGCACCGGAGAACACCCCCGCCCTCATCGACCCGCGGGTGCGCAGGTGGCGCACCAGGGCGCGGGTGTCGATACCGGCGATACCGACGATGTGCTGTCGTGCCAACTCGTCCTGTAACGAGCCCGTGGCGCGCCAGTTCGAGGTGCACGGCGACGGGTCGCGCACCGCGTATCCGGCGACCCAGATCTTGTCGCCGCGGCTCTCGGCATCCTCGTGGTTCCAGCCGGTGTTGCCGATCTGCGGCGCGGTGGCCACCACGATCTGCCGGTGGTAGCTGGGATCGGTCAGCGTTTCCTGGTACCCGGACATCGCGGTGGTGAACACCGCCTCCCCAAGCGCCTCGCCGACGTCACCGAAGGGCGTCCCGGTGAAGATCCGGCCGTCCTCCAGTACCAGCAGCGCCTTACTCACGCCGTACCCTCCTGCCGGGATGCGAGCCATGCGTCGTACTCCCTGCGGTCGTTCGCGCGGAATCCGGTGTCGATCCCCACACCGGATGGCAGCTGCCAGCGGATGGCCAGGATCGAATCGCGACCCGCGACCTTACCGACCATGCCCCGTTCGGTCCGAACGGCGGCGATCGCCTCCCGGGGAATCCAGATCGGGTGGGCGTGACTGCGCTCCAACAGGATTCCCTGCGGGTAGCTGGTCAGCGTCGCGGTGTTGCGATACCCGAGATCACCCGCCGTAATCCGGTTGTTCCAGGAGGGCGACACCGTGCAGCCGACGTAGACGCCGTGCAGCGTGCCGGTCGCCGCGCCGAGTTCGTCAGGCATGGCCGGCAGTTCGCCGATCACCTCCTCTTGCTGCTCCGCGCGCCGCCGCCAGCCGCGCATCATCAGGTTGATCAGCACCCCGATCGTCACCACCAGCACGGCCGCAAAGATCAGCGACCCGATCAGTGTCCCGGAGTTCATGCCCGGTCCCGCCCAGTCACAATTCCCGACCGGCTGGTGAGCCGGCCGCGCAGCAGCGTCGCCGTCACGGCGGCGGGCAGAGTCAGCGTTTCATAGGGCGTGTTGGCCGACCGGCTCGCGAGATCCGACCCGGCGACCGTCCACGTCGCGTCGGGGTCCACCAGGGTCAGGTTCGCCGGTTCGCCCACCTCCAGCGGCCGGCCGTGGTCGGGCAGGCGCGCGATGCGCGCCGGGTTCTCGCTCATCACCCGGGCGACGCCGCGCCACGTCAGCAACCCGGGCAGCACCATCGTCTGCACCACCACCGACAGCGCCGTCTGCAGACCGAGCATGCCCGGCCGGGCCGCGGAGAACTCGACGCATTTCTCGTGCGCGGCGTGCGGGGCGTGGTCGGTGGCCACACAGTCGATGATCCCCTCGGCGAGCGCCTGACGCAGCGCCGCGGTGTCGGAGGGCTCGCGCAGCGGTGGGTTCACCCGGTTCACGCCGTCGTAGCTGGACAATGCGCCGTCATCGAGCATCAAGTGATGCGGGGTCACCTCGGCGGTGATCGAGATCCCCTGCTGCTTAGCCCATTTCACGATCTCCACGGTGCCCGCAGTGGAGGCGTGGCAGATGTGCAGGCGGGCGCGCGCATCGCGCGCCAGCAGCGCATCGCGGGCGACGATGGATTCCTCGGCAGCTCTGGGCCATCCCGGCAGTCCGAGCCGGGCGGCCGTCGGCCCCTCGTGCGCGACGGCGCCGGCGGTGAGCCGGGGCTCCTCGGCGTGCTGGGCGATCAGCACGCCGAGCCCGGTCGCGTACTCGAGCGCGCGGCGCATCACCATCGGGTCGTGTACGCACACGCCGTCGTCGGAGAACATCCGCACCTGAGCGGCGCCGGCGGCCATCATGCCCATCTCGGTGAGTTCGGTTCCGGCCAACCCGACGGTGACGGCGCCGACGGGATGTACGTCGACCAGGCCGACCTGCCGTCCTCGCTGCCACACATAGTCGGTGACCACCGGGGTATCGGCGACCGGATTGGTGTTGGCCATCGCGAACACCGCGGTGTAGCCGCCCAACGCCGCAGCCGCCGAGCCGCTCTCGATATCCTCGGCGTACTCGCGGCCGGGCTCGCGCAGGTGGGTGTGCAGGTCGACGAACCCGGGCAGCAGGATCTGCCCGGCGGCGTCGATCACGTCGAGGTCTTTGTCGGGCTTCTTCGCCCCTCCGAGCTTCGGCCCGATGGCGGCGATCTGGCCGTCATCGATCAGCAGATCGACGCGCTCACCCTCGCCGTACAACCGCGCACCGCGGATCAGGACGCTCACGCGGCGACCTCCGCAGCCCCGACCAGAACGTGGAACAGCACCGCCATCCGCACATGCACACCGTTGGACACCTGTTGCAGGACCGCTGATTGCGGCGAGTCCGCCACCGATGACGCGATCTCCATGCCGCGCAGCATGGGCCCGGGGTGCAACACCACGGCGTGGTCGGGCAGCAACTCCTGGCGGCGGCCGGAAAGCCCGTAGAGCGAGGAGTACTCGCGAACCGACGGAAAGAAGCCGCCGTTCATCCGCTCGGCCTGCACCCGCAGCATCAGCACCGCGTCGGCGGCGGGCAGCTCGGCGTCGAAGTCGTGCGACACGGTGACGGGCCAGCCGTCGACCCCGACCGGCAGCAATGTCGGCGGAGCGACAAGGACCACCTCGGCGCCCAGCGTGTGCAGCAGCGCGACATTGGATCGGGCGACCCGGCTGTGCAGGATGTCGCCGACGATCACCACGCGCCGGCCTTCGACGGCGCCCAGCCGCTGGCGGATGGTCAGCGCGTCCAGTAACGCCTGCGTCGGGTGCTCGTGCGTGCCGTCGCCGGCGTTGATCACTGACGGGCCCGAACCATCCGGGCACGTCCACTCGGCGAGCAGTTGCGCGGCGCCGGACGCCGGATGCCGGATGATCAGCGCGTCGGCACCGGCCGCGCGCAGGGTCAGCGCGGTGTCGCGCAGCGACTCGCCCTTGCTCACCGACGATCCGGACGCGCTGACGTTGACGACGTCGGCGCTCATCCACTTGCCGGCCACCTCGAACGACACCCGGGTGCGGGTGGAGTTCTCGTAGAACATCGTGATCACGGTCCGGCCGCGCAGCGTCGGCAGTTTCTTGATCTCACGGCCCACCAGGGCTTCGGCGAACCGGTCCGCGTCATCCAGGATCGCGACGGCGTCATCCCTGCTCAGGTCGCCGGCGGCCAGCAGGTGGCGCGTCATCGGGAGATCACCACCCCGTCGCGGCCGTCGCTCTCGCTGAGCAACACGTGCACGCTCTCGCCACGCGCGGTGGGCACGTTCTTGCCCACATAGTCCGCGCGCACGGGGAGTTCGCGATGGCCGCGGTCGACGAGCACCGCCAACTGCACCACCCGCGGACGGCCCACGTCGCGCAGCGCGTCCAGGGCGCAGCGCACCGAGCGCCCGGAGTAGAGCACGTCGTCGACCAGGATCACCAGCGCGTCGTCGATACCGCCGGCCGGGATAG
>CAIYOH010000076.1 GCA_903927745.1 uncultured Mycobacteriaceae bacterium
CCAGGAGGTCAGCGCGGGCCGCTGCGCGGCGATAGCCGTGCCCGACAAGGGCGTGGAGAAACTCGTCGCGATCATCGAAGTCAAGAAGCGCGGCGACTCCGAAGAGGACGTGGCAGAGAAGCTCCGCCAGGTGAAAAGTGACGTGCGGGCCGCTATTTCACAGGCCCACGGACTGAACGTTGCGGACTTGGTGCTGGTCTCGCCCGGTTCGCTTCCGATCACCACCAGCGGCAAGATCAGGCGTGCGCAGTGCGTCGAGGCGTATCGTCGGGGCGAGTTTTCGCGGTTGGACGCGTAGTCGGACCGGACGTGTAGTCCCGCGTCACACTTGCCACAGGAGTCCCTGGCCGGAGCGCGATGGACTTTGTGCCCGCCTCACAGCGACAATTTCGCCGATGCGCGCAGCGCCAAGACCCGCTGGTGGATTCGATGTTCGGTCGAGCGCGGGATATACCTCGGCCCGTAGACACCCCGCCCGATTCGGCGCACCCTGTCCCGTCCCATTTCCCAGCGCAACGCGTCGGAGATGGCCTTGGACGGCCTGCCGCGGAAACCAAAGCCATGGTCGCTGAGTGCGTCGACCAGCTCTCCAACGGTGGCCGGCCCATGGTGGGAAAGGTACCAAGTGAGCACGTAACGCAGCTCGATTCCATGAATCATCATCGGCGCACCCTCGCACACCGGTGTGACAACACCGCAGTTGTCGCTATGAGGCGGGCACAAAGAGTGTGCCCGCCAGCGCGGAGACGGGTGGGGCGGATGTGACGTGGCTGGTGACTCGGCCTGGGTCAGGCTTGGGTCGGACTCTCAGTGGCTCGTGCCATTGCCCGTGCCGTTGCCCGTGCCCTTGGGATGGCCGTTGCCCTTTGGATGGCCGTTGCCCTTGGGATGGCCGTTGGCGCCGACGGTGACCAGTGCGTGGGACAGAGCCTCGGGGCCGAACAGCGGCAGCGAGTGGCCGAGATAGCGCGTGGGCGCCGGGGTGGTGTCCGAGGGGGTCGCTGCTTCCCACGTCGAATCACGAAGTTCGACACCCGGATCGAACACGGGAAGCGAGTGGTGGGGAACGCGTTCGACCAATCGAGTGCCGTCTGTGGCCCGCTTGCCGTTGCCATTCCCATTCGCGCCCGACGGTGCCGCGACCAGGGTCTTGCGGCGCGGAATGACCTGCATGCGTATCAACGAGCCGGCGAGGTTGCGCAGTTGGCGCTGCTTGGCCGCCTCGGAGGCGACCAACTCGTCTTGCGTCCTCCCCAGTGTTGACGGCCACCAGTTCGCCTTGCCGATCATCGATGCCAGGGCCGGCACCGTGATCGTTCGCACCAGGAAGGTGTCAATCAAGATCCCCACGCCGAGGACGAAACCGGCCTCGGCCATCGTGTAGATGCTGGCCGTCATCAGGCCGAACATCGACGCGGCGAAGATCAGGCCGGCGGAGGTGATCACGCCACCGGTCGAACCCACGGTGCGGATCACACCGACGCGCACGCCACTCGGCGACTCGTCGCGGATGCGGGAAATGAGCAGCATGTTGTAGTCGGCGCCGACTGCGACCAGCAGGATGAACGAGAGCCCGGGAAGGCTCCAATGCAGGTTTTGGCCGAGGATGAATTGAAAGACGAGCACGCCGATGCCCATGGCCGACAGGTAGGACAGCAGCACGGAGCCGATCAGGTACAGCGGTGCCACGACCGCTCGCAGCAGGCCGACCAGGATGATGAACACGATGCCGATGGTGGCGATGATGATGAAAGCGATGTCGTCGTTGTAATAGTCACGCTGGTCGGCGACGCCACCCGGCAGGCCCACCACCGCGACCCTGGCATCGGCCAGTTCGGTGTTGCGCTGCGCCGCTGTTGCGGCTTTCATGATCTCATCCACCTGCGCCATCGCCTCGCTGGTGAAGGGATTCAACGAGCTCTGAATGAAATAGCGTGCCGCGTGACCGCTCGGGGCCAGGAAGATCTGGGCCCCCTTCTTGTACTCGTCCCGGTTGGTGATCTGTGGCGGCAGGTTGAAGCCGGCCATGGACGGCTTGTCGGCGTCACGCTTCATGTGCAGCAGGAACGCCGACGCGTCGTTCAGCCCGCTGCCGAGTCGGCGGGTCTGGTCGACGAGTTGCTTCACGCCGCCGGCGATCGCCCGGCTGCCGTCGGCCAGTGCGACCGAACCCTGCTGCGCCCCGGACATCGTGGCCTGCAGGCCCTTGATGGTCTTCATCGCATTGGAGGCCTGCGTCAGCGTCTGCTGCACGCTGTCGAGCGTCTGGTTGACGCTCTGCCCGCCCTGGCTCTGCAGGTTGCGCGACATGGCCTTGATCGAGTTCAGGGTTCCGTTGTTGTTGGCCGCGACGATCGCGGCTAGGCCGCTGCGTGACGACACGCAGCTCGGATCGGCGCTGCATTCAGCGCTGTTGTTCAGCGAGGTCAGCATGGGGCCCCCCCAGGTGGCGATGTCCTGGACGTTGTTCGTGGACGCGCCGAGGTTCTGGGCCAGGGTCTTCATCTGGGCGGTGTACTGGGCGCCCTGGTCGAGCCCGGCGATCGTCGTGTCGCCGCCCAGCAGTTGTTCCATGGTGGTCAGCGTCGCGACCACCCCGCTGAGGCTCGTCACCGACTCGTTGACCTGGTCGCGCAGCCCTGCCAGGGCGTCGGCCAGCTGGTTGGAGCCGTTAACCAGCTTATCCAGGTCGTCGTTGTGGTTCGCGATCTCGCTGGAGGCCTGGTCGAGCTGGCCCCCAACCTCGCCGGCCTGGAACGACAGCTTCATCTGCTCGAAGGGATCTCCGTTGGGCCGGGTCAGGCCCCGCACCGTCGTGATGCCGGGCACCTGGCTCACCCGGTTCGCCAACTGCTCCAGGTCGGCGAGGGCGGTCGGGGTGCGCAGGTCGTGGGACGAACTCACGAACATCACCATCGGGGTCAGGGAGTTCATGGGGAAGTGATGATTCATCAGGGCATAACCCTTGGCGCTGTCGACCGTCTCCGGGATCGTCTTGAGGTCGTCGTAGTTGAAGCGCATCGCAGCCGTGCAACTGGCCAGGGTGATGAGCACGATCAGGCTCGCGGCCAGGTGGATGCGCGGTCGGCGCACGACGCGGGTCCCGATGATTCGCCACGTGCGGGTGGTGAGCTCCCGCCGCGGCTTGATCCAGCCACGCCTGCCGGCGAGTACCAGCAGGGCGGGCAGGAAGGTGATGGCGGCCAGCAGCGCGATGACGATGGAGACCGAAATCGCCGGGCCCACCGCGGAGAAGACTTCCAGTTTGGTGAACACCATCACCGAGAACGTCACGGCGACGGTGGCTGCCGACGCGGTGATGACCTTGCCGATGGACATCAGCGCGCTCTTCACCGCCGCGTCCGACTCGGCGCCGTGGCGCACGTAGTCGTGGTAGCGGCTGATCAAGAAGACGGCGTAGTCGGTCCCGGCGCCCACCAGGACGGCGATCAGCAACACGATGGTCTGGGCGTTGACGGGGAGGCCCATTTCACCGAGCCCGGAGATCACGCCCTGCGCGGTCGCCACGCAGATCCCGATGTTGAGCAGCGGTATGGACATGGTGACGACGTTGCGGTAGATGATGATCAGGATGATCAGCACGGCGAGCACCGTGGCAATCGCGATGAAGTCGGCGTCCTCCATCGCCAGCTTGGTCGCCTCGACCACCGTGGCCGCGGGTCCGCTGACGTAGGCGCTCAGCGTGGTTCCCGCGGTGACCTCTTTAGCGGCGGCTTTGACCCGGTAGTAGGCCGCAGCAGTGGTGGGTGACTGGACGTCACTCGGCACCGTCACCGGCATGATGAAGGCCTTGCCATCCTTACTGGCCAGCAGGTCGCGCATTTCCGGTGAGCCGAACAGGTCCTGGACTGCGAGATTGTCCTCGGTGTCCTGGTGCAGCTTGGCGACCAGTTTTTTGTAGGTCGCCTCGTCCGCGGGGGTGATGCCCTTCTCGTCGACCAGCAGGACGATCAGCATCGAGTTGGAGCCGCCCCCGCCCCCGTCCTTACTGTCGCCTTTACTGTCGCCTTTACTGTCGCCATTGCCTCCGCTCCCACCCGTGCCGGCGCTGCCGGGTCTGGCATCGGGTTTGGCGTCGGCTTTGGGGGCGGGGGTCGTCAGTGGAGCGAATGCAGCGGCCATTTCCTTGGCGATGAGCTGCGTGGGGGCGTCGTCCGGCAGGGCCTTTTGGGGATGTTTGGCCGCCTCGACCGGCAGGGGCGGAACCGACAGGAACAGGATCGCTGCGATCGCGACCCACGCCGCGATGACGAGCAGGGGCCAGCGCACGACTAGGTCACCGAGGCGGTCGAAGAACCCCCCGGGTTTGGCCGCATCACCCGAACTCATCCGTTCAGACACTCCCCAACATTACAGATATCTGCCAACCCGTGACGGGATCTTCGCGGTGAATCCGTGCGAGAATTTTCTTATGGCCCTCGGATACCGCCTGCAATCAAATCCCCTGGTCGGGAAGCTCACCACCAAGTACTTGCTGCCGCTGGGCACCCGCCAGGTCGGCGACGACGTGGTGTTCTTCAACTTCGGCTACGAAGAGGACCCGCCGCTGGGCCTGACGCTGTCGGAGTCCGACGAGCCCAACCGGTACTGCATCCAGCTGTATCACGTGACGGCCGCGCAGACCGACCTCACCGGCCGCGCGGTGTTGGAGGTCAGCTGCGGAGCCGGCGGGGGAGCGTCGTACATCACGCGCAACCTGGGCCCGGCGTCCTACACGGGCCTGGATCTCAACCCGGCCAGCATCGACAAGTGCCGTGCCAGGCATCGGCTGCCAGGGCTGGACTTCGTGCAGGGGGACGCGCAGAACCTGCCGTTTCCCGACGAATCCTTCGACGCGGTGATCAACGTCGAAGCCTCCCATCAGTACCCGGACTTCCCGCGGTTCCTCGACGAGGTGGCGCGTGTGTTGCGCCCCGGCGGGCATTTTCTGTACACGGACTCGCGCCGCGCGCCCGTCGTCGCCGCGTGGGACGCGGCGCTGGCGAACACCCCGCTGCGCAAGGTCTCCCAGCGGTCGATCGACGCCGAGGCCAAGCGCGGGCTGGCGGCCAACACCCGGCGCAGCCAGGAGCAGATCGGTCGCCGCCTGCCCGGGTTCGCGAACTCGCTCATCCGGTACGGTGTCGGGATTTTGGACTGGGACCTGCGCCGTGCCGGCGGGATCTCCTACCGCGTGTATCACTTCGTGAAGGACTGATCGACGCCCGTCATGAAGTTTGCCCTGGCGAGCCACGGAACTCGCGGCGACATCGAACCCTGCGCTGCCGTGGGGCTGGAGCTTCGCCGCCGGGGGCACGACGTCGTGATGGCGGTTCCGGCGAACCTGGTGGAATTCGCCGAGCAGACCGGGCTGGCCGCGGTCGCCTACGGACCCGACTTCGTCGAACTCATGGACCCGGCCCTGTTCCGCAACTCCTGGCGGATCCAGAACCCGGTCGCGTTGCTGCGCAAGGCCATGGAGCCCGTCACCCGGGGCTGGGCAAACACCAACTCGGTGCTCATGTCGATCACGGGCGGGGCCGACCTGCTGCTGACGGGCATCCCGTACCAGGAGGTCGCCGCGAACGTCGCGGAGCACCGCGGCATTCCCCTCGCCGCGCTGCACACGTTCCCGCAGCGGGTTAACGGCTATGTCGTCCCGATTCCGCCGCTGCCGTTGACCGTGCCGTCGCCGCTGATCCGCTCCGGGATGGCGGTGGCGGACTGGACGTACTGGCGCATGACGAAGCAGGCCGAGGACGCTCAACGCCGCGAGCTGGGTCTGCCCAGGGCGACCGGCCCCGCGTCGCAACGCATGACACGGCGCGGAGCGCTCGAATTGCAGACCTACGACGAATTCTGCTTCCCTGACGTGGCGGCGGAATGGGGCGGGCGGCGGCCGTTCGTCGGCGCACTCACCCTGGAGCGCACCACCGGCGCCGACGACGACGTCGCGTCGTGGATTGCCGCGGGAACGCCACCGATCTACTTCGGTTTCGGCAGCATGCCGGTCGAGTCCCCGGCCCGGGCCGTCGCCACGATCGGCGAGGCCTGCGCGGAGCTGGGGGAGCGGGCTTTGGTCTGCTCGGGCGCGAGCGACTTCTCCGGAGAGCTGCATGGCGACCACGTGAAGGTGGTGAGCGTGGTCAACCACGCGGCTGTTTTCCCGGTCTGCCGCGCGCTGGTCCACCATGGCGGCGCCGGAACCACAGCGGCGGGTATGCGGGCCGGAGTGCCGGCGTTGATACTGTGGATCGCCTTCGATCAGCCGATCTGGGCGGGCGTGCTTGAGAAATTGAAAATTGGTGCAGGGCGGCGTTTTTCGACAACCGACCGGCGCAGTCTGGTTACCGACCTGCGGCGCATTCTCGCTGCCGACTATCGTGCCCGCGCCCTCAAGGTCGCGAGTCGGATGACCACACCCGCCGACAGCGTCACCCGCGCCGCCGATCTACTGGAGGGGACCGTTCGTCAGGGCCGTTTCGGCTGACGGGCCGCGCGCTCCAGCAGGTCGGCTGCGGTGGCCGCCCCTACTGCGGGCGGAGTCAGCTGAGGGGCGATCGCGCGGGCTCGGGAGGCGCACTCCGGTGCGAGGACGCTGCGGAGCTGCGCAACAAGCGATCTCAGGTTGATGCGTGAAAGCCGCTTGGCCGACCCGACGTTCAGGCGTTTGACTTGAGTGGCCCAGATGAACTGGTCGGCCACATCCCACAGGATCAACGTCGGCAGTCCAGCCCGGAGGCTCGCGGCTGTGGTTCCTGCGCCCCCGTGATGCACGGCCGCGCGGCACCGGGGCAGCACCGTCGTGTAGTTGAGCTGACCGACGAGTCGCACATGGTCGCCGTGCGCGGCACCCTCGGCGTCGCCGTAGATCACGGCACGCTCGCCCAACTCGGCGCATGCCTGCGAGATCATGGCCACCGTGTCGGCGGGGGATCCCACCGGCGTGCTGCCGAAACCGAAGTAGATCGGCGGTGTCCCGGCGGCTATCCACGACGCGGTCGAATCGTCGGCGTGTCCGCCCTGTTCCAGGGTCAGCGCGCCGACGAAGGGCCGGCGGTCGTTCCACTCCGCCGCGAGCCCCGGAAACAGCACCTGGTCGTACGCCTGGATCTCCAGTGCCCCGGCGTCGGCCATCCGTTGCGCAGCGGGAACGGCCGTGTCGGGCAGCCCGAGCTCGCGCCGCTGAGCTCGCTCGTTCTCCCTGGTGATGAACGAATACAGCCGCCACGCGGATGTCAACGTGGCGCGGACGGCGGGCGCGGGCGCCCGCAAGAAGGGGAGCCCGATCTGCCCGTTGACCCGCACCGGGAAGTGGTGCAGCGCTGCTACCGGAATACCCTGGTATTCAGCCACATTCGCCACAAGACCGTGGTATGTCTGGCCCGTCATCACCAGGTCGGCGCCGTCGGACAGTGCGGCGAGCGTCCGGCTCATCTCCGCCCAGCCCTCGACGAACAATTCCCTACCGTCGCGCAGCAGGTTCATCGGGTTCTGGACCGTGAAGGCCTGATGGGTGTACTCGGCGACCGCGACGACCTGCTCGCGGGTGTCGGGCCCGTAGGCGACGGCGGACAGGCCGGCCGATTCCACGAAGCCGACGAGATTCGGCGGCACGGCCAACCGCACATCGTGTCCACGACGTTGCAGCTCCACGCCCACAGCGGCGCAGGGCTCCACATCGCCGCGGGTGCCGTGCGCGGCCAGCACACATTTCAAGGGCGTGGACGGCTACCTGACGCGAACCGGAACCACGGCCATGCTGTCCGCGACCACCCGGTCGAACACCGACTTGAGTTGCTCGGTGAACCGGTTCACCGACTCCCTCGCGATCGGGTTGTTCGGGTGGGACACCATGATGGAGACCTCGTCGAACAGGCGGAAGACCGTCGAGTACATGTAGGCCGGGCTCCGGCCGTCGGTGAACGCGGTGGCGTTCACGCCGTCCAGCGCGGTCGCGACGACCGCAGACAGGGGAGGCAGACCTGCGTCCATGTAGCTCATCATGGTGAACTGCGGGCTGGGCTTGCGCAGCTGCGGCGCCAGCTCCAGCACTCGGTCGTAGGGCACGTTTGCACAGCTCATATTGGCGTCGAAGGATGCCTGGGCGGCGCGGGCCGTCTCCTCGAATGAGTTCGGGTTGATTGGCACCGTGAACGGCACCACACCGGTGAACCAGCCCACCGTCATGAAGTCCGCGGGGTTCTTGCGCTTGTCGGTCGGGGTCAGACCGTAATAGGTGTCTTCGCCGGTCATCTCGTAGTGAGCCAGGGCCGCGCAGGCGAACAGACCGCCGCTGAAGCGGGCACCGGCCCGCTGGCACAGGGCCTCGAAGTGCGCCGTCTGCTCGGGTCCGAGCAGTTGATGCACGTGGACGTCCCCGCCGGTGGGGATGGTCTGGTCGCCCAGCGGCAGCGGGAAGTCGGGCAGCGTGCCCCCATTGTCCTCGGCGAACTTCACCCAGGTACGAACCTCCGGAGACTCCAGCGTCATGGCGCTCACCGTCTGGTGTTCGCGCATGCAGAATTCGTCGTAGCTGGCCGCCGGCGGCAGCGCTACGGGCGCCTTACCCTCCAGGATCGCGTTGTAATTCATCACGATCTCGACGTACAGGCCGGCAATCAGCACCGGGTCGCAGTGCAGGTGGTCGACCACCGCGTACAGCGCGAAGCGGTCCTCGTACTGGATGACGCCGAAGCGGAAGCAGTCCCACTGCAGGGGGTCGGGCGTCGCGGCGACGAGGTCGTGCCACTGTTGCTTGGTCATCGTCCCGTACTGCTTGGCGACGAAGTTGATGTCGCGCGGGTTCTTCATGGTGTGCCGGACGATGTGCTTGGCATCCTTGTACTCGAACCAGCTGTGGTAGGTCGCGTGGCGCCGCAGGTGGGCGTTGATCACGTAGGTCATGGTGCGGATGTCGCACTTGCCCGGCACGTCCCAGGAACCCATGACGGTGCGGGAGTAGTCGAGGCCCCGTTCCCGAAAGTCGACGAATCCGCGAAGGTGGCCGGCCTGCATCGAGCTGGGGGGCACGGGGCTGGCGGGTGACTGCCGCGCCTTGGCGATACAGGCGGGCGTCGGCTGCCAGGTCACGATCTCGCCCGAACCCGGGTCCCAGTCGTAGGCATTTCCTACCCGCAGGCTGTCGTGCTCAGAGCCTCCACCGATGAACACGGTTCCCTCCTCTGGTCCAACGCCTGCTGTGTCGTTCATGTCGTCGTTACCGTTCATTCCGTTACGCTTTCCTCGACGCCGTCGCGCCCTCTTTGGGTGCCAGCTTGTCGACCAGGTGGTCAGCCAGGCCCCGGACGGTCGTGATGTCGGCGGAGGTGATCCGCACTCCGGTCTGCGCCTCGATGTGCGTCCGTAATTCCAGGTTACCTAAAGAATCCAGTCCGTACTCGGATAATGGATGATCTGCGTCGATATTGCGGCGCAGGATCAGGCCGATCTGCTCGGAGAGCAGACGACGCAGCCGGCTGGGCCATTCGTCGAACGGCAGGTCGGCCAGTTCGGCGCGCAACTTGCCCGAGCCGGACCGCTTTTCTCCCGCGGACTTGAACATCTCCAGGAACTTGCTGCGTTCCGCGAAGGACGCGATCCACGGCGTCCCGACGAGCGGGGTGTAGCCCGTGTACGCGCGGTCGTGGCGCAGCAGCGCTTCGAACGCGTAGGCGCCCTCCTCGGGGGTGATCGCCATGCCGATTCCCTCGGCGAACCCGGCGCCGCGGCCGATCTCGCTCCAGGCGCCCCACGCGATCGAGGTGGCCGGCAGGCCCTGCGCACGCCGCCAATGGGTGAAGGAGTCCAGCCAGCCGTTGGCCGCCGCATAGGCGCCCTGCCCGGGCGAACCCAGCAGGGCCGCCGCCGAGGAGAAGGAGCAGAACCAGTCGAGTTCCGCGGAGGCGGTGGCCCGGTGCAGGTTCCACGCGCCGTGCACCTTCGGAGTCCAGTCGCGGTCGATGAGTTCGTCGGTGATGTTGGTCAGCGTGGCGTCCTCCACCACCGCGGCGGCGTGCAGCACACCCCTCAGCGGAAGCCCCGTTGCGGTCGCCGTCGCCACCAACTTCCCGGCGGTGTCGGCGTCGGCGATGTCGCCGCACTGGACCAGCACGTCGGAGCCGATCGAACGGACGAGTTCGATGGTCTCCAGCGCCTTGCGGGTGGGCTGGGAGCGGGAGCTGAGCACGATCCGCCCGACGCCGGCGCCGGCCATTTTCTCAGCCAGGAACAGCCCCAGGCCGCCCAGGCCGCCGGTGATGATGTAGGAGCCGTCGCGGCGGAACACCGGAACCTGCTCGGGCGGCAGCACCACGCTGCTGCGACCGGTGTGCGGGATGTCGAGGATGAGCTTGCCGGTGTGCTCGGCCGCGCTCATCACGCGGATCGCCGTGGCCGCCTCGGCCAGCGGGTAGTGCGTGCTCTCCGGCATCGGCAGCGTCCCGTCGGCGGTCAAGCGGTACACCGTAGCCAGGACCTCGCTGACCTCCGCCGGGTGACTGACCGACATCAGGCCCAGGTCGACGCCCCAGAACGCCAGGTTGCGGCGGAACGGGAACAGGCCCATCTTGGTGTCGCCGTAGATGTCGCGCTTGCCGATCTCGACGAAGCGACCGCCCAGCGCCAGCAGTTTGATACCGGCCAGCTGCGCGGCACCGGTTACCGAGTTGAGCACGATGTCGACGCCGTAGCCGCCGGTGTCGCTGCGGATCTGGTCGGCGAACTCGACGCTGCGCGAGTCGTAGACATGCTCAATACCCATGTCCCGCAACAACTGCCGGCGCTTCTTGCTGCCGGCGGTGGCGTAGATCTCGGCGCCAGCCGCGCGGGCGATCGCGATCGCGGCCTGGCCGACACCGCCTGTCCCGGAGTGGATCAGCACCTTGTCGCCGGCCTTGATGCGGGCCAGGTCGGTCAGCCCGTACCAGGCGGTGGCGTGCGCGGTGGTCACCGCCGCGGCCTGCGCCTCGGTCAGCCCCTCCGGAATGGCGGTCGCCAGGCGGGCGTCGCAGAGGACATAGGTGGCCCAGCAGCCGTAGGGCGACATGCCGCCGACGCGGTCGCCGACGTTGTGGTTGGTGACGTCGGGTCCGACGGCCGTCACCACACCGGCGAAGTCGGTCCCCAGCTTCGGGAGAATCCCATCGAGGCTCTGGTAGCGGCCGAATGCGTTGAGGACGTCGGCGAAGTTGATGCTCGACGCCGTCACCGCGACCTCGATCTCGCCCGGACCCGGCGGAACGCGGTCGAACGCGGCGAACTCCATCGTCTGCAGGTCGCCGGGTGCGCGGATCTGCATGCGCATGCCGTCGCCGTCGTGCGCCACGACCGTCGTCCGGCGCTCCTCGGGCCGCAGGGGGGAGGGACATAGGCGCGCGGTGTACCAGTCGTCGTTGCGCCAGGCAGTCTCGTCCTCGTCCGTACCGGCCAACAGCAGCTGTCGTACCACCTGCTCGGCGCTGGTCTGGCCGTCGACGTCGATGTGGGTGGTGTGCAGGTGCGGGTGCTCGGCGCCGATGACGCGCAGCAGCCCGCGCAGGCCGCCCTGCTCCAGGTTGGGCAGGTCCTCGGGCAGCACCGGCTGCGCGCCGCTGGTGACGACGTACAGCCGCGGCGCCTCGCCCTCGATCTCCGGGAGCTCACGGGCGATGCGCACCAGGTGGCGGACGAACTGTCCGCCCAGGGAGGGCGACTTCTCGTCGGGGCTGTCGCTCTTCGGCGCGGTGAGCACCACCACGCCGGAGAATCCGCCGCGGGCGATCAGGTCGTGCAGCGTGCCGGCCATGGCCTTGTGGTCCGCATCGTGCGGCCAGGACAGCGTCGTGGAGTCGGCTTCGTGCAGCGCGAGCGCCTCGGCGTAAGCCGTCGCCGCCGCATCGGCCTCAACGGAGGTGCTGATCAGGAGCCAGGAACCGGGCTCGGTGGTCGCCACCTCGGGGAGTTGGCGTTGCTGCCACTCGATGGTCAGCAGGCGTTCGTTCATCACTCGGGCCCGCTCGCCGCTCGGCGAGGCGCCGCTGCCCATGTGCAACCCGTGCACGGCCAGCAGCACGTTGCCCTGCTTGTCCAGGATGTCCAGGTCGGCCTCGACGGCGCCGCCGGTCGCCGCGGTCACCCGCGAGTAGCAGTAGCGGGCCGCCTGGAGCGGGCCATAGGTCCGCAGCTCGCGAACGCCCAGCGGCAACAGCAGGCCACCGAGGCTGGCGTTGGCGACGCTGGGGTGCGCGGCCACCGACTGGAAGCACGCGTCCAGCAGCGCCGGGTGGATCCCGTAGCTGGTCTGCTGTGTGCGGATGACGCTGGGCAGCCCGATCTCGGCAACCACCGAGGTGCCGGTCTCCTCAGCGGTGTGCGCGCCGGACAGGCCCGAGAACGCCGGCCCGTACTGGATCCCGCACAGGTCCATGGCGTCGCGCAGATCCGAGCCCTCGATGCGGCTCGGGTGCTGGTCCAGCAACGTGTCGATGTCGAGGGGGGCTGGCGGGGTCTCGTCCCCCGGCTCGAGGGTGCGCAGCACCGCCGACGCGCGGCGTGCCTGCACCCCGTCCTCGTTGGTCTCCACCGTGAACGTGAGGGTGCCCGGCACCTCCTCGGTGGCGGTCAGGCTGATCTGGGTCTCGTCGTCCAGCAGCAGCATCTGCTCGAAGCGGACGTCGCGGACCGCGGAGGCCTCGCCGAATACGGCGCGGGCGGCGCTCAGCGCCATCTCGCAGTAGGCGGCCCCAGGAAGGGTGGCGGTGCCGTGGACCTGGTGATCGGCCAGCCAGGGCAGCGTCGCGGTCCCGATGTCGGCCTGCCAGACGTGGCGTTCGGGCTCCTCGGGCAGCCGCACGTGTTGACCCATCAACGGGTGCACCACGACGCTGGCGCGCAGCGCGCCCGAGCTGTGGCCCTCGCGGCTGAGCAGCAGGCTGCGGTGCGTCCACGACGCCAGCGGGGCGTCGACGAGGTGGCCGGTGGGGTAGAGCACGGAGAAGTCGACCGTGGCACCGGTGCTGAACAGGTCGCCCATGAAGCCGAGCAGCCCGTCGGGCATCGGCTGCTCGCGCCGCATGGAGGCCAGCGCCGCGACTGTCATGTCGAGGCTGCGGGCGGTCTGGTCGACGGCGTGAGTCAACAGCGGGTGCGGCGACAGCTCGCCGAACACGCGGAAGCCGTCCTCCAACGCCGCCTGCACCGCGGCCGAGAAGCGAACCGTGTGGCGCAGGTTGTCGACCCAGTAGTTGGCGTCGCAGTAGGGCTCCTCGCGCGGGTCGAAGGCGGTGGCCGAGTAGTACGGAACCTCCGGGCTCAGCGGCTCGATCTCGGCCAGCACGTCGTAGAGCTCGTCGAGGATCGGATCGACCTGCGGGGAGTGCGAGGCCACGTCGACGGCCACCTCGCGGGCCATCACGTCGCGCTGCTCCCACGTCGCGACGAGTTCGCGGACCGTGTCGGTGGCGCCGCCGATCACGGTGGACTCCGGAGACGCCACCACCGCCACCACGGCGTCGTCGATACCGCGGGCCATCAGCTCCGAAAGAACTTGCTGCGCCGGCAGTTCCACCGATGCCATCGCACCGGAGCCGGCGATTTTGGTCATCAGCTTCGAGCGACGGCAGATGACGCGCACCCCGTCCTCGAGAGACAGGGCGCCGGCGACCACCGCTGCCGCGGCCTCGCCCATCGAGTGGCCGATGACAGCGCCCGGCGCAACGCCGTGGGACGTCATGGTGGCTGCCAGCGCCACCTGCATCGCAAAAATGGTCGGCTGCACTCGATCGATACCGGTCACTGTCTCGGGCGCAGTGAGCGCCTCGGTCACCGAGAAGCCGGATTCCGCGGCGATCAGCGGCTCGATGCGGGCGATGGTCGCTGCGAACTCGGGCTCGCCGGTCAGCAGATCTGCGCCCATCGCGGCCCATTGCGAGCCCTGGCCGGAGAACACCCAGACCGGGCCGCGCTCCTCCTGGCCCACCACGTCCTGGAAGATGGCGTCGCCACTGGCGACCGCGCGCAGCGACTCCACCAGCTCGGCGTCGTTAGCGGCCAGCACGGTCGTCCGCACCGACCGGTGTCCACGCCGGCGAGCCAGCGTGTAGGCGAGGTCCGGCGTCGCCAGCTGCGACCCCTGTGTCTGCACCCAATTCGCCAGGCGCTCGGCGGTGTCTTGCAAGCCCTCGACCGACGACGACGACAGCGGGAACAGCATCTTGCCGGCCCGGGTCGGCAAGATGGCCGAGCCGTTGCGGCCCTCGGCCTCGGGGGCCTGCTCGACGATCGCGTGCACGTTGGTACCTGAGATGCCGTACGCCGACACCGCCGCGCGCCGGGGCTGGCCGTCTTCCAGTGGCCACGGCGTGGTCTCCTGCGGGATGACGAGGCCGGTCTCGATTCGGGCCATCTCTTCGGGCAGCGCCTCGAAATGGAGGTTCTTGGGGACGACGCCATGGTGGACCGACAGGATCGCCTTCATCATGCCGATGGCCCCGGCGGCGGCCTGGGTGTGTCCGAAGTTGGTCTTGGAGGCGCCGAGCACGCACGGGTTGCCCCTGCCGTACACCTCTGCAGTGCTCGCGTATTCGATCGGGTCGCCGACGGACGTGCCGGTGCCGTGCGCCTCGACCATCCCGACGGTGCTGGCGTCAACGCCGGCCGCAGCGAGCGCCGCGCGGTACACCGCGGACTGCGCCTCACCCGAGGGCATGGCGATGTTCATCGTGTGGCCGTCCTGATTTGCGGCCGTGGCGCGGATCACGCCCAGGATCCGGTCGCCGTCGCGCTTCGCGTCCGACAATCGCTTGAGCAGCAGCACCACGCAGCCCTCGCCGGAGACGAAACCGTCGGCCTTGACGTCGAACGCATGACAGTGTCCGGTGCCCGACAGCATGCCCCCCGCTGAGGCGGAGGCCGACCTGCGCGGCTCCATCATCACATTGACGCCGCCGGCGAACGCCAGCTCGCTCTCGCCGTCGTTCAGGCTGCGGCAGGCCTGATGGATGGCGTACAGGCCCGACGAGCATGCGGTGTCGACGGTGGACGCGGGGCCGTGCAGTCCGAGCGCGTAGGACACCCGCCCGGACGCCATGCAGGAGATCGTGCCGGGGTTGCCGTACGGCCCATCGAAGGCATCGGTGGCGGCGTGGACGAACTGGTAGTCGCCGTAGTTCAGCCCGATGAAGACGCCGGTCTGCTTGTCGATCGTGTCCTTGGTGAGGCCGGCGTGTTCCATAGCCTCCCAGGAGGTTTCCATGAGCAACCGGTGCTGGGGGTCCATCGCCGTGGCTTCTTTTTCGGTGATGCCGAAGAACTCGGGGTCGAAGTCGCCCACGTTGTCCAGGAACGAGCCCCACTTGCAGACCGACCGCCCGGGGACGCCCGGCTCGGGGTCGTAGTAGTAGTCGACGTCCCAGCGGTCGCTGGGCACTTCCTCGACGAAGTCGTCCCCGCGTAGCAACGCCTCCCAGAACTGGTCCGGGGAGCCGATGCCCCCAGGCAGCCGACATGCCATGCCGATGACGGCTACCGGCGTCACTCCTGGCCTGTCCACGTGGCGTTCACCTCTTCCTGCCTGCGCTACTTGTTCCTATCACCATGGCGCGCTCCACATACGAGCTTTGAAAAAATCAGTGCCGGGTTTTTTCCGGTCCGACGGTGTTTGCCGTCTCACTGCTGAGTACCGTTCACATCGCTCGCAAAAATCGCGCCCCGCGTCGACCTCGACTTTCGCGCCAGGTATTCCTGGCGGCGCGGCGAGTTACCCTCACGTGCTGGGAAAAATTCATCATTTCCTGTCTTGAAAATTAGCATGACGTCTGGGTCTCCACCGGCACCAAAAGTGTGACCCAACCGACAGCCATCCCGGCCCTTCGTGACCACCTTGATACGGCGATGTTATCGCCGCAGCTAGGTACGCCGCCTGACTAGAGGTCTTGTGCGCCAACGGTGTCCGTGATTTTCGCTCTGAGCAGAGCGATCCCGTCACACCGGGGTCTCCGGGTGGTCACCGTGCGGTCACGGTGTGCCCTGCGGGCCGTCTTTCGGGCCATGACTGCGGGCACGGTGATCGCTTGGTCGGTGACACAAAGAATAAGCGTTTCGGCCGGGCGCAGAATACCTGGTAGGCAAAGTGAGAGAGCGCATTTCCAATCGGCGTGTCAACATTGCCGGAATTCGTGCCGCAACGGCTTATGACGGCCATCACACACCGCGGCGAAGCGCGCTCTCGCCTCACTCGCCCCGCCGCGATCGAACGGCATTGACTTCGCAATCGGCCGCTCCTAGCGTCGTGCCCATGCATACCCGTGTGGCCGACATGCTCGGCGTTGAGTTCCCCATCTGCGCGTTCAGTCACTGCCGGGACGTTGTCGCCGCGGTGACCAACGCTGGCGGACTCGGGGTGCTGGGCGCGGTCGCCCACAGCCCCAAGCGGCTGGAGAGCGAGCTCACCTGGATCGAGGAGAGAACCGGCGGCAAGCCATACGGGGTCGATCTGCTGCTGCCGCCGAAGTACGTCGGCGCCGAGCAGGGCGGGATCGACGCGAATCAGGCGCGCGACCTGCTGCCCGAGGAACACCGCGCGTTCGTTGACGACCTCCTGGTCCGCTACGGAGTCCCGGCACCGGTCGAACAGTCGCGGCAGGTGTCCGGGGGGCTCAACGTCTCGCCCAAGGGCTACGAGCCGCTGCTGGAGGTGGCCTTCGCCCACGACATCCGGCTGATTGCGAGCGCACTGGGGCCGCCCCCGGCCGACCTCGTCGAGCGTGCCCACTCCCGGGGCGTCCTGGTGGCGGCCCTGGCCGGCACCACGCGGCACGCACAGCGGCATGCGGCGGCCGGCGTCGACCTGATCGTCGCGCAGGGCACCGAGGCCGGCGGACACACCGGCGAGGTGTCGACCATGGTTCTGGTGCCGGAGGTGGTCGACGCGGTCGCGCCGATCCCCGTCCTGGCCGCGGGCGGGATTGCCCGCGGTCGCCAGATCGCTGCGGCGCTGGCGTTGGGCGCCGAGGGCGTGTGGTGCGGGTCGGTGTGGCTGACCACCGACGAGGCCGAAACGGTTCCCGCCGTGAAGCAGAAGTTCCTGGCCGCGGGCTCGTCGGACACCGTGCGGTCGCGGTCGCTGACGGGCAAGCCCGCGCGGATGCTGCGTACGTCCTGGACCGACGAGTGGGAGCGGCAGGACACCCCGGCCCCGTTGGGGATGCCGCTGCAGAGCGCGTTGGTCGCCGAGTCGCAGCAGCGCATCAACCAGGCGGCCGCTCAGGATGGGGGCGCGGCCCGCGACCTGGCGACCTACTTCGTCGGGCAGGTGGTTGGCTCGCTCGACCGGATCCGCCCGACGCGCGCGGTGGTGCTCGACATGGTCGAGGAGTTCATCGACACCATCGGCAGGCTCGAGGGCCTGGTCGAACGGTGAGGAATCTGTAAAAATCAGGAAACATCGGCCCCGAGTGTTTGACCATGTCGGACCTCTGAGGCATCATCAGTGGTGCAAGCACCTCGCTAGGTGAGGCGTCCACACGAATACAGGCCACTGACCCCGAACGTCGAAAGACGCCCCGGGTCAGGACAGCTCCTCCCGGATTAAGGGTTGAGCCCAGGTGGCTTCCGGACAACCGGACACGTCGTGTGGTGCCGAAGCTCTGACGAGAGGGGTGCGGTGATCCGGCATTCGCCGGCAGCCTCCCCCGTGCGCATGCAGATTGCGTGCGGTACCGCACGCGTGTGGCTGTGAGGGAGGTGAGGGACCATGAGTTCCAGCGATAGTCCGGACCGAAGTCCGAATCGTGTCTCGTCCCGATCCAGCCTCCGGCGCAACATTTTTCGCTGAGTTTTTGCGGAGTTGTGCAACGCTCTCGGATCGGAACCGCGATGGGACGGGACACGTCAATCCAGTCAGTCCGCGTTTCAACTTCCGTCTAGGAGACGATCATGACCGCATTCCTGTACGACCCCGAAGTGACCGAAGTGGTGACCGCCCCTGCCGTCGGCTCCACTGTATTCCAAGCCCCCGCGTTGCGTGTGGTGCGCGACGGCGAGGTCGCGGCCCGGCCCGCTGCGGTCGCGCGCCGGATCGACATCAGGTCCTTCTTCGTGGGCGACCCGCTGCTCGACGGCGCGGCCCTCCTGCTGAGCATCCCGATTCGCCACCTGTACGCGGCGCTGTGGCGCGCTGGTGTGCTCGAGGTCCGGGCCTGAGCATGCCGGACGGTGATCACGCGCCACTCCAAGGGGCTACCCGGCCTCAGGCATGGACCTGAGCGTGGCCTGGGGCTAGGTGGCCCCTTGGAGTGGTCGCCGCCGCGTTTACGGCGTTCCGTAGAATCAACCGAGCGGCGTCGATCCGGCCATCACCGGGGAGCCTTCGGAAGAACGGCCGGCACGGCTCAGTAGAACCGAACGGGTAGGCCCGTCACAGCCGTGAAAGAGCGGCCACGCGTCGGCGTGGCAAGCGGGGTGGTACCGCGGCGCTCGCGCAGATCGCGCGTCGTCGTCCCTGCCCAGAGACACTGGGGCGCAGGAGATGACGCACATCGTGACCGACTCGATCACCGATAGGGCCTACCCAAAGGTGGGGGCGCCGGACTTCCCCGCGCTCGAACTCGAGGTGCTCGACTACTGGGCCCGCGACGACACCTTCCGGGCCAGCATCGCGCGCCGCGACGGCGCCCCGGAATACGTGTTCTACGACGGGCCCCCGTTTGCCAACGGGTTGCCGCACTACGGGCACCTGCTCACCGGCTACGTCAAAGACATCGTCCCGCGGTACCGCACCATGCGCGGCGACAAGGTGGAACGGCGTTTCGGCTGGGACACCCACGGGCTGCCCGCGGAACTGGAAGTCGAACGGCAGCTAGGCATCACGGACAAATCCCAGATCGACGACATGGGGATCGCCGCGTTCAACGAGGCCTGCCGCGCGTCGGTGTTGCGCTACACCGACGAGTGGCAGGCCTACGTCACCCGCCAGGCGCGCTGGGTTGATTTCGACCACGACTACAAGACGCTCGACCTGCCCTACATGGAATCGGTGATCTGGGCGTTCCGTCAACTCTGGGACAAAGGCTTGGCCTACGAGGGCTACCGGGTGCTCCCGTACTGCTGGCGCGACGAAACGCCGCTGTCCAACCACGAATTGCGGATGGACGACGACGTCTACCAGAGCCGCCAGGACCCGGCGCTGACGGTGGGCTTCCGCGTGGCCGGGGGAGCACTGGACGGCGCGCACCTGCTCGTGTGGACGACCACGCCGTGGACGCTGCCGTCGAACCTGGCGGTCGCCGTCAACCCGGACGTCGCCTATGTCGAGGTCCGGTCGGGTGAGCACCGGTTCGTGATGGCGCAGGCGCGCCTGGGGGCCTACGCGCGCGAACTAGGCGACGAGCCCGACGTTGTGGCCACCTATCGCGGGTCGGATCTACTGGGCATCCGCTACGTGCCGCCGTTTGCGTATTTCATGGACACCGATGCGGGGCGGGCCCAGGCCTTTCAGGTGCTGGCGGGCGACTTCGTCACCACCGAGGACGGCACTGGGATCGTCCACCTGGCGCCGGCCTACGGCGAGGACGACATGGCGGCTACGGACACCGTCGGCATCGTGCCCGTCACGCCGGTCGACGCAAGGGGTTGCTTCGACGCGACGGTGCCGGATTACCAGGGGCAGCGCGTGTTCGACGCCAACCCGCACATCATCCGCGACCTGAAGAACCGCAGCGGCCCGGCCGCGGCGAACGGCGCGGTGCTGCTGCGGCACGAGACCTACGACCACCCGTACCCGCACTGTTGGCGGTGCCGCAACCCGCTGATCTACCGGGCGGTGTCGTCGTGGTTTGTCCGCGTCACCGAATTCCGCGACCGCATGGTCGAACTCAACCAGCAGATCACCTGGTATCCCGAGCATGTCAAAGACGGCCAGTTCGGCAAGTGGCTGCAGGGCGCCCGCGACTGGTCGATCTCGCGAAATCGCTACTGGGGAACCCCGATTCCGGTGTGGAAGTCTGACGACCCCGACTACCCACGGATCGACGTCTACGGGAGCCTGGACGACTTGGAGCGCGACTTCGGTGTGCGGCCCACCAATCTGCACCGGCCCTACATCGACGAGCTCACCCGGCCCAACCCCGACGACCCGACCGGTCGCAGCACGATGCGGCGCATCTCCGACGTGCTCGACGTGTGGTTCGACTCGGGCTCGATGCCGTATGCCCAGGTGCACTATCCCTTCGAGAACGCCGATTGGTTCGACGGGGTCGATGGTGTCGACCCCGACAAGCGGGTCGACGCGCACAACCCGGGCGACTTCATCGTTGAATACATCGGGCAGACCCGCGGCTGGTTCTATACGCTGCACGTGCTGGCCACCGCGCTGTTCGACCGTCCGGCGTTCAAAACCTGTGTGGCACACGGGATCGTGCTGGGCTCTGACGGCCAGAAGATGAGTAAGTCGTTGCGCAACTACCCGGACGTGTCCGAGGTGTTCGACCGCGACGGCTCCGACGCCATGCGATGGTTCCTCATGGCGTCGCCGATCCTGCGCGGCGGCAACCTCATCGTCACCGAGCAGGGCATCCGGGAAGGCGTGCGGCAGGTCCAGCTGCCGCTGTGGAACGCCTACAGCTTCCTGGCGCTCTACGCGCCGAAAGTGGGCACCTGGCGCACAGATTCGCCGCACGTGCTCGACCGCTATATCTTGGCCAAGCTTGCCGCGCTGCGCGACGACCTCACCGCCGAGATGGACGCCTGCGACATCTCCCGCGCCTGCGAGCATCTGCGTGTGTTCACCGAGGCGTTGACCAATTGGTATGTCCGGCGCTCGCGTTCGCGGTTCTGGGGGGAGGACGCCGACGCCATCGACACCCTGCACACCGTGCTCGAGGTGACCGCGCGACTGGCGGCCCCGCTGCTCCCGTCAGTCACCGAGATCATCTGGCGCGGTGTCACCGGCGGCCGCTCCGTGCACCTGACCGACTGGCCGGACGACGGCGTCGTCCCCGCAGACGCCGAGTTGGTGGCCGCGATGGATCAGGTCCGCGACGTGTGCTCGGCCGCGTCGTCGCTGCGCAAGGCCAAGCAGCTGCGAGTTCGCCTGCCGCTTCCGAAGCTGACTGTGGCCGTCGATGATCCGGGGCGGCTCGCGCCGTTCGCCGACCTGATCGCCGACGAGCTGAACGTCAAGAACGTCGAGCTGACCGACGCGATTGACGCCTACGGCCGCTTCGAGTTGACCGTCAACGCCAAGGTGGCCGGACCGCGGCTGGGCAAGGACGTGCAGGCCGCCATCAAGGCTGTGAAGGCCGGCGACGGCGTCGTCAACGCGGACGGCACGTTGACCGCGGGGCCGGCGGTTCTGCAACCCGGTGAGTTCAGCTCACGGCTGGTGGCCGCGGAGCCGGAATTCACCGCAGAGCTGGCCCACGGCGCGGGGTTGGTGATGCTGGACGGCAATGTCACGCCGGAACTGGAGGCGGAGGGGTGGGCGAAGGACCGCATCCGCGAACTGCAGGAGCTACGCAAGGCGACCGGACTGGACGTCTCCGACCGCATTCGCGTGGTGATGGCGGTGCCCGTCGAGCGCCTCGCCTGGGCGCACACCCACAGTGGCCTGATCGCGGGGGAGATCCTGGCGACCAGCTTCGAGTTGGGCGATCCGGGGCCGGAGGCAGCCGATATCGGCGACGGCGTCCGGGTGGCCATCGGGCGCGCGTAACGCGGCGCGAGAGAGCAATTGCCGACGCGTTTCCGGCGTGTCGCGTTGGGAATTGCACGGTCGATTTGTCTCTACCCGAGTTATCTCACTCGCTGCTCGCGAAACCACTGCGTGATGATATATTTTTCGCCACTGAGTACTGGCTTGCCCGCGTGCATCGTGCCATAATTAACGGACCCGTCGCTGTAGCGGTTGTTCCACGCGAGACCCATTCCCGTTGTGGGACGGAAGGTCGTATCGATCGTGTCGAAATGTGTTTCCCCGCCTGTGCAGCCGTCGTTGAGGTAGACCATAAACGTCCACGTCCGATTTCCCGCGTGGCCGCAGAACTTTGTATACTCTGCGCTGTACGGCTCAAAAAAATCAGTGTGTGATTTGAATTGTTGACCTACCTGATAGCGTTGAATTTGCGTGGGCTCGGCAAGTTCTATCGGCAGGCCGATACAGTGCGCTAATCGTTCGTTGATGATCGGAATGATCAGGTCGGTGTCAGGTAGCAAATCAGCCGTTTCACTTGTTCTGAATGTTTCGTCCGAGTCGTGTTGACTGAGTCCAGACTTCCGGAACAAGCCGCCACAGAGATTAATCAGTGTCTGACACTCTGAACCACTGAGTATATCCTCAATAGTGAAAAGTTCGATCTTCTCGGTGGGCAACCATTGTATTTTCTTGTTGCCTAGCGAATCGATATCCGAGCGGCCATGGGACTTAAAATCCATATGGCGCTGTAGTAAAGCTGGTTCTTTCTGAATGCGGATCAGGACGGCGAAGATAGATGCGGGTTTGAATTTGTTATCGATTAACGTATTGATCAGGATCTCTAGATCGCAGCCTCGACTGATATTAAACGTTAACCAATCAATCCAAGCCGGTGACTCGTTGAGATCTTTTACATCGTTTCCTGGCGACATTTCCTTGAGCATGTCGATGTCGAGAGCCTGCTTCGCCACCAGCTTCTTCAACTCGGCGTTTTCTGCCTCGAGCTCTTTGAGTCTCGCGTCGGTGGCTTTCACGCTGCCGTACAGGGCGATCCAGTGGCGCCACGTCGACTCGGTGATCTGCAGGTGCCGGCACACCTCGTCGAGTGCCGTGCCCGAGCCCAGGAGTTCGTCACCTTCGGCTAGCTTGCGGATGATTTGATCCGGCGTATGTCGCCGGCGCGCGGTCGATGTCATGTCGTCGCTGAACCTTCCTGCCCGAACATCCGGGCACGATAATCGCACAACAGCCCAGTTCGTGCTGCGCATTGAGCGACGTATTCCCCGACCCGTCTGCTGTTGCGCTCTCGCGGGGGAAGATGGCCGCGTGGAATCTCGGTGGGTGCTGCACCTGGACATGGATGCGTTTTTCGCATCCGTCGAGCAACTCACCCGGCCCACCCTTCGGGGCCGGCCGGTCTTGGTCGGCGGCCTGGGCGGACGCGGCGTGGTGGCCGGCGCCAGCTACGAGGCGCGGGTGTTCGGCGCCCGTTCGGCCATGCCGATGCACCAGGCGCGACGGTTGATCGGGGTCACCGCGGTGGTGTTGCCGCCGCGGGGGGCGGTGTACGGGGCGGCCAGTAGGCGGGTCTTCGACGTCGTGCGCGCGGTGGTGCCCGTCGTCGAGCAGGTCTCCTTCGACGAGGCGTTCGCCGAACCACCCCACCTCGCCGGAGCCCCTGCGCAGGAGGTCGAGGCGTTCTGCGAGGACCTGCGGCGGCGGGTGTCGGACGAGACCGGCCTGGTGGCGTCGGTCGGTGCGGGCTCGGGCAAGCAGCTCGCCAAGATCGCGTCCGGGCTGGCCAAGCCCGACGGCGTGCGCGTAGTGCGCCGCGACGAGGAACAGGTGTTGCTCGGCGGGTTGGCGGTGCGGCGGCTGTGGGGCATCGGCCCGGTCGCCGAGGAGAAGCTGAACCGGCTGGGCATCGAAACGGTCGGGGAGTTGGCGGCGCTCACCGATGCCGAGGCCGCCAGCATCCTGGGTGCGACGGTCGGTCCCGCGCTGCACCGCCTGGCCCGCGGGATCGACGACAGACCCGTCGCCGAGCGCGCGGAGGCCAAGCAGATCAGTTCCGAGTCCACCTTCGCCGTCGACGTGACCAGCCTCGAGCAACTGCAGGACGCGATCGCCCCGATCGCCGAGCACGCGCATCAGCGCCTGCTGCGCGACGGCCGCGGAGCCCGCACCGTCACCGTGAAACTCAAGAAGTCCGACATGAGCACGCTCACCCGGTCGGCGACGCTGCCGTATGCGACCACCGAGCCCGGCGCGCTCACCGCCCTGGCCCGCCGACTGCTGCTCGACCCACGAGAGATCGGATCGATTCGGCTTGTAGGCGTGGGGTTTTCGGGGTTGAGCTACGTCCGTCAGGAGTCGTTGTTCCCGGACTTGGAGTGGGATGCCGAGTCGGTCGACACCGCGACCGAGGCGGCGTTCACGGGGGCCCCGGAGAGCACCGACGGCCCCCGCTGGCGGGTGGGGGACGACGTCGCACACCCGGACCTGGGGCACGGCTGGGTGCAGGGCGCCGGCCACGGTGTGGTGACCGTGCGGTTCGAGACGCGCGCGTCCGGGCCGGGGCGGGCGTGGACGTTTCCCTCCGACTCCGGCGCGCTGGCCGGCGGCAGTCCGCTCGATTCCCTGGACTGGCCGGATTACCTGGGTGCGCGGGCCGGCGTGCGGGACGGCATGCTGGACGATGAGGCCGCGTCAGCCCCAGCGGGCGACGACGTCGGCGACGGGTAGTTCGGCGGCCAGCGCGGCCATCAGCAGTACCCGGGCCTGGGGTGGCCGCAGCGTCGGCACCATGAGCGCACCGGCGCTGGCCATGGCGTGCCCGGGGCCGTAGGCGGCACCCACGCGGGCGCCGGGAACGCGGGTGGACACCGCCACGACGACGCCGTCGCGGCAGAGGTGTCCCACCGTGCCGACCACGGCGCGGCCGGCGTTGCCGGAGCCCAACGCTTCGAGGACCACGGCGCGTGCACCGGCGGCCGCACACGCCTCCAGGGCCACCCCGTCGGCTCCCAGGTACGCCGCGACGATGTCGACCCGCGGGGCTGCCGCGGCGCTGAGGTCACCGATGTGGGGCCGGATCTTGGTGCCCGTTAACGTCACACCGCCGTCGACCGTGCCCAGTTGTTCCCCGATGAAGCCGCCCGCGACCTTGCTCATCCCCAGCGGCGCCAGCACGCGGCCGGCGAAACACACCAGCACCCCGGCGTCGCGGGCGGCCGGGCTGCCCGCCAGCGCCAGCGCGTCGCGCAGGTTGGCCGGTCCGTCGGGGTCGGGGTCGTCGGTGCTGCGCATGGCGCCGGTCAGGACGACGGGCGCGGGGCCGTCGTAGGTGAGCTCGAGCCAGAGCGCTGTCTCCTCGAGCGTGTCGGTGCCGTGGGTGATCACGACGCCGTCGGCGCCGCCCGCGACCGCGGCCCGCACCGCCGCGCCGATTCGGTCCCAGTCGGCCAGCGTCAGCTCTGAGCTGTCGACGGCCAGCAGGTCGACGACGTCGACGGCGGGGCCCTGACTGAGTGATGCGGTGAGATCGGCCCCGCTGCGGGTGGGCCGGCGGACTCCGTCGGCGCCGGTGCTGGTCGATATCGTCCCTCCGGTGGCGATGACGGTCACGCGGGCCTGACGGGAATCCATGCGGGAATCATCTCCCATGCCGTCGGCGTGCCAGTGATAAGGGAAGATGGGGGAGTGCCCGAGGAACACACCGCGCCCCGGCGGCGGCTGCGGCTGCTGGTCGCCGTCGCGGCGGTGGTGCTGGCGCTGGACGTCGTCACCAAGGTGCTCGCCGTCAAGTGGCTGCGCCCGGGCGAGCCGGTCTCGATCATCGGCGACACGGTGACCTGGACCCTGGTGCGCAATTCGGGCGCGGCGTTCTCGATGGCGACGGGGTACACCTGGGTGCTGACGCTGGTCGCGACGGGTGTGGTGCTCGGCATCGTGTGGATGGGGCGTCGTCTGGTGTCGCCCTGGTGGGCCGTGGGCCTGGGGATGATCCTCGGCGGCGCCCTGGGCAACCTGGCCGACCGGTTCTTCCGGTCCCCGGGGCCGCTGCGGGGGCACGTCGTGGACTTCCTGTCGGTCGGCTGGTGGCCGGTGTTCAACGTGGCCGACCCCGCAGTGGTGGGGGGTGCTGCCCTGGTCATGGGGCTGTCGATGTTCGGCTATGACTTCGACCGGGTCGGCCGGCGCGGGGCTGAGCAGGGGGCCGAGCGGCCTTGACCGACCGGTCGATGCCCGTTCCCGACGGACTGGCGGGCATGCGGGTGGACGCCGGACTGGCTCGGCTGCTCGGGCTGTCGCGCAACGTCGTGGCGGCTATGGCCGAAGACGGCGGGGTCGAGCTCGACGGGGTTCGGGCGGGGAAGTCCGACCGGCTGATTCCGGGCGCGTGGTTGCAGGTGCGCCTGCCGGAGGCGCCGGCGCCGCCGGAGAACACCCCCGTCGACATCGAGGGCATGACGATCCTGTACTCCGACGACGATATCGTCGTGGTCGACAAGCCCGCGGCGGTGGCGGCGCACGCCTCGGTGGGCTGGACAGGGCCGACCGTGCTCGGCGGCCTGGCCGCCGCCGGGTACCGCATCACCACCTCCGGCGTGCCCGAGCGGCAGGGAATTGTGCAACGCCTGGATGTCGGGACCTCCGGGGTGATGGTGGTCGCGCTGTCCGAGCGCGCCTACACCGTGCTCAAGCGGGCGTTCAAGAACCGCACCGTCGACAAGCGGTATCACGCTCTGGTGCAGGGGCATCCGGATCCGTCCAGCGGGACCATCGATGCACCGATCGGGCGCCACCCGGGGCGGGACTGGAAGTTCGCGGTCACCAGCGGGGGCCGCCACAGCCTCACGCACTACGACACCATGGAGGCCTTCGCCGCCGCCAGCCTGCTCGACGTCCACCTGGAGACGGGGCGCACGCATCAGATCCGCGTGCACTTCGCCGCGTTGCACCACCCGTGCTGCGGCGACCTCACCTACGGGGCGGATCCGAAACTAGCCAAAAGACTTGGGCTGGAACGCCAATGGCTGCATGCGCGGTCGCTCGCGTTCGCCCATCCCGCCGACGGCCGGGCGGTGGAGTTCGTCAGCCCCTATCCTTCCGACCTGCAGCACGCGCTGGATGTGCTGCGCGACGAGGGCTGATCGGCTGATCGTCGAGTGCGCGGCGGTGGCTGTGAACTCGCTCCTGATCACGACCCTCAGGGCAATGTCGGCGTGATTAGCTGGTCCCGCGGGATACATTGGTGCCACCATGAGCCTGCCGAAACCTGACAACCACGCGACCGTCGTCATCACCGGTGCCTCCTCTGGCATCGGCTCAGAACTTGCCCGCGGGCTGGCCCGCCGCGGCTTTCCGCTGCTGCTCGTGGCGCGCCGCCGCGAACGACTCGACGAACTCGCCGCTTCGGTGCGCAAGGAGTTCTCGGTGAACGTCGAGGTCCTTCCGCTGGACCTCAGCGACGCCAAGGGTCGAGCCAAACTGGCAGCGCGGCTGGCCAAGGAGCCGATCGCCGGGCTGTGCAACAGCGCGGGCTTCGGCACCAGCGGGATCTTCCACGACCTGCCGGTCGACCGGGAGAGCGAGGAGGTCACCCTCAACTCGCTGACGTTGATGGAGCTCACCCATGCGGTGTTGCCGGGCATGGTCGCGCGCGGCGCCGGCGCGGTACTGAACATCGCCTCGATCGCCGGGTTCCAGCCGATCCCGTTCATGGCTGTGTATTCGGCGACGAAGGCCTTTGTGCAGACGTTCTCCGAGGCCGTCCACGAGGAACTGCACGGGACGGGCGTCTCGGTGACCGTGCTGTGTCCCGGTCCGGTGCCCACCGAGTGGGCCGAGATCGCCAATGCCGAGCGGTTCAGCATCCCGATCGCTCAGGTGGCACCGCACGACGTGGCAGAGGCGGCGATCGGCGGCATGCTCGCCGGCAAGCGCAGTGTGGTTCCCGGTGTGGTGCCCAAGGCCGTCAGCGCCGGCGGCCGATACGCGCCGCGGTCCCTGCTGCTGCCCGCGCTGAGGATAGGTAACCGACTGCGGGGCGGGCCCAGCAGCTAGGCGTCGGGGGTGGTGTCAGACCGCGACGACCTCGAGTAGGTCGTTCAGGCCGTCAAAGTCGCCTGCGTTGCGGGTGTAGAGCCTGGCTGAGTGCGCGTGGGCGGTGGCCGCGATCAGCAGGTCCATCGATCGAGCCCGCGGCTGACGGCCCGCATCGACGGCAGCTGCCGCCAGTTGGCCGTAGCTGCCGGCGACGGCGTCATCCAGGGGCAGCGCGTCGAAGGTGCGCTGCAGCACCAGCAGACGCCGCAGCCGCTCGGCCCGAACCTCTCGTTGCTTCGCCACGAGTACCCCGAAGTGCAGTTCCGCCAACGTGATCGCGCTGATCGCCAGCTCGCCTTCCAGGGGTGCGATATCCGTCGCGATGACCACGCTGGTGTCGAGGATCGCTCTCACGTAGCCGCCCACGGGTCACGCAACTCGTGGGCGATTGCCTCACGGTCGGCGTTCCAGGCGGGGTCAGCGGGGCCGCGAAAAAGTTTGTCGACGTCGGCCCACCGTCTCCAGGCCCGAGGTGCCGCGGGTACTAATCGGGCCCCGGGGCGGCCGGCGACGGTGATGGTGATTTCTTCACCTCCCTCGACGCGCCGGACGAGATCGGAGGCGTTCTGGCGCAACTCGCGCAGTCCGATGATTTCCATAACGCCAGAGTAGCACATGTGCTACTCTGGTTGGATCGGTTGCCTGTCCGCTAGGCCTCTGGGGCGGCGCCGCTGAGCGCCGCTTCCGCTCGGTGCTTCGCCTCCGGCATCACCGCCGTGTCGCCGTCCTCCCAGAGCAGCAGCTGCCGCACCGACGCCCGGGTCCCGTACGGGCGGAACATCGAACTCGACGGACTGGGGCGCACCCGCAGCGGCCACCAGAACCAGCGCCCCAGAAGCGTGGCGACAGCGGGTGTCATGAACGAGCGCACAATCAGGGTGTCGAACAGCAACCCCAGGCCGATCGTCGACCCGATCTGGCCCAGCACCTGGAAACCGCTGAACACGAACGCGCCCATGGTGAACGCGAACACCAACCCGGCGGCGGTCACCACCGAGCCGGTGCCGGCCATCGCACGAATGACACCCGTCTTCAACCCCGCCCCGATCTCCTCCTTGAAGCGCGAGATCAACAGCAGGTTGTAGTCCGACCCCACCGCCAGCAGCAGGATCACGGCCAGGGCGAGCACCACCCAGTACAGCTTGATGCCGAACATGTACTGCCACACCAGCACCGACAACCCGAACGAGGCGCCCAGTGACAGCGCCACGGTGCCGACGATGACGAGCGCGGCGACGAGGCTGCGGGTGATGAGCATCATGATCAGCAGGATGAGGCTCATGGCGGAGAGTCCCACGATGAGCAGGTCGTAGAACGCACCTTCCTGAATGTCCTTGTAGGTGGCCGCCAGGCCGCCGATGTAGACGCGGGCCTGGGCGTCGGGTGTGCCCTTGAGTGCCTCGTGCGCGGCCGTGGCGATCGGGTCGATGTGTGAGATGCCCTGTGGGGTGGCGGGATCGCCCTCGTGGGTGACGATCATGCGGGCGGCTTTGCCGTCGGGGGACAGGAACAGCTTCAGCCCGCGTTTGAAGTCGGGGTTGGTGAAGACCTCGGGTGGCAGGTAGAAGCTGTCATCGTTCTTGGCGGCATCGAAGGCGCGGCCCAGCGCGGACGCGCTGTCGATCGCGTCGGCGGTCTGGGCGAAAATGCCGGATTGGGTGGCGTAATTAGCCAGCGCCAGTTGGCGGTTGGTCTCCTGGGTGTCGATCTGCGGCGGGATCAGAGCCAGCAGCTTGGGCTGCAGCGCATCGAGTTGGTCCAGGGTGGCGGTGAGGTTCTCGAACTTCGCGGTCAGCGCGTCCACGCCGTCGAGGCCGTCGAACACCGAGCGGAATGCCTTGCAGGAGGGGATGTCGAAGCAGTGCGGTTCCCAGTAGAAGTAGCTGCGGATCGGCCGCAGGAAATCGTCGAAGTTGGCGAGTTTGTCACGCAGGTCCCGGATGGTGGTGATGGTGTCGTGGAAGTTGGCAGCCTCGTCGTGGGTGGTGGCGCCCAGTTGTTGCTGCAGCGCGTACTGCTGGTGCAGCAGTTCGATGCTGGTGGAGATCTCCCCGGCCTGCTTAAGCAGATCGTCGGCGCGGGCGCGCTGGTAGCCGAGGTTCTCCTGCTGCGTGGCGCTTTGCGTGCTGACCGCGAAGGCGAGCGAGCTGTGATCCAGCGGGGTGCCCAGCGGCCGGGTGATGGACTGCACCTGGGCGATGCCGTGGACGTGGAACACCGCCTTGGCGACCCGGTCGAGGACGAGCATGTCGGCCTGGTTGCGCATGTCGTGGTCGGTCTCGACCATGAGTAGCTCGGGCTCGAGGCGGGATCGGGGGAAGTGCCGTTCGGCCGCCGCGTAGCCGACGTTGGAGGGTGCGTCGGCGGGCATGTAGGGGCGGGTGTCGTAACTCGTCTTGTATCCGGGCAGCGTGAGCAGGCCGATCAGGGCCACCGCGAGCGACGCCACCAGGATGGGCCCGGGCCAGCGGACGATCGCGGTGCCGATCCGCCGCCACCCACGGGTGCGCATCGCCCGTTTAGGTTCGAAGACGCCGATTTTCGATCCCAGCGTGAGCATGGCTGGGGCCAGGGTGAGCGAGGCGATGAGCGCGACAAGGACTCCGAGGCCGGCGGGGATGCCCAGGCTGGCGAAGTACGGCAGCCGGGTGAAGGCCAGGCAGAATACCGCGCCGGCAACGGTCAGGCCCGAACCCAGCACGATGTGGGCTGTCCCGCGAAACATGCTGTAGTAGGCGCGTTCCCGGTCCTCGCCGGCGCCGCGCGCCTCCTGGTAGCGGCCGACGACGAAGATCGCGTAGTCGGTGCCGGCGGCGACCACGAGCAGCGTGAGGATGTTCGTCGCGTAGGTCGACAGGCCGATGATCCCGGCGTTGCCCAGGAACGCGACGATCCCGCGTGCTGCGGACATCTGGACGAGCACGGTGATGAGGACCAGCAACATGGTGAAAAACGACCGGTAGACGAACAGCAGCATCAGCGCGATCACCCCGACGGTGATCGCGGTGACCTTCAGAGTGCCCTTGCTGCCGACGTCGAACTGGTCGGAGATCTCCGCTGCGGCGCCGGTGACATAGGCCTTGACGCCCGGCGGGGGCGGGATGTGGTCGACGATCTCCCGGACGGCGCGAACGGAATCGTTGGACTGCGCCGAGCCCTGATTGCCTGCGAGGAACAGCTGGACGTAGGCGGCCTTGCCGTCGCTGCTCTGCGATCCGGCCGCGGTGAGCGTGTCGCCCCAGAAGTCCTGGACGTGCTCGACGTGCTTGGTGTCGCGCTCGAGCTTGTGGATCAGCGTGTCGTAATAGCGGTGCGCGGCGTCGCCGAGCGGCGTGTCGCCTTCGAGGACGATCATCGCCGAACTGTCGGTGTCGAACTCGTGGAACGCCGCGCCGATGCGTTTGATCGCCTTCAGCGACGGAGCCTCGGGCGAGCTCAGCGCCACGTTGTGGACCTTGCCGACCTCCTCGAGAGGCGGCACCAGGGCGTTGGTGAGCCCGGCCAGCACCACCCAGAACAGCAGGATCGGCAGCGCCAGCACGCGGATGAGGCGCGGCACCCGGGGCCGTGGCGGCTCGTCGCCGGTTTTCGCGCTCATCCGGACTTGTCCAGGCAGTAGGTGTAGGCGTCGACCTTGTCGACGGTGCGTTCGTCCTTGACTACTCCGTTGACGGTGATCCGGCAGCCGAGGCTGCTGCCGGTGCCCTGCGCGACGACGTTACCGAGGACGGCGGCCTTGGTGGTGGTGATCGTGTGCGACCAGGGCAGGGGCGCGTCGATCACCTGCTGCGGCTGGGCGTCCACGTCCAGGTAGTTGATGGTTGCCACGGCGCCGGGTTCGCCGAACACCTCCAGGACCACCTGTTTGGGGTTGAAGGGGACGATCTCGTTGGCGAGGCCGGCGTTGGCCGTGGTGGTGTCGCCCGAGCCGAAGATCCCGTGCAGCCGGGAGATCCCCAACCCCGTGATCACGACGACGAGCAGCGTGACGAGCGCCATCCAGCCCCGTCTCATCACCCGCCCCACCGGCAGCGCCCTCAACCCGTCAACCTCCTGAACGCCCCGACCCTATAACAGTTGGAACAATAGACGTGTTCGTTCACTAGAGGCCCTCCGGGGGCGGCCCGGCGGCCCGGTGGCCGACAACTTCGAGACACACTCCGCGACACGCGCATGGCCGTCGGTGCGCAGCCTTACACTGGCGTCCCTATGAACCAGTCGTCCTTCGTGCACCTCCATAACCACACCGAGTACTCGATGCTCGACGGTGCCGCGAAGATCACGCCGATGCTCGCCGAGGCGCAGCGGCTGGGCATGCCCGCGATCGGGATGACCGACCACGGAAACATGTTCGGCGCCAGCGAGTTCTACCATGCGGCCACCGCGGTGGGTATCACGCCGATCATCGGGGTCGAGGCCTATATCGCGCCGGGCTCGCGCTTCGACACCCGCCGGATCACGTGGGGCGATCCTGGCCAGAAGAGCGACGACGTCTCCGGCAGCGGCTCCTACACCCACCTGACCATGGTGGCCGAGAACGCCGCCGGCCTGCGAAACCTGTTCAAGCTGACCTCGCTGGCCTCCTTCGAGGGCCAGCTGGGCAAGTGGTCGCGCATGGATGCCGAGATCATCGCCGAACACGCCGAGGGCCTCATCATCACCACGGGCTGCCCGTCCGGGGAGGTGCAGACCCGGCTGCGCCTAGGCCACGAGCGCGAGGCGCTGGAGACGGCCGCCAAGTGGCGCGAGATCGTCGGGCCGCAGAACTACTTCCTCGAACTCATGGACCACGGCCTGGCAATCGAGCAGCGTGTCCGCGAGGGGCTGCTCGACATCGGCCGCAAGCTGGGTATCCCGCCACTGGCCACCAACGACTGCCACTACGTCACCCGCGACGCCGCCCACAACCACGAGGCGCTGCTGTGCGTGCAGACGGGCAAGACCCTGTCGGACCCCACCCGGTTCAAGTTCGACGGCGACGGCTACTACCTCAAGTCGGCCGCCGAGATGCGCCAGATCTGGGACGACTCGGTGCCCGGCGCCTGCGACTCCTCCCTGCTGATCGCCGAGCGGGTGCAGTCCTACGCCGAGGTGTGGGAGCCGCGCGATCGGATGCCGGTCTTCCCGGTGCCCGACGGGCACGACCAGGCGTCCTGGCTGCGCCACGAGGTGGACGCCGGGCTGGCGCGGCGGTTTCCCGCCGGCGCCCCCGACGCGTACGCGACGCGGACGGCCTACGAGATCGACGTCATCTGCGCCAAGGGCTTCCCGTCCTACTTCCTGATCGTCGCCGACCTGATCAACCACGCGCGGTCAGTGGGCATCCGCGTCGGCCCGGGCCGGGGCTCAGCCGCCGGGTCGCTGGTCGCGTATGCGCTGGGCATCACCGACATCGACCCGATCCCGCACGGCCTGCTCTTCGAGCGGTTCCTCAACCCCGAGCGCACCTCGATGCCCGATATCGACATCGACTTCGACGACCGTCGCCGCGGCGAGATGGTGCGCTATGCCGCCGAGAGGTGGGGCCACGACAGGGTTGCCCAGGTCATCACCTTCGGCACCATCAAAACCAAGGCAGCGCTGAAGGATTCGGCGCGTATCCACTACGGCCAGCCCGGCTTCGCGATCGCCGACCGCATCACCAAGGCGCTGCCGCCGGCGGTCATGGCCAAGGACATCCCGCTGTCGGGGATCACCGACCCCGCCCACGAGCGGTACAAGGAGGCCGCCGAGGTCCGCGGACTGATCGAGACCGACCCCGACGTACGCACCATCTACCAGACCGCCCGTGGCCTGGAGGGCCTGGTCCGCAACGCCGGCGTGCACGCCTGCGCGGTCATCATGAGTAGCGAGCCGCTGACCGACGTGATCCCGCTGTGGAAGCGCCCGCAGGACGGCGCCATCATCACCGGCTGGGACTACCCGTCCTGCGAGGCCATCGGCCTGCTCAAGATGGACTTCCTGGGCCTGCGAAACCTGACGATCATCGGCGACGCGATCGAGAACATCAAGGCCAACCGGGGCGTCGACCTGGACCTCGAGGCGGTAACCCTCGACGACGCGGCCACCTACGAGTTGTTGGGCCGCGGCGACACCCTGGGCGTGTTCCAACTCGATGGCGGCCCCATGCGCGACCTGCTGCGCCGCATGCAGCCCACCGGGTTCGCCGACATCGTGGCCGTGCTCGCGCTGTACCGGCCCGGCCCGATGGGCATGAACGCCCACAACGACTACGCCGACCGCAAGAACGGCCGGCAGGCGATCAAGCCCATTCACCCCGAGCTCGAAGAGCCGCTACGCGAGATCCTCTCCGAGACCTACGGTCTGATCGTTTACCAAGAGCAGATCATGCGCATCGCGCAGCAGGTGGCGGGCTACTCGCTGGCCCGAGCCGATATCCTGCGCAAGGCGATGGGCAAGAAGCAGCGCGAGGTGCTGGAGAAGGAGTTCGCGGGCTTCTCCGAGGGCATGCGTAACAACGGATTCTCCGACCGCGCCGTCAAGGCGCTCTGGGACACGATCCTGCCGTTTGCCGACTACGCGTTCAACAAGTCCCACGCCGCCGGATACGGCTTGGTCTCCTACTGGACCGCCTACCTGAAGGCCAACTACACCCCCGAGTACATGGCCGGCCTGTTGACCTCGGTGGGCGACGACAAGGACAAAGCCGCCGTATACCTGGCCGACTGCCGCAAGCTCGGCATCACCGTGCTGCCGCCGGACGTTAACGAGTCCGTCCTGAACTTCGCCTCGGTGGGCGTCGACATCCGCTACGGGTTGGGCGGGGTGCGCAACGTCGGCGCCAATGTCGTGGGCTCGCTGATTCAGACCCGCGGCGTCAAGGGCAAGTTCACCGACTTCTCGGACTACCTGAACAAGATCGACGTCTCGGCGTGCAACAAGAAGGTCACCGAGTCGCTGATCAAGGCGGGCGGGTTCGACTCGCTCGGACATGCCCGCAAGGGCCTGTTCCTGGTGCACAGCGACGCCGTCGACTCGGTACTGGGCACCAAGAAGGCCGAGGCGATGGGCCAGTTCGACCTGTTCGGCGGCGACGACGGCGGGGGCGCCGAATCGGTGTTCACCATCAAGGTGCCCGACCACGAATGGGACGACAAGCACAAGCTGGCCCTGGAGCGCGAGATGCTGGGCCTCTACGTCTCGGGACACCCGCTGAACAAGGTGGCGCACCTGCTGGCCAGCCACGTCGATACCAACATCCCGGCCATCCTCGACGGCGACGTCCCCAACGACACGCAGGTCCGCGTGGGCGGCATCTTGGCCTCGGTGAACCGGCGGGTGAACAGGAACGGGATGCCGTGGGCGTCGGCGCAGCTGGAGGACCTCACCGGCGGCATCGAGGTGATGTTCTTCCCGCAGACCTACTCCACCTATGGCGGCGACATCGCCGACGACGCGGTGGTGCTCATCAACGCCAAGGTGGCGATCCGCGACGACAGGATCTCCCTGTTCGCCTACGAACTGGTGGTGCCCGACTTCTCGAACGCCCAGCCCAATCGCCCGCTGGCCGTCAGCCTGCCCACCCGTCAGTGCACCATCGACAAGGTGAGCGCGCTCAAGCAGGTGTTGGCCCGCCATCCCGGCACCGCGCAGGTGCATCTGCGCCTGATCAGCGGAGACAGGGTCACCACGTTGGAACTCGACCAGTCGCTGTGGGTGACGCCGTCGCCGGCGCTGATGGGCGACCTCAAGGAACTGCTCGGCCCGGGCTGCCTGGGCGGCTGATCCGTCTCCCTTCCCCCGAGCGTCCTCCACCTTCTTCGCGAGCCCCACTTTTTCTCCCGCGAGCGTGCGTGTTTGCTCGCCGACACGCGGTAAATGGCGTACATCTGCGCACCCTCGTCGCAGCGAAGGCGGGGCCCCGTAGCGGACCCTGCATCTCGCGAACGTGCGCGGATGCCCGTGTTCGGCGGCCTGTCACTGCGCAAACACGCACGCTCGCGGCCGCAAGGGGTGGGGTATTCCGTGGTGGGCGGCGCGGACGTACGCTCACGACATGACGACAACACCCCGTGCAACCACCCTCTGCGAGGCCTTTCAGCGCACCGCGGCGATCGACCGGGATGCCGTCGCGCTGCGGACGGCGGGCGACGCCCAGACCGTGACCTGGCGGGAGTTGGCCGAGCAGGTGCGCAAGGTGGCCGCCGGCCTGGCCGGCCTGGGCGTCAAGCGCGGCGACACGGTGTCGCTGATGATGGCCAACCGCATCGAGTTCTACCCGTTCGAGATCGGGGCCCAGCATGTGGGTGCCACGTCGTTCTCGGTCTACAGCACGCTGCCTGCCGAGCAGCTGACCTACCTGTTCGACAACGCCGGCACCAAGGTGGTGATCTGCGAGGAGAAGTACCTCGAGCGCATCCGCGACAGCGGCGCGCCCATCGAGCACATCGTCTGCATTGACGGTTCACCGGCGGGCACGCTGTCGGTCGACGACCTCTACGCCGCCGCCCCGGTCGACTTCGACTTTGATGCGACGTGGCGGGCGGTCCAGCCCGACGACGTCGCCACCCTCATCTACACCTCCGGGACTACCGGAAACCCCAAGGGCGTGGAGATGACCCACACCAATCTGCTGTTCGAGGGGTACGCCGTCGACGATGTCCTCGGGATGCGGTTCGGTGACCGGATCACGTCGTTCCTGCCGTCGGCCCACATCGCCGACCGGGTGAGCGGCCTCTACGGCCTGGAGCTGTTCGGCACCCAGGTGACGGTGGTGGCCGACCCGGGCACCATCGCCTCGGTGCTGCCCGACGTGCGCCCCACCATCTGGGCCGCCGTGCCCCGGGTGTGGGAGAAGCTGAAGTCCGGGATCGAGTTCCTGGTGGGCCAGGAGAAGGACGAGGTCAAAAAGCAGGCGCTGCAGTGGGCGATGCAGGTCGCGGCCAAGCGCGCCGACGCCCTGGCCACGGGAGAGCCGATGACCGACGAGGCGGCCACCGAATGGGCGCAGGCCGACGAGCTGGTGCTGTCGAAGCTGCGCGAGCGGCTCGGCTTCGACCAGCTGCGCTGGGCGGTGTCGGGTGCGGCGCCGATCCCGCGGGAGACGCTGGCGTTCTTCGCCGGCATGGGCATCCCGATCGCCGAGGTGTGGGGCATGTCGGAGCTCAGCTGCGTCGCCACCGTCAGCCACCCCGACGAGGCCCGGCTGGGCACCGTCGGCCGGCTGCTGCCCGGGCTGGAGGGCAAGATCGCCGAGGACGGCGAGTACCTGGTGCGCGGCCCGCTGGTGATGAAGGGCTACCGCAAGGAACCAGAGAAGACGGCCGAGGCGGTCGACGCCGACTCCGACGGCCCGTACGCGGCCCAGCACGGCCTGTCGGAGGCTTCGCCAGCGGCGTTGGCTTCGCACCCGGAGGTGATCGCCACGACCGCCGCGGGGGTGGCCGAGGGCAACGCCAAACTCTCGCGGGTGGAG
>CAIYOH010000077.1 GCA_903927745.1 uncultured Mycobacteriaceae bacterium
AGCCGCACCGGATACTCCGCGGCGGGCAGCAGCCCCACCACGCTGGCGGGGGCGGACAGCCTGCCGATCGTCACCGCGACACCCAGTGCCGCGGAGGGCCCTTCGCCCGATCCGAGGGCGCCTAGCACGCCCGCCAACTGCGCCTGGGCATACGCGAGACTTGTGCCGGCCTGCGTCAGGCCTAGTCCGACTTCGCCGCCCAGCCCCCCGATAGCGTGGGCTGTCGCGTATTGCGCGTCGAGGGCGAGGAGGCTGACGGGAATCCCGGAGGCGAGGAACTGCCAACCCCAGGTACTGAAGTAGCCGAACCAGCCGGCGTTCGGGTCGAACGTGGCCAACGACGCCGCCTGCAGGTTGGACAGCACGCCGGCGGGGTTGGCCGGGCCGGCGGACGCGGCCGAAGTCACCAGCCCCGCCGGATCGGCAATCGCGGGCGGCGGCGAGAATTGCGGGGGCACCGCGGCGCTCGCCGACGTCGCCGCGTACCGGTACATCGCCGCCGAGTTGTTCACCCACATGGCCGTGTACTCGGCCTCCGTCTCGGCGATCGCCGGCAGGTTGATCCCGAAGAAGTTGGTCGCCAGCAGCGCCGCCAACCGCGTCCGGTTAGCGGCGACGAGTGCGGGCGGCACGACCGTGAAATGGGTGAGTTCGAACGCCCCGGCCACCGCACGCAACGACGCACCGACCCGCTCGCACTGCTGCGCAGTGGCACCCAGCCAGGTGAGGTAGGGGTCGACGGCTTTGGCCATCGCGATCGAGGAGGGGCCGCGCCAGTCCGCGGCGAGCTGCGATAGCACCGACGTGTAGCTGCCGACGGACGCCTCCAACTCGATGCCCAGCTGTTGCCACATGGCCGAGGCGTGGATCAGCGAGCCAGCCCCGGGCCCGGTGTGAATGAGCGCCGAGGTGATCTCGGGCGGCAGGGCGCCGAAGTCCATCACGGCCCACCCCGACGGCAGTTGTGAGGCGCCATGGTCGGCCTCATCCCCCGCTCGGGGGCCTTTGCACCACCTTGGTCGTTCGCTCGGCGCTGTAGTCGCCGCTGTATTCGCGATCCTCGGAATTCGGCTGCTTTCTCTTGCGCCAGCCGCTGCCCGCTGAAACCGGGGGCGGCACCATCATCGGCATGATCGGCATCCCGGCCAGCCCGGAGTTCCCCGCGGCCAGCGGCGACACCGACGAGGCCAGCTGGACCGGCGACTGCGCGGCCGGCAGCAGACCCACCACCGCGGGCGGCGCGGTCAACTTGCCGATCGTGACACCTGAACCCAGCACCGCCGTGGGCGATCCGGCTGCCTTGATCGCGGCGGCGGCTTGTGCCCGCGCCGCGCCGAAGGCGACGTCGGCCTCCGATGAGCCCAGTGCGGCCTCCCCCTCGGCCAGGCCCTGGCCGACTTCGCCGCCCACTGACTGCACCCCCTGGGCGGTCGCCACCTGCGCCTGCACCCCGAGAAGGTTGATGGGAAACCCAGAGGAAATAAACTGATTGCCCCAGGTACTGAAGTAGCCGAACCAGCCGGCGTTGGGGTTGAAGGCGGCCAGCGACAACTCCTGAAGCGTGGCCGCGCCGTTGGCACCGCTCGCCCCGGCCACCGTGGTTGCCGTGGTCGCCGCGGTCGCCGTGGCGGGTTGCGCGACCGCTGCGGCCGGGTTGGCCATTGTCAGCGGTGAGGTGAACTGCTGCAGCGCGGTGGCCTGCGCCGTGGCCGCCTGGTAGCGGACCATCGCCGCCGATGCGGCCTGCCACATCGCCTCGTACTCCG
>CAIYOH010000078.1 GCA_903927745.1 uncultured Mycobacteriaceae bacterium
GCCGTGGTGATCATTCCGCTGACTCTGGTGATCCTCCTCGCCATCGCCCAGGTCACGCGCATGGTGAGCAACGTCGCGAGTTGGGCGGCGACGGCGAATCCGGGAGCTCTCGGCGAGCAGGCGCTTGAGTTCGTCAATCGAACATTGGCGCGGGTGCCATACCTGCACACCACGGTCACGGCAGAGTCGTTGAAGCACATCATCACCACGGTCGGTCAGAACGCCGGCCGCTGGCTGTTGCACCTGCTGCGAGACGCCGCCGGCAGTGCGTTCGGGGTGATCACCGCGTCGATCATCTTCCTGTACGTGTTCCTCGCGTTGCTGGTGCACCGGGAGAAGGTCCTCACATTGATCCGCCAGCTCAACCCGCTGGGCGAGGAGATCACCGATCTGTACTTGACCAAGATCGGTGCGATGGTGCGGGGCACGGTCGAGGGCCAGTTCATCATCGCGGTCTGCCAGGGCGTCGCCGGGGCGGCGTCGATCTACCTCGGTGGGTTCCACCAGGGTTTCTTCATCTTGTGCATCTTCTTGTCGGCGTTGTCGGTCATACCGCTGGGCAGCGGTGTCGTGACGATTCCGTTCGGTATCGCCATGATGTTCTTCGGTCACCCGATCGGCGGCACCTTCGTCGTGCTGTTCCATCTCATCGGCGTCACCAACCTGGACAATTTTCTACGGCCCATTCTGGTTCCGCGGGAAGCGCGCCTGAACCCCGCGCTGATGCTGCTGTCGGTGTTCTCCGGCATCGCCGTGTTCGGTTTCTGGGGGATCATCATGGGCCCGGTGCTGATGATCATCATCGTGACGACGATCAACGTCTACCTGGCCGTGTATCGAGGGGTCGAGTTCGTGGACAGTCATGACGAGGTGCCGAGAAGAAAGAACATGTTCGGCATGAAGTCCAAGACAACGGCACCCGTTGCGTCTGAGTGAACTCGGGGCGCGGCACCCCGGCAGTAGCCCCGTCCTGTGTGGCCGGCGGGCACTCAGGTTCTCAGTGCGCTGATCCGAATGCCTTCTCGTCGACCTTCTGGCGTTCTAAGGAAATCCGTGACAGCACCGGAACCTTGCGTGCTTCTGCCTCGAAGATTCCCTTGAGGATTGTCCGATTGGCATCAAACTGCCAGGCGGGCCGATCCACCCCGTACACCTGACGCTGTTCGGCACTCATCAGGCCGGCGACGGCGATACCGAGCATGTGCGGCAGATAGGTGTCCGGTTTCCAGGCAACCGAAGCGGGAAAAGTCATCGCTTTGAACCAGATGGTGTCGCTGCCCACCGCCAGTAGCGGAGTCATGCCTTCGATGTAGGCGCAGAGGTCCTTCTCGGTGGTGGGCACGTCATCGACGTTGCATCCACACAATCGGGCTGCGATGAGCTGTTCATTCAGGTAGGTCAACTTGTCAGCCTCGCAGAGGGCGGGACCAAAAGAATCGGTAACGCGAAGCACCATCCACTGGATGGTGTTGTGCACCCACAGCAAAAGATCGGGCTCGTCAGCGTGATAGGTGCGACCCGATACCGGGTCAGTAGCCGTCACCCGATGATGGAGCTTCGCGAGGACCTCAGCGGCGCGGTGTGCCGCCGCGGTATCCCCGTAGGTGAGTGTGCGGCCGAAAAGCGCGGTGAGTTCGGCGCGAGAGGCAGGGTTCGTTCGAAAGGCAGACGCCTGATCGATCATGTGCATGACCATCGGGTGCAGCATCTGCAGGGTCGCGGCCGCGTGTGCGGCCAGACCCATCTGGGGCAAGGCCGAGATGCGCCAGGTAACACTGTCGGGACCGAACAGGCCATCATCGGCGGTATGACCAGAGAACTTGATGCGGTTGGGCCGGCGGCTTACCGGAGTGGTCGTCATTCGGAGATCATTCCACGCCTTCGTGCGGAGTATGAGGGTGCCACTCGTCCTTACCGGGTACGAACACGATCTTGACGGCGGGTTCCGGCTTGGCTTCCGGCGCCTCGTCGAAGTGATGATCGCGCCGGAGTCCAGTCGTCCGGCGGTGACCAGCGCGGTGGCCAGACCCCGTCAACTGATCCACGACGGGCGCCAGTGCTCAACCAGGCATTGTCGGTGCTACGCTCTCGCCTACCTGGACCGCACCTGGTTGACACGGTGCGCGAGGTCGCGAAGGAAGTCAGGTTTGAGCATGAGTCGCAACTTCTACCTCGCCGGCACGGCCGCAATGGTTTTCGCACTGGGTGCGGCGGCCTGCGGACACTCTTCAGACTCGGGCACAACGAAGACCGAGACGGTGACGGCATCGACATCTGCCTCCGCGACAATCGCGTCGTCATCGTCTTCGGCGGCCGCGGCGCCCGGTGGCAGCGCGGGGGTGCAGTCACTAATCCCGACACCGGCGAGTACTCAGCGCACCGACGGCCCCGATTCCATTGCCGAAAACGGTGTCCATAAGCACTTCGGGGTGAATGGGTCGCCGCTGTCGGTCATGGATGCCTACAGGGCCGCCCTTGAGGCCCAGGGCTGGACCGTCAGTGTCTTGAACTCCGGCGGCGGCGGCGGCGGCGGTGCGACCTACGCGGGGACCAACGGGACCGCTTACGGTGTGTTCGTCGGTGGAGGCTACGGCGGCAGCACCAACCTCGACGCGTGCGCCTGGCCGGCGAAGCCGGCAAATCCCTCGTGCGGCAGCAACTGAATTTAGTGGCTTACACGTCGCCGTAGAGCGCGTATTGCCTGATGGGCGTTGGGCATCGCCCTCGCCC
>CAIYOH010000079.1 GCA_903927745.1 uncultured Mycobacteriaceae bacterium
CAGCACGAAGTCGTTCTCGGTGCCGTGGCCCTTGGCGAAGATCACGCGCACCGCTCGGGAATCACCCGTTCAGGATACGTGCCGCCAGGCACGCACGGCGCCGTCGACGAGGTCGGCACGGCCGGCACCGTCGGGGTCCAGCCACTGCACCCGGTGGTCGCGGCGAAACCACGAACGCTGCCGCCGCACGTAGCGCCGGGTGCCCACATAGGTCTGCTCCCTGGCCTCATCCAGCCGGTCGGGGCCGCCACCGGCGTCGAGGGCGGCGATCACCTGGGCGTAGCCCAGGGCACGCGAGGCGGTGACCCCGTCGCGCAGGCCCGCGTCGAGTAGTCCTTCGACTTCGCCGACCAGGCCCTGGTCGAACATGGTGTCGGTCCGTCGGGCCAGCCGCTGGTCGAGCAGCGTTGTGTCAGTGTCCAGTCCGACAATGACGGTGTCCCACCTCGCGGCGCCGATGCGGGGCGCCGACGCCGCGAACGGCCGCCCGGTGAGCTCGACGACTTCGAGGGCCCGCACCGTGCGCCGGCTGTCGGTGGGCAGGATCATCGAAGCTGCGGCCGGGTCGACGCGGGCCAACTCGGCGTGCAGTCGGCCGACTCCCACCTCGGCGAGCCGTCGTTCCCATCGGGCGCGCACGGCGGGATCGGTTGCCGGAAAAGACCAATCGTCGAGCAGCGACTGCAGGTAGAGCATGGAGCCGCCCACCACGATCGGCACCGCACCCCGGACCGCGATCGCGTCGACGTCAGCGGCGGCGGCGCCTTGGTAGCGCGCGACGGCGGCCGTCTCGGTGACATCGAGAACGTCGAGTTGGTGGTGCGGGATGCCGCGGCGCTCCCCCGGGGGTAGCTTGGCGGTGCCGATGTCCATGCCGCAATAGAGCTGCATGGCGTCGGCATTGACGATCTCGCCACCGAGGCGTTCGGCGAGGTCGAGCGCCAGCTGCGACTTTCCGGTGCCGGTGGGGCCAATGACCGCCAGCGGTCTCATGGCCGCCAGGAGCCGACGACATAACCCACGCCGTAGGGCGCACCGCGGTAGAGCTCCGTCGCGGAGCACGGTCCGGGGTCGGCCAGACCGGCCAGCACCTGAAACGCGACCCGCCCCAGGATCTGTTGGGGCAGCCCGGCCAGCGCGGCGACGTCGCCGCGTGCCAGCGCGTCGTCCAGAACCCGTTGTGCATCGGCGTCCTCCGGGTGGTGGCCCCCCGGCGCGGACGGTGTCAGGGTGTTCGCCCCGTCGGCGACCACGAGTACCCCGGTCGGCTCGGGCTCCCGGTCGAGTTCGGCGCGCAGTCGCCTGCCCTGGGCCAGCGCGGTATCGGCGTCGTGGTCATGGCGGTACACCTGAACCCGCGCGCTCGCCTCGGGCTGGGCCTGGCCGCGCACCCACGCACCGACGAGCGCACACAGCGGAAAGTCGGCGGCCCCGTCGGCGTGCGGCGACAGCCCGACCGCCACGTCCGCCCCGAACCCGGCGAAGGTGCCGACGGCGTCGGGGTCCAGGGTCTCGTCGGCCGTGCCGGTTCCCACGACAACCCATCGCGGTGGCAACTCCCTGGCTGCGGCCAAGGCCGCAGCCACCACCTCGGCCACTTCCGCCGCGGCGGCTCCGGCGAGTTCGGGGACAAGCACGGGCGCCGACGGAATGATCGCGATGGCACTGAGCACCTCACCAAAACTAGTGCCTCGCGGAACGCACGACGAACACGAGGAGTCCCTCGTCCACCCACCTGCTTCAATACTGGGGAACAGGCGCCGCGTCGCGCGGCAGGTGCGCGGGCTCCGCCCGCGCGAAAGGGTGGTGACGAGCGCATGACCGTTGACGAGTCCCGCACCGACGGGTCGGCCGTGCCGGGGCCTATTCCCGTGCCCGGGCCGCGCCCGGGGCCGCGTCCCGGTCCCCGGCCCGGCACTCGCCCCGGTGCCACGGCTGCGCGTCCCGCCGCCCACCCACCGACGGCGGCCCCGGCCAGCGACCCGCGCGCGTTCGGCCGCGTCGACGACGACGGCACGGTGTGGCTGATCAACGGCACCGGCGAGCGCGTCATCGGCTCCTGGCAAGCCGGCGAGCCTGACGCCGCGTTCGCGCACTTCGGCAGGAGATTCGACGACATCAGCACCGAGGTCACGCTGATGGAGGAACGCCTGACGGCGGGGACCGGCGACGCCCGCAAGATCAAAGCCCACGCCGCGGAGTTGGCCGAGGCACTGCCGTCGGCGTCCGTCCTGGGCGATGTCGACGCCCTGACGGCCCGGATGACGGCCCTCGTCGAGCGCGCTGGCGCCGCGATCACGGCGGACCGCTCTCGGCGCGACGAGCACCGGGCCGCCCAGACCGCCCGCAAGGAGGCGCTGGCCGTCGAGGCCGAGGACCTCGCCGCCAACTCGACACAGTGGAAGGCCGCCGGCGACCGCATGCACGCGATCCTCGACGAGTGGAAAACCGTCGGCGGCCTGGAGCGCAAGGTCGACGAGGCGCTGTGGAAGAGGTATTCCGCGGCCCGCGACACGTTCAACAGGCGGCGGGGATCGCACTTCTCGGAGCTGGACAAGGAGCGATCGGGGGTCAAGCAGGCGAAGGAACGACTCTGCGAACGGGCCGAGGAGCTGTCCGACTCCACGGACTGGACCACGACCAGCGCGGCGTTCCGCGACCTGCTGACCGAGTGGAAGGCGGCGGGCCGCACCGCCCGGGACATCGATGACGCCCTATGGCGGCGCTTCAAGGCCGCCCAGGACGCGTTCTTCACCGCCCGCAACGCGGTCACCGCGGAGAAGGACAGTGAGTTGGCCGCCAACGCGACAGCGAAAGAGGCGCTGCTGGCCCAGGCTGAGAAGCTCGACACCGGCGACCATGACGCCGCCAAGACTGCGCTGCGCGCGATCGCGGATAAATGGGACGCCATCGGCAAGGTGCCGCGGGAACGGTCGGCCGATTTGGAGCGGCGCATGCGCGCGGTGGAGAAGAAGGTGCGCGACGCCGGCGAGACGGGATGGGGCGACCCGGAGGCCCAGGCGCGTGCCGAGCAGTTCCGGACCCGCGCAGAACAATTCGAGCGACAGGCGCAGAAAGCCGCCGCGGCGGGCCGGACAAAGGACGCCGAGGAAGCTCAGGCTAACGCCGCCCAGTGGCGCGAGTGGGCCGATGCTGCGGCCGCGGCGCTGACCCGTCGGTCCTAGCCGTCGGTCCTAGCCGTCGGACTCGGATTCGTCGGGGCGGGGCGCCGGGTCCGGAAAACTGTCTAGCAACGTCACCGACTCGTGTTCCTTGGCGATCCGCCGCCGCTCCTGTTCGGCCGCGAGTTGGATGATGGTGCGCGTCCACACGACCCGTGCCCATTGAAACGTCAAGGCGATGACGGTGATCCACGCGACGATCAGCCCGACGCCGGGGCCAGGATGCCCGGCCGCCACGGTCTGTCGCGACCAGACGGCCAGCATCCCAGCGGCACAGGCCAGCGCCGAACCGGCCAGCGCGATCCAGGCCAGCGCCCAACGCCGGGTGATCAGGGCCAGCATCGAGAAGCCAACCCCGAAGACCAGGGTCAGCCAGGCGAATACCCGGGACGGCAGGGCCAGCGCCGCTGCCCCGGCGCCATGGCCGGCAAATAAAACGTCCCACCCCGGCACATTGCCCGTATGCGGCAGGATGAAGGTTCCCAGGAGAATAAAGACGAGAATCGACACAACGAAACCCCTTGGGCCGGGGTCGATTTCACGCGCGACTCTCTTTTCGGCGGCGTCGATCTCGTTGCGCAGCGCGTCCAGGCCGGTGCGATCCTTCTTCATGGCGTACATCCTTCTCCGAGACCGGTGGGCACGCCAACGGACGGCACACCGAGGCCCACGCTCCGCACGCTCGGGCCCGTCGCGTGCGCGTCACCAGCCCGGGTGCGGCGGTGGCTGAGGATGCCCGAGTCGGCGATCAGGTGGTGGGGTGCAGCTCCAGTGACCGCTGTGACGACGATGTCGCCGGGACGCACCGGCGTATCCGCCGTGAAGTGAACCAGCCGGCCGTCGCGCGCACGACCTGTCATGCGTGCCGTCGCGCTGTCCTTGCGTCCCTCGCCGGTGGCGACCAGCAGCTCGACGGTATGTCCGATCAACGCCCGGTTGCCCTCCCACGAGATCTGTTCCTGCAGTTCGACCAGGCGCTCGTAGCGCTCCTGCACAACGACTTTGGGTACCTGTCCCTCGAGTTCGGCCGCCGGGGTGCCGGGTCGCTTGGAGTACTGGAAGGTGAAGGCCGCCGCGAACCGGGCGTGGCGCACGACATCGAGCGTGGCCGCGAAATCCTCCTCCGTCTCGCCGGGGAAGCCGACGATGAGGTCGGTGGTGATGGCCGCATGCGGCATGGCAGCACGCACCCGGTCGAGGATGCCCAGATAGCGGTCCGCGCGGTACGACCGGCGCATCGCACGCAGCACGCGGTCCGAGCCCGACTGCAGGGGCATGTGCAGTGCAGGGCACACATTCGGGGTCTGGGCCATCGCCTCGATCACGTCGTCGGTGAACTCGGCCGGGTGCGGCGAGGTGAACCGCACACGTTCCAGCCCGTCGATACGTCCACAGTCCCGCAGGAGTGCGGCGAAGGCGCCGTGGTCCCGGGGCAACGCGGGGTCGGCGAACGACACCCCGTAGGCGTTGACGTTCTGGCCGAGCAGGGTCACCTCGATGACGCCGTCGTCCACCAACGACCGCACCTCGGCAAGGACGTCAGCCGGACTGCGGTCGACCTCCTTGCCGCGCAGCGACGGAACGATGCAGAAGGTGCAGCTGTTGTTGCACCCGACCGAAATCGATACCCAGGCGGCGTAGGCCGATTCGCGGGAACTGGGCAGCGCCGACGGGAACTGCTGCAGCGATTCGGCGATTTCTACCTGGGCGATATTGTTGTGGCGCGCCCGGTCGAGCAGCGCCGGCAGCGACCCGATGTTGTGGGTGCCGAACACGACATCGACCCAGGGCGCCTTGCGCAGCACCGCCTCGCGGTCCTTTTGCGCCAGGCAACCCCCCACCGCGATCTGCATGTCGGGGTTGGCGCGCTTACGCGGCGCCAGATGGCTGATATTGCCGTACAGCTTGTTGTCGGCGTTCTCCCGCACAGCGCACGTGTTGAACACCACCACGTCGGCGTCGGTTCCCGCGGCTGCCCGTCGGTAGCCGGCAGCCTCGAGCAGGCCCGCGAGCCGCTCGGAGTCGTGGACGTTCATCTGGCAGCCGTAGGTGCGCACCTGGTAGGTGCGCACCGGCCGCGGCGCCGCAACGGAAGTCACGACGCCATGGTACGGCGACCGGCCGCGGCCTAAACGCGCCTGCGCTCCCGTTCGGCGGCCAGCTCGACAAGCACAACCCCGCATGCCAGATTCTGGCTATATCCGCGTCGGGCCAGCATCCCGATCAGCCTGCGGCTGACCCCCGCTTCGTCGTCGATCAACCTTTCCCGCCGCAGCTTGGCCCGGACCAGCTCCTCGGCACGGCTGCGCTCCGCCCCGGCGTCGATCCCGGCCAGGGCGGCGGTGATGACGTCCGTGTCGACGCCTTTGGCGTGAAGCTCGGCGGCCAAGGCGCGCCGGCCCCTGCCGGCGTGCGTCCGTCGGCTCTCCACCCACTGCTGCGCGAAGTCGGCGTCGTCTACTAATCCGACGGCGACCAGCCGGTCGAGTACCCGGCCAGTGACGTCGTCGGGATAGCCGCGCTTGGCCAGCTGACCGGACAACTCGGCCCGGGTGCGGGCTCTCGCGGTGAGCAGGCGCAGGCACAAGGCCCGCGCCTGCTCTTCGCGAGAGGGCTCAGAAGTCGACGGGCGCGGGCAGGACATCGTCGACCGGGGGTGCATCGGTGATGACCGCACCGATGCCCAGCTTTTCCTTGATCTTCTTCTCGATCTCGTTGGCCAGGTCGGCGTTCTCCACCAGGAAGGTGCGGGCGTTCTCCTTGCCCTGGCCGAGCTGCTCTCCCTCGTAGGTGAACCAGGAACCGGACTTGCGGATGAATCCGTGATCCACGCCCATGTCGATCAGCGAACCCTCCCGGCTGATGCCGAAGCCGTACAGGATGTCGAATTCAGCCTGCTTGAAGGGGGGTGCCACCTTGTTCTTGACGACCTTGACCCGGGTGCGGTTGCCGACCGCGTTGGTGCCGTCCTTGAGCGTCTCGATCCGACGCACGTCCAGGCGGACCGACGCGTAGAACTTCAACGCCTTTCCACCCGTCGTCGTTTCCGGACTGCCGAACATCACTCCGATTTTTTCCCGGAGCTGGTTGATGAAGATCGCGGTGGTGTTCGAATTACTCAGGGCGCCAGTCATTTTCCGCAGCGCCTGACTCATCAGCCGGGCCTGCAGCCCGACGTGGCTGTCGCCCATCTCGCCGTCAAGTTCCGCGCGCGGCACCAGGGCCGCCACCGAGTCGATGACGAGGATGTCCAGCGCGCCGGAGCGGATCAGCATGTCGGCGATCTCCAGGGCCTGCTCACCGGTGTCAGGCTGGCTGACCAGCAACGAATCGGTGTCGACGCCGAGCTTCTTGGCGTAGTCCGGGTCCAGGGCGTGCTCGGCGTCGATGAACGCCGCGATGCCGCCGGCGGCCTGGGCGTTGGCCACCGCGTGCAATGCGACGGTGGTCTTGCCCGAGGACTCCGGGCCGTAGATCTCCACGACCCGGCCACGCGGCAGACCGCCGATGCCCAGGGCCACGTCCAGTGCGATGGATCCGGTCGGGATGACCGAGATCGGTTGACGGATCTCGTCGCCGAGACGCATCACCGAACCTTTGCCATGGTTCTTCTCGATCTGGGCCATCGCCAGTTCGAGAGCCTTCTCACGGTCGGGAGCTTGTGTCATGGTGCCTCTCCTGTAGTCGCTGTGTTCGATTGACCGGGTATCGGTCGGTTGGCCGCCACAGTAGAGATGGCCACCGACAAGTCGGCGCAGTCGAACTCTCACCACACTAGGGGAACAGGTGTTCGAATCAAGTCAACACGCCGAACGAGGTGGATCACCACTGATCGCGGGGTACGTCGAAGTCGACGCAGAGGGCCCGCCAGACATCGCGGGGCTCGACGCCGGCCTCGATGGCCTGGGCGGCGGTCCGCCCGCCGAAGCCGCTCAGCACGTGGTCGGCGAGCACCGAGGAACCGTAGGCGGCACCGAACCGCTGGACGATCCGCTCGTGGAACTCCGTTAGCCGCACGTGGGCAAAGATACCGAGCGGAGATACCGAGCGGAGATACCGAGCGGAGATACGCAGTAAAGACCCTCAGCGAGTCAGCCCGCTAACGCAAGCGCATCGCGGCACACCCGCACCGGGTCGGCGACGCCGGCGGCGCCGGCGCGGGCACTCCGCGCCGCCTCCCGATAGGAAGGCGACGACAGCACTTCCGCCACGGCAGCGACCAGGGCATCGGCGGTCAATGGCCGGACGATCCGTCCGCTGCCCTGCCTCGCCACCCGGTTGGCGAGCTCCCACTGATCCCCTCCGCCGGGAACCACCACCAGCGGAACCCCGGCCAGCAGGGTCTTGGACAGCATCCCGTGGCCGCCACCGCAGACCACCAGGTCGGCCCGCGTCAACAGGTCGGCCTGCCGGCCCAGCCCTACCGCCGCATACGGCGGCACCGCCAGCGCCGACCCGCCCAGCCGCGACACCACCAGGCGCGAACCAGCCGGCAGCGTCTCACCGGGAACCAGGCACGCCAGCGCGGTTTCGGCCAGCCCCTCTGCGCCGGTCAACGCGGTCGACGGGGCGACCACCACCACCGGTCCCGACCCGGCGGGGATGTCCAGCATGCGATCGGTCGGCTCGAAGTGCAGCGGGCCCACCAGCACCGCTCCGGTCGGCCAGTCCGGCCGCGGGACCTCCAGGGCGGGCAGGGTGGCGATCAGCCGCCGCAGCGGCCCGGGATCGTCGGCGGGCAGGCCGATATCGGCCCGCGCGGCCGCCCGCTGACGCAGTCCGGCACGCCAGGACCGGGCGGTGAACGCCCGCATCGCCGTGTCCCGCAGCCGGCCGCGCAGTCCGGTACCCGGCGCCAGGCCGCTGCCGATCGGCGGCAACCCTCGCGACGGCAGGTACAGCGGATGCGGGTCGAGCTCAATCCACGGAATCCCCAGCAACTCGGCCGCCATCCCGCCGCAGACGGTGATGGCGTCGGACACCACCAGATCGGGCGCGAGATCGCGCAGGGCCGGCACGTTCACCACGGCCATCTCGGCCGCACGGCGGTGGATGCGGGCGCCCGCGTCGAGGTCCTCGTCGGTGGCCGCGAGCCCGGCCAGTTCGACGGCGTCGACACCGGCCGCGCCCGCGGTGTCAAGCCACTCCGCGCCGGTGAACAGCGTCGGCTCGTCGCCCGCGTCGGACAGGAGCTGGCACAACGCGATAGCGGGAAACGAGTGCCCGGGATCCGGCCCGGCGACCACGGCGACACGCATCGGCCCTCACCCTAGCGGCCGGCCGCCATGCTGCCTACGCTGTCAACCATGGCCACGGTGAATGAAATATCCCCCGCAATCGCTGCAAACGCCCGCATAGTCGAGGGCTTCCTGACCGCCCTGCAGGATGCGGACTACGACGCCGCGGACGCCGCACTGGACGACAACCTCGTCTACGAGAACGTCGGCCTGCCGACGATCCACGGCCGCACCACAGCGATGAAGCTGTTCCGCCGGATGGACGGCCGCGCCGCCTTCGAGGTGAAGTTCCACCGGGTCGCCGCCGACGGGGACGCCGTGCTCACCGAGCGGACCGACGCGCTGATCTTCGGCCCGCTGCGGGTTCAGTTCTGGGTGTGCGGGGTGTTCGAGGTCCACGACGGGCGAATCACGCTGTGGCGGGACTACTTCGACGTCGTCGACATTCTGAAGGCGACCCTGCGGGGCGTGGCGGCGCTGGTGGTGCCGTCGCTCAAAGCGACGCTCTGACGCTACCGGCCGGGCACGCCGCCGAGTTCCTCGAACGCCTGCGCCCATCCGGTCAGGCGATCGGTGGCGCCCGCCAGCTCAGCGCGGTATTGCTGCCGCGACACTGTCACGCCGTCACCGGTCGCCGAGGACACCAGGTGCGCGGCGGCGGTCACCATTTCGTTGTACTGGCGGACGCCGGCGCTGAGCTGCGCGGTGAAGGCGTTGATGGTGGGCACCAGATGCGACCGCGTGGACTCCGAGGAGTGCACTGCCCGCTCCATCGACATCACCTCTGCCGCGGTGGCCGCCATCGCCGCCGACGACTTCGTGGCGGCCGCGGTCAGGTCGCGGATCTCGTCCTCCGGCAGCATCGACCCGCCCTGCAAGACCCCTAACAGCGAGAAGAACCCCCGCTCCGAGGCGCCCAGCGCAGACATCGCGGGCCGCGCCGCCGAGCCGGGCGGCGGCAACCGGCGGGTGGTCGCGGTCCGCTCGGGGGGCAGTGGCTCGGAGCGGAGCCAGCGATAACGCAGCAGCAACAGCGTCGCCGGAATCGCCATCAGCACCGCGACGGCGCCGGTGATCTGGAGCAGCAGCGCGAACCAGCCCCAAGCCGCCAACCCCAGGGTCACCGCCGTCCAGAACAGGCACCCCGCCCCGAAGATGAGGCCCCACCGCAGGGCGCGGCGGCGGCGGCGCAGCAACCGTGCGCGCGGAGTCGCGACGGCTGTCACAGTCCGCGCGAGGAAGTCGAAAAGCTCAGCGGCACCGGCTAATCCGCGCTGCGGCAAGACCCGCCTGTAGCGGTGCTGCACCGATTCGACTGCCATCTGCACTCCGCTTGCCGGTGTTACTGGGTCTGCCGGTGTTACTGGGTCTGCCGGTGTTACTGGGTCTGCCGGTGTTACTGTCCGAGCGGCGTTTCCGTCACCGGGCTACTGGCGGGAGCAGCCACCGGAGACGCCCCGGTGGCCGGCGCGCCGCCGGTCGGCAACGCCTCGCCCCGCATCGACGCCCGGATCTGCTCCAACCGGGAGTGGCCGGCCAACTGCACACCCGCCTGCTCGACCTCGAGCATGCGGCCCTGCACCGAGCCCTGCGCCAGTTCCGCCGCGCCGACCGCGTTGGCGTACCGCCGTTCGATCTTGTCGCGAACCTCGTCGAGGCTGGGGGTGTTGCCGGGGGCCGCGATCTCGGTCATCGACCGCAGCGACGCGCTGACCTGCTCCTGCATCTTCGCCTGCTCGAGCTGGCTGAGCAGCTTGGTCCGCTCCGAGATCTTCTGCTGCAGCATCATCGCGTTCTGCTCGACCGCCTTCTTGGCCTGAGCCGCCGCAGTCAGCGCTTGGTCGTGCAGCGTCTTGAGGTCTTCGACGCCCTGCTCGGCGGACACGAGCTGGGCCGCGAATGCCTCGGCGGCGTTGTTGTACTCCGTGGCCTTGGCGGCGTCGCCGGCGGCGGTGGCCTGATCGGCCAGCGCCAGCGCCTGACGAACGTTGACCTGAAGCTTTTCGATATCGGCCAGCTGCCGATTGAGGCGCATCTCCAGCTGTCGCTGGTTGCCGATCACCTGCGCGGCCTGCTGAGTCAACGCCTGGTGAGTGCGCTGCGCCTCCTCGATGGCCTGCTGGATCTGGATCTTGGGGTCGGCGTGCTCGTCGATCTTCGAGTTGAACAACGCCATGAAGTACTTCCACGCCTTGACGAACGGGTTGGCCATCGGTTAGCTCCACCTTCGCTTGTTGTCGGGCCCGTGTTGTCGGACCGCTCTGCGCCGCCTCTGCCGCTCAATTTAACGGGTCGGCGCCGATCGCCCCACCCCCAATATGATCCAACCGCCGGATCAGGCAACGGCCAGGGGCGCCACCGGCGGAATCACAACCCTGGTGGCGGGATCGATGGTGGCGGCGGGCCCCGCGTCGTAGGCCGCGCCACAGGCCGCGAACGCCGCACGCTCCTTGCTCGCCATCCGCTCGGCCGCGCCGGTCAGAATAGACGACAGCGGCACGTCCAGGGCATCGCAGATCGCGTTGAGCAGCTCGCTCGAGGCCTCCTTGCGGCCGCGTTCCACCTCCGACAGGTACCCGAGGCTCACGCGTGCCGAATCGGACACCTCCCGCAGCGTCCGGCCCTGGGACATCCGGACACGGCGCAGCACGTCGCCGATCACATCACGCACCAACGGCGGCATCCCGCCCTCCCTTCGCCCCGGCACTGACCCACATCAGCCATGCTCTACTTTCGTTGAACGCCCGCGGCAGGCCGCTTGGTTCCCGCCCGGCTCATTCGGGTGGTGGACGCGCCGGGTTCAGTCGGCCGTCCGGCGGAACTGCCTGATCGTCGAGACCCCGTAGTCGATGCCGGTGAGCACCGTCAACACGATCGCGACGGCCATCACCACGGCGGCAGCAACCCGGAACGGTCCGGAAAGCGGCAGGATGAACAACCCGATCGCGACGGCCTGGGTCACCGTCTTGACCTTGCCGCCGAAGCTGGCGGGGATGACACCGCGGCGAATGACCACCAACCGGAGCAGGGTCACGCCGATTTCGCGGGCAAGGATGAGCACCGTGACCCACCACGGCAGGTCGCCGAGCATGGACAGCCCGATCAGCGCCGAGCCGATTAGCGCTTTGTCGGCGATCGGGTCGGCGAGCGCACCGAATTCCGTCGCCATACCGTAGTTGCGGGCCAGCACGCCGTCCAGCCGGTCGGTGATGGCGGCGGCCGTGAAGATCGTGAAGGCGACGACACGAAAGACCAGTTGGTGCCCACCCCCGGCGAACAGCGCGAGCAGGAAGACCGGAACCATCACCAGCCGCAGCAGCGTCAGCGAATTGGCGAGGTTGGCGATTCGGGCGCGGCCCGCCTGCGGACCCGTCTGCGGCTGCCCCGACACGGCAACAGAATAGCGGTTGACCCGCGCGAGCGTCCCCGATGCCGATACTGGTACCCGTGACTGAAAGTCCACAGGATCAGCGACCGATGGTCCGGCGCGCCCGAACGTCCGACGTGCCCGCGATCAAACACCTCGTCGACACCTACGCCGGGAGGATTCTGCTCGAGAAGAACCTGGTGACGCTCTACGAGGCCGTTCAGGAGTTCTGGGTGGCCGAATACCCCGAAACCCCTGGCAAGGTGGTCGGTTGCGGGGCCTTGCACGTGTTGTGGGCCGACCTCGGGGAGATCCGCACCGTCGCGGTCGATCCGGAGATGACGGGCAGCGGCGTCGGCCATGCGATCGTCAGCCGGCTTCTCGACGTCGCCCGCGAGCTGGAACTGGAGCGGGTGTTCGTCCTGACCTTCGAAACCGCGTTCTTCAGCAGGCACGGGTTCACCGAGATCGAGGGCACCCCGGTCACCGCCGAGGTCTTCGAAGAGATGTGCCGCTCCTACGACATCGGCGTCGCCGAGTTCCTGGACTTGAGCTACGTCAAGCCCAACATCCTGGGCAACTCCCGCATGCTGCGAGTCCTGTGAACCGGAGACCTACCCCGCGCCGTCGGCGTCTGCGCCCCGGATCGCCCCCAGGGTCGCGGCCAGCTCGTCGGGCTTGACCAGCACCTCTCTCGCCTTGGATCCTTCGCTGGGCCCGACGATCCCGCGGGTCTCCATGAGGTCCATCAACCGGCCCGCCTTGGCGAACCCGACCCGCAGCTTGCGCTGCAGCATCGAGGTGGAGCCGAACTGACTGGACACCACCAGCTCGACGGCCTGGAGGAGAACGTCCATATCGTCGCCGATGTCGGGGTCGACATCGGTGCGCTCGCCGGTGGGCTTGGCGGCGGTGACGCCGTCGGTGTACTCGGGTTCGGCCTGGTCCTTGCAGGCGGTGACGACGGCCTGGATCTCCTCGTCGGTGATGTAGGCGCCCTGCAGCCGGACGGGCTTACCCGCCCCCATCGGCAGGAACAGGGCGTCCCCCATCCCGATCAGCTTCTCCGCGCCGGGTTGGTCCAGGATCACCCGGCTGTCGGTGAGCGACGACGTGGCGAACGCCAGCCGGGACGGCACGTTGGTCTTGATGAGCCCCGTGACGACGTCCACCGACGGTCGCTGGGTGGCCAGGACCAGATGAATGCCGGCTGCGCGCGCCTTCTGCGTGATCCGAACGATCGCGTCCTCGACGTCGCGCGGGGCGGTCATCATCAGGTCGGCCAGCTCGTCGACGATGGCGACGATGTACGGGTAGGGCCGGTACTCGCGCTGGCTTCCCAGCGGCGTGGTGATGGCCCCGGAGCGCACCCGCTCGTTGAAGTCGTCGATGTGACGCACCCGCGACGCCTGCATGTCCTGATACCGCTGCTCCATCTCGTCGACCAACCACGCGAGCGCGGCGGCCGCCTTCTTGGGCTGGGTAATGATCGGCGTGATCAGGTGCGGAATGCCTTCATATGGCGTGAGCTCCACCATCTTTGGGTCGATCAGGATCATCCTGACCTCGTCCGGGGTGGCGCGGGTCAGCAGCGACACCAGCATGGAGTTGACGAAGCTGGACTTACCTGATCCGGTGGACCCGGCGACCAGCAGGTGGGGCATCTTGGCGAGGTTTGCCGAGATGAAGTCCCCTTCGATGTCCTTGCCAAGCCCAATCACCAGGGGGTGGTGGTCGCGACGGGTCGAGGGCGCGGTGAGCACGTCGGCCAGGCGCACCGTTTCTCGGTCCGTGTTGGGCACCTCGATGCCCACGGCGGACTTGCCGGGGATGGGGGCCAGCATCCGCACGCTTTCGGTGGCCACTGCGTAGGCGATGTTCTTCTGCAGCGCGGTGATCTTCTCCACCTTGACGCCGGGGCCCAGTTCCACTTCGTAGCGGGTGACAGTTGGCCCGCGGGTGCAGCCGGTGACGGCCGCATCGACCTTGAACTGGGTGAGCACGTCGGTGATGGCGTCGGCCATGACGTTGTTGGCGGCGCTGCGTTTCTTGGGCGGATCGCCGGCTACCAGCAAGCTCAGCGACGGCAGGTTGTAGGGGCCCTCGACGACGCGGTCCAGCACCGCGGGCTGGTTTTTGCGTGGCGCGCGACGGCGGGTCTTGGCAACCGTAGGCTCGGGCACCGTGGGGGGCTCGGCGCCGGCCTCGTCGGCGGGAGCGTCCGCTAACACGGACGTGACGTCCGCCGACCCTTGCGGCGGCCAGGCCTGCGACTCGGGGTCGAAGGGCTCGTCGTCGTCGTCGTAGTAGTAGCCGTCGGCTAAGTCGTCGCTGTAGTTACCGTCGGGGTCATCCTCGTAGTACCCCTGGTCGTCCCCATGGCCGTCCCCATGGCCGTCCCCGTAGCCGTACGCCCTGTACCGGCGGCCGCCGAACATGGCCCGCACCGCGTCGGGAACCTCGCGGACCGTTGTCCCCGTCATCAACAGCACGCCGAACATGAAGCCGAAGGCCAACAGCGGCGCGGCGATCCATGCGGTCAGCCCGTCGGACAGCGGACCGCCGATGGCGAAGCCGACGAATCCCGCGGCGTGGCGGCGTGCATCGGGGTTTCCCGGCGAGCCAGACCAGAGGTGCCGTAGGCCGAGGCCGGACAGGGCGATCAGGCTGGCACCGAGGATCAGCCGCGGCCGCGCGTCGGGGTTGGGCTGCGTCCGCATCAACGCCACTGCCGCCGAGGCGGTGGCTAAGGGCAGCACCAGGACGCCCGCGCCGACAACCGTGCGCAACAACGTGTCCACCCACGCCCCGAGGGGGCGGGCGGAGTCGAACCATGAGCTGGCGGCGACGATGACCGACAGGCCCAGCAGAGCCAGCGCGATCCCGTCGCGCCGATGCCCGGGCTCGATGTCGCGGGCACGCCCGATCGACCGGGCGGCGCTGCCGGTGAGGTCGGCCGCCATTAGCCAGGTGGCGAGCACTGCCCGCCCGCAGTTCACCGCCGCGGTAATCAGCACCGGCCGGCTGCGCCGCCGGGTGGCCGGGCTGGCTTTCCTCCGCGTCGGCGCCGGCCGAGCGCTGCGGGATCCCCCCCGCGACGCGGCTTTAGAGCTGCTCGTTCGGGCGCCGGAACGGGCTGCGGTCTTGTTAGCCATGGAGACCAAGCCTAGTCTCATGAACCCCATATGCACCATCAGCAACACTGGTCACAAGATGGTGTCAATTCGGCTACCGAGACTCGGCCACCCAGACGGTGGATGACCAGACGGTGCATGACCAGACGGTGCATGAGTAGGGTGACAGCGGTCACCCCAGCTAGCCGAGGAGCCCACAGCATGCCCGTCGTCGTCGTCGCCTCCATGACCGTGAAGCCCGAATCGGTCGACACCGTCCGCGACATCCTCACCACCGCGGTCCAGGAAGTACACGGGGAACCCGGTTGCCAGCTGTACTCGCTGCACCAGACAGGCGACACCTTCGTGTTCGTCGAGCAATGGGCTGACGAAGAGGCGCTCAAGGCCCACAGCACCGCGCCCGCCGTCGGGACGATGTTCGCGGCGATCGGCGAGCACCTCGCGGGCGCACCGGACATCAAGATGTTGGCGCCGGTTCCCGCGGGCAATCCGGGCCAGGGGCAGCTGCGGAGCTGATGGCGCGGCCACCTGAAGGCCCGCCGAACGGCCCGCTGAGCGGCAAGACGGCCTTCATCACCGGTGTGGCACGCGGGCAAGGGCGCGCGCATGCGGTGCGGCTGGCCTCCGACGGCGCGAACGTCATCGGGGTCGACCTGTGCGATCAGATCGCCAGTGTCCGCTACCCCCTGGCCACCGCGGACGACCTGGCCGCGACCGTCAAGTTGGTCGAGGACACCGGCGCCCGCATCGTCGCCAGGCAGGCCGACGTGCGCGACCGGGCGTCGCTGTCGACGGCTCTGCAGGCGGGCCTCGACGAGTTCGGCAGCCTCGACATCGTGGTGGCCAACGCAGGCATCGCCCCCATGCAGTCCGGCGACGACGGCTGGCGCGACGTCATCGACGTCAATCTCACCGGCGTCTACAACACCATCAAGGCCTCGATACCGACCATGGTCAAACAGGGCACCGGCGGATCGATCGTGCTGATCAGTTCGAGTGCCGGGCTCGCCGGCGTCGGCAGCCCGGACGCCGGTTCCGTCGGCTACGTCGCAGCCAAGCACGGGGTGGTCGGGTTGATGCGCGTATACGCGAACCTACTTGCGGGGCAGAACATCCGGGTCAACTCGATCCACCCGTCCGCTGTAGAGACCCCGATGATCGACAACGAGTTCACCCGGGAGTGGGTGGCGACCATGGCTGCCGCTACGGACACACCGGGCGCCATGGGCAATGCCATGCCGGTGGAGGCTATGCAACCCGAGGACATTGCCAACGCCGTGGCGTGGCTGGTGTCCGACCAGGCTCGCTACGTCACCGGCGTCACACTGCCGGTCGACGCGGGCTTTCTGAACAAATAGCCGCTGGTCAGACTTCGATGACGGTCGGCACGATCATCGGCTGGCGGCGGTAGGTCTCCGCCATCCACTTGCCGACCGTGCGCCGGACGGCCTGCGCGATACGCGCGGGGTCGGTAATCTTCTGGGCGGCAAGAGCTTCCAGTTCTGCTTCCACCTTGCGCACGGCGGGCTCCAGGGCCTTGGGGTCTTCGGAGAATCCCCGCGAATGCAGTTGCGGCGCAACCACGGCACGCCCGGTACCGCGCCCGACGATCACCGTGACAGCGACAAAGCCAGACGACAGGATGAGCCGCTCCCCCAACGTGATATCGCCGACGTCGCCGGAGACCAGGCCGTCGATGAACATCTTGCCCACTGGCACTGCCCCGGCGATCGACACCCGCCCGCCAACCAAGTCGACGCTGACGCCGTTCTCAGCCACCACGATCGACTCCTCGGGCACCCCGGCCCGCGCCGCCAGCTTGGCGTTCGCCCGCAGCATCCGCCATGTCCCGTGCACCGGCATCACGTTGCGGGGCCGCACCCCGTTGTAGAGGAAGAGCAATTCGCCCGCGCACGCGTGACCCGACACATGCACGCGAACCTGCTGGTTCGTCACCACGCGAGCGCCGATCTTGGCCAGCGAGTCGATCACCCCGTAGACGGCTTCCTCGTTGCCGGGTATCAGCGACGACGACAGGACAACCAGGTCCCGCGCTGTCAGCGTGATGCTGCGATGCTCGCCACGCGACATGCGCGACAACGCCGACATCGGCTCTCCCTGGGTGCCGGTGGTGATCAGCACCACCTGCTCGGGCGCTGTCATTTCGGCGGCGGCGATGTCGAGCAGGTCGGAGTCGGCCAGCTTCAGAAAGCCCAGGTCCCGCGCGATGCCCATGTTGCGCACCATGGACCGCCCGACGAACGACACCCGCCGGCCCAAAACCACCGCGGCATCGACGATCTGCTGCACCCGGTCGACATTGGAGGCGAAGCACGCCACGATCACCCGGCCGTCGGCACCGCGGATGAGCCGGTGCAGGGCCGGGCCCACCTCGCTCTCCGAGGGACCCACGCCAGGGACCTGCGCGTTCGTCGAGTCACACAGGAGCAGGTCCACTCCCGCGTCACCGAGCCGGGACATCCCGGGCAGATCGGTGGGACGGCCGTCCATCGGCAGCTGGTCCAGCTTGATGTCGCCGGTGAACAGGGCGGTTCCCGCGCCCGTGTGGACGGCGATGGCCAGCGCGTCAGGTACCGAGTGGTTGACCGCGAAGTATTCGCATTGAAAGACGCCGTGGGTGGTGCGCTCGCCCTCGGCGACCTGCTGGAACAGCGGCTTGATGCGGTGCTCGCGGCACTTCGCGGCAACCAGCGCCAGCGTGAACCTGGATCCGACGATCGGGATGTCCGACCGGAGTTTGAGCAGGAACGGAATGGCGCCGATGTGGTCCTCATGCGCATGGGTCAACACCAGCGCCTCGACGTCGTCTAGACGATCCTCGATGTGACGCAGGTCCGGCAGAATCAGATCGACTCCGGGTTCATCGTGGGTCGGGAACATGACTCCGCAGTCGATGATCAGCAGCCGACCGAGGTGCTCGAAAACCGCCATATTGCGCCCGATTTCGCCGATGCCGCCCAGCGCGGTCACTCGCAGGCCCCCCGGAGCCAGAGGCCCCGGTGGTGAGAGGTCTAGATCCATGTTCGGGCCACCGTCCGGCTCTCTTGTCGGCTCACCTGAGTACTGCGGCCGCGCGCATATCGGCGGCTAATTCGTCGAGTTGCCCTGGAGTTGCAGGCATTTGAGGGAGCCGGGGCTCACCGACATCCAGACCTTGCAGTCGCAGACCCACCTTGGACAGCGTCACCCCACCCAGTCGGCCCATCGCGTTGCACAGCGGGGCAAGATTGACCGTGATCTTTCGTGCGGTCGCGACGTCCCCGGACGCAAACGCCGACAACAAGTCTCGGAGCTGACTTGCAGCCAGATGAGAGATCACACTGATGAAGCCGGTCGCGCCCATCGCCAGCCACGGGAGGTTCAGCGCGTCGTCGCCGGAGTAATAGGCCAGGCCGGTGTCGGCCATCAATTCCGCGCCGGCGTGCAGGTCACCTTTGGCATCCTTGATGCCGACGATATTTGGGTGCGCCGCCAGGGTACGGATGGTGTCGGGCAGGATCGGGATCACCGAGCGCGGCGGGATGTCGTAGAGCAGCACCGGCAGTTCGGTTGCGTCGGCGACCGCGGTGAAATGCGCGATCAGCCCGCTCTGAGGCGGCTTCGAGTAGTACGGAGTCACCACCAGGAGCCCGTGCGCGCCCTCCGCCGCGCTTGCCTTGGCAAGGCGGACGCTGTGGGCCGTGTCGTAGGTGCCGGCGCCCGCGACGATCCGGGCGCGGTCGCCCACGGCCTCCAGGACCACCCGCAACAGCTCGAGCTTCTCGTCGTCGGACGTCGTCGGCGACTCACCAGTGGTGCCCGAGACCACGAGGCCGTCGCAGCCGGCGTCCACCAGGTGATTCGCCACCCGCGCCGCGGCGGAGGTGTCCAGCGAGCCATCGACGCCGAACGGTGTCACCATCGCGGTCAACAGGGTTCCCAAACGCTCGGGAACGTCGAATCCGGCGGTACTCACGGTGATGAGGTTACCTGTTGCCTATTCAGGCTTCGGTGACCGAACCTGATTGCCAACTGCAGCCTTCGCCGGCTCAGGTAGCGGCTACCGCAGCTTCGGACGGCTCTAACTCGCTCGCTTCCTCCGCCTCGTTCACTTCCTGCGGACTCGTCTGCTCCTGGTGGGCCGACTCGAGATCGGCCGGAACCGATTCCAGGTCCCGGTGAGCACCCATGAGCTGCTCGAGGATCTTGATCCGCTTCTGGCGCGCCTCCGCCAGTTCGCTGCGGGCCTGCTCTCTCACTCGAGCAGAGTGCTTTTCGGCCTCCGCGAGCAGCTGTTCACGCTCCTGCTCAGCCTTCTGCCACGCCTCCTCGATAGCCGCTTCCTTCTCAGCACGCAAGGCGGTCAGTTCGGCCTCGAGCTTCTCCCCGGTTTCCGCGTAGTGGGTTTCTTGGTCCTTCAACCGGGCGGCCATGTCCGCCAACAGCTTCTCGTGTTTCTGCTGTTCGGCCTGGATCTCTGCGTCGGCCTCGGCGATCAGCGCATCCGCCTCGGCGCGCGCCTCGGCCCGCATCTCCGAGACTTCGTCGACGGCGCGGCGCAGCATCTGCGCCATCCGCTTCTGCGCCGCGTGGGGCGAGGGTGAGGTGTCGGTGAGGAGCCCGACCTCCTTCCGGAGAGCGGCCGCTTCATCGGCGGATGCCTTCAGTCGAGCTCTAAGGCTCCCGACGTCGTCGATCAGCAGCTGCTGCTTGGTGGTCAGGAGTTCAATCTGGGTGTCGACGGCGCCCGGGTTATAGCCCCTGAACGAGCGCGAGAAAGTCTTTCCAGCTTCGGCGGCCACGGCTCATTCCCTTTCCTGGACGACGGGGTGGCCCGACGGGCCGGTTCCCCGAACAGCGAACTTTACCGTGGCCCCGGGAGGCTCACCGCCGATGGTAGGTGTGGAATCGGTAGCGCAGCCCCGTACTGCTAACCAGCCACTCGTGCGGCTCGCCGCGCCACGCCGAATCCAACTGGGGCGCCACCGCGTCGTCGGCGTCGAGCAACAGGTCAATGTCCACCTCGGTGACCTCGCACCGGGTGGCGTACGGCAGCGCCAGCAGATAGATCTGCTCGCCGCCGATGACCCAGATCTCCGGCTCCGAACGGCAGCTGGCCAGTGCCGCCTCCAATGAGCCGACCACCTCCGCCCCCTCGGCCACTAAGTCGGGCTGACGGGACAGCACGATATTCCTGCGACCCGGCAGCGGCCGGACCCGCGGCGGCAGTGACTCCCAGGTGCGCCGACCCATGATGACGGTGTGCCCCAGCGTCACTTCTTTGAAGCGGGTCAGGTCTTCGGGTACCCGCCACGGGATGTCACCGCCACGGCCGAGCACCCCGGACGGCGACTGGGCCCAGACCAAACCCACCCCCGCCGGCCTATCGCCGTCGGCGCGCGTCATATCGCGACGGGGGCTTTGATCGCCGGGTGCGGATCGTAGTTAGTCACGACGACGTCCTCGTAGCCGTAGTCGAACAGAGAATTCCGGTGCGCCAGAGTGAGTTGCGGATAGGGCCGCGGATCGCGGCTCAGCTGGAGGCGAACCTGCTCGACGTGGTTGTCGTATATGTGGCAGTCGCCGCCCGTCCAGACGAATTCGCCGACCGACAAGCCAGCCTGCGCCGCCATCATGTGGGTGAGCAGCGCGTAGCTGGCGATGTTGAACGGCACGCCTAGGAACAGGTCCGCGCTGCGCTGGTAGAGCTGGCAACTCAGCCGCCCATCGGCCACGTAGAACTGGAAGAAGGCATGACATGGAGGCAGCACCATGCGCGGGATCTCGCCGACGTTCCACGCCGAGACGATGATGCGGCGTGAGTCCGGTTCGGTGCGCAGCAACTCCAGCGCGGCGCTGATCTGATCGATGCGCTCACCACTCGGGGCAGGCCAGGATCGCCACTGCACGCCGTAAATAGGCCCGAGATCACCCGTGGGACTGGCCCACTCGTCCCAGATCGTGACACCGTGCTCCTGCAGCCAGCTCACGTTGGAGTCGCCGCGCAGAAACCACAGCAGCTCGTACACCACCGACTTGAAGTGAACTCTCTTGGTGGTCAACAGCGGGAAGCCCGCCGACAGGTCGTAGCGCAGCTGCTGGCCGAACAGACTGCGGGTGCCGGTGCCGGTGCGGTCAGATTTGACCGAGCCCCGCTCAAGCACCAGGCGAAGCAGGTCCTCGTAGGGGGTCGGGATCGGCGTCGACACGCGGCTAGCTTAGCGGCGATCGCAAGCGCGGCGAAGCCGGGCGCAGCGGGTCGCCGCCATCACATCCCGCGGCGATCGCAAGCGCGGCGAAGCCGGGCGCAGCGGGTCGCCGCCATCACATCCCGCGGCGATCGCAAGCGCGGCGACGCGCGTGGAGTAGAACGGATGCCATGCCCCAGATCACCGACGCCGTCACCACCCCCGACGGCACCTGCCCTGTAAGCCTGTTCACCCCCGAGGGGTCCGGTCCGTGGCCCGGTGTGGTCATGTACTGCGACGCCGGCGGGGTGCGGGACACCTTCGACACGATGGCGGCCACGTTGGCCGGATTCGGCTACGCGGTGTTGCTGCCCGACGTTTACTACCGCAGCGGCGACTGGGCACCGTTCGACATGGGGAATGTGTTCGGCAACGCCGAGGAGCGCCAACGGCTGTTCACGATGATCGGCAGCATCACCCCGGACAGGATGGTGACCGACGCCGGCGCGTTCTTCGACTACCTGGCCTCCCGACCGGAGGTGTCCGGCGACCGATTCGGCGTCTGCGGCTACTGCATGGGCGGGCGGGCCTCGGTGATCGTGGCCGGCCGGCTCCCGGACCGCGTCGCCGCGGCGGCATCGGTCCACGGCGGCGGCCTGGTGACCGATGGCGCGGATAGCCCGCACCTGCTGGCCGACCGGATGACCGCCACGGTGTACCTGGGTGGCGCCGAGAATGACGCGTCGTTCACGCCCGAACACGGCGAACAGTTGGGCAGGGCGCTGACGGCGGCTGGGGTGTCGCACACCCTCGAGTGGTACCCGGCAGCCCACGGATTCGCGGTTCCGGACAACACGTCCTACAACGCCGCCTCCGCCGAACGACACTGGACGGCGATGACGGAACTGTTCGGGGCGGCGCTGCCGACGCCGACTGCCTGAGTCAGGGCCTAACTGGCGGGCAGATCGACCAACTCGGCCAGACGGGCGCGGTGCCGGTAAGCGGTGCCGAGGGCGAGCTGATCGCTCTTGGCTCGCTTGAGATACAGGTGCGCCGGATACTCCCACGTCATGCCGATGCCCCCGTGCAGCTGTACACATTCCTCGGCGGCGTGCACGGCGACGCCGCTGCAATAAGCCTGGGCGATGGCAGCGGCGAGGCTCGCGTCATCGCCCCTGGCGCACGCGTCGGCGGCGTGCCGCGCGGCCGCGGTGGCTGCGCCCACCTCGAACCAGAGGTCGGCCAGCCGATGTTTGATCGCCTGATACGAGCCGATCAGACGGCCGAACTGCGTCCGTTGCTTCACATAAGCCAGCGTCGTGTCGAAGCACCAGCGCGCGACACCGAGTTGCTCCGAGGCAAGCATCGCGGCCCCGGTTTCCAGCGCCGCGCCGATCGGCCCCTCCGCCGACCCCACTCGTGCGGAGGACGCCGACAAGAACCGCACGTCCGCGATAGGTCTCGTCATGTCGAGCGACCGCAGCGGGGACACCTGCACCCCGGGCGCGGCGCTCGAAACGGTATGCAACTCGAGTCCATCGGCCCCGGCGACGGGCACCACCAACATGTCGGCCTGCGCAGCGCCGGCGACGCTGGTGACCAATCCGGTCAGCCCGTCGGCACCGCCGCCCACCCCCGCGACGTGATCCCCCGGCGCGGTGGACAGGGGCACCACCAACGCCGCGGTCAGCTGGCCGGCGGCGAGCGCTGACACGGTCTCGGTGTCCCCTGCGCTCACCAGTGCGACCGTCGCGAGAACCGCGCTGGACAGGAACGGCACCGGCGCGACGGCGCGGCCGATCTCCTCCATGACGACCGCAGCCTCCCGCGGTCCCGCGCCCGCGCCGCCGAGCGTCTCGGGAATCAACAGTCCGGCCACTCCCAGGTCGACGGCCAGTGTCCGCCACAGGGCGGTGAAGTCCGGCGGCTCGGGGTCATAGACGCACGCCACGTGTTCCGGCGGGCAGCGGTCGGCGAACAGGCGACGCACGCCGTCGCGCAGTGCTTCCTCGGTGTCGGAGTACAGCAAGTCACCGATACTCATCGGGCCAGGTCCTTCCAGGCGACGTCCTTGTCGACGCGGTGCTCGCCTGGCAGTCCGAGGATCCGCTCGGAGATCGTGTTGCGCAATATCTCCGAGGTGCCGCCCTCGATCGAATTGCCGCGGGCCCGCAGGTACCGGTAGCCCGGCTCGCGACCGATCATGTCCACGACCTCGGTTCTGCGCATCGCCCAGTCGTCGTAGCGCAGCCCGGATTCGGCGTGCAACTCGATGTCAAAGCCCGAGATGGCTTGCGCGAGGCGGGCGAACGCAATCTTCATCCCGGCACCCTCAGGCCCGGGCTGACCGGCACTGGCCTGTTGGCCCAGCCGTTCACCGGCCAACCGGAGCACTTCGGCGTCGACCCAGAGCCGCATCAACTCGTCGTGCATCGCGGGGTTGCGCAACTCCGGCTCATCACGCCAGGCCTCGGCGACCTTGCCGATGATCCCGCCTTCGCACGGGACACCAGACCGAGCGCCGATGGCGACTCGCTCGTTGTTGAGCGTGGTGGTCGCGACCCGCCACCCGCCCCCTTCGGGGCCGAGCCGGTTCGCGTCGGGCACCCGAGCGTCGGTGAGGAACACCTCGTTGAACTCCGCCTCGCCGGTGATCTGGCGCAGCGGCCGCACATCGACCCCCGGTTGGGTCATGTCGCACAGGAAGTACGTCAGCCCGGCGTGCTTGGGCACCGCGGGGTCGGTGCGGGCGACGAGGATGGCCATCTGCGCGTGCTGCGCCATCGACGTCCACACCTTCTGCCCGTTGACAATCCACTCGTCAGGGTCGTGTGGGTCGCGCACCGCGCGGGTGGCCACCCCCGCCAGATCCGATCCGGCTCCCGGTTCGCTGAACAGCTGGCAGTAGACCTGCTCGCCGGTGAACAGCGGGCGCAGGAACTTGCGCTTCTGCTCGTCGGTGCCGAACGCCGCGATGGTCGGAGCCGCCATTCCCATGCCGATGAAGTTCTTCGTGGTGCCACCCACCGGTGCCCCCGCTGCGGCCAGCCGCGCGTCCACCCGCTCCTGGGCGGCTCGCGGCAAGCCCAGCCCGCCGAAACCCGACGGGAGGTGCACCCAGGCCAGGCCGGCGTCGTACTGCGCGCCGAGGAACTCGCGCGGGTCGCTGGTGACGGGGTCGTGCTCGGCGAGCAACTCCGTGACCCGGGCGTCCACGTCGGCCGCGGTCATCGTCCGTCGCCGCCGCGAAACCCGTGCGCTGAGCCGAGCAGGAGGCCGCCGTCGATCACCATCGTCTCGCCGGTGATCCAGCTCGCCGCGTCGGACACCAGGAAAGCGACTGCATTAGCCACATCGCTGGGCTCGCCGATGCGTCCGAGCGCGATCGCCGACCCGAGCGGGTCTTCGTTGTCCTTCCACAGCGCCTGGGCCAGCCGCGTGCGAACGACGCCCGGGGCGATCGCATTGACGCGGACCTTTGGTGACAGTTCGAGCGCCAACTGCTTGGTCGCGTGGATGAGTGCTGCCTTGGTCGCGTTGTACAGGCCCATGCCGGGCGACTGATGCATGCCGCCGATCGAGGTGTTGTTCACCACCGCGCCGCCGTGCTCGCCCATCCAGGCCTTGACGACGAGTGAGGTCCACAGCAGTGGAGCCCACAGGTTGACGTCGAAGATCTTCGAGAACCGGGCGTGGTCCTGGTCGATCAGCGGGCCGAACGCCGGGTTGGTGCCTGCGTTGTTGACCAGGATGTCGATGCTGCCGAAACGGTCGAGGGCGAGTTCCACGCAGCGGCGGGCGGCCTCCTCGTCGGTGGCGTGGGCGCCGACGCCGACGGCCTGCCCGCCCACCTGTGCCGCGGCCTGTTCCGCCGACTCCTGTGTGCGGGCCGTGAGGACGACGTTGGCGCCCGCGGCCGCCAGCTGTTGCGCCGTCGCCAGCCCGATTCCGCGCGAGCCGCCCGTGATGATCGCAGTGCGGCCGGTGAGGTCCAGTGAGGTCATGTGCCTGTGCCTTCCGTGCGGTATCGCCTCCGCCGCCTATGGTGTGGCGGTGACGATCGAGGATTCCGCCATCATGCCCGAGGCGTACTTCACCATCGACGGCGACTCCTTGGTCCCGAGCGCGATGACGCGGGGGCCTTGGGGCGCGTTGATGGGCGGCCAGATCGTGGGTGGCGTGCTGGCCTGGGGGATCGAACAATCCGGTATCGAACCCGACTTCCAGCCGGCCCGCCTCACGGTCGACCTGCTGCGTCCGGTGCCGATCGAGCCCGTGCAGATTCGGGTCTCGGTGCAGCGGGAGGGCCGGCGCATCAAGCTTGTCGACGCCACACTCGAGCAGCACGGCAAGACCGTCGCGCGCGCCGCCGCGCTCTTCCTGCGCCGCGGCGAGCATCCCGACACGCGGGTGTGGTCAGCGTCGGTGGAGATGCCACCGATACCGGCCGACACCGACGGGTTCCCAGCGGACATGCCGTTTTTCATCTGGAGCTACGGCGCCGACATCGGGAAACCCAGCCGTGGCATGGCCGAGTGGGAGCAAGGCGAATCCCAGAAGTTCGCGTGGACGCGGACTTTTCGCCCCATGGTGCACGGGCACCCCCTCACACCCTTCGTCCGGCTGGCGTTCGTCGGCGACGTCACGAGTGCTCTCACCAATTGGGGCGACGGCGGTTTGCGGTTCATCAACGCCGACTACACCGTCACCGCGAGCCGGCTGCCCGACGGCGAGTACGTCGGGTTGGCCGCGCACAGCCACTACGGGACGGCCGGTGTGGCCGCGGGGAGCGCAACGTTGTTCGACCGGCACGGGCCGTTCGGCACCAGCTCGGCGCTGGCCCTGGCCCAACCGGCCGAGGCATTCATGCCGCGACATCTCTAACTCGTTGCACCGCTGGGACGTTCAGCTCATCAGCGTCGCGGCGACCGTGGCGCCGAGGTTCCAGCACGCCTCGATGTCGTGCCTACCGAGTTTACCCGCCACTGCGACCATCTCGGTGACCTGCACCCAGCCCAGCCCCGTCGTGATCGCGGCCAGACCGCGCTCGGCCCCCTCGGTGCCCGCGTTGCCGTGCAGGTATGCGGCGAACGGACGACCCCGGCTGGTGTCGAGAAGCTGGTAGTAGGCGCAGTCGAACGCGTGCTTGAGCGCGCCCGAAATGTACCCGAGGTTCGCGGGTGTGCCCAGCACGTAGCCGTCGGCCTCCAGCATCTCTACGGGCGACACGGTGAGCGCCGGTCGGCGCACCACCTCCACGCCCGCGATGTCGGGGTTGGTCGCGCCGGCCACCACCGCCTCCAACATCTCCTGGCAGTGCGGCGACGGTGTGTGGTGGACGATCAACAGCGTTGTGGTTATTGGCGTCGTGGTCACTGTCGCCTCTGCATCCGCACGGCCGTCCCCATCGCTTCTCGCGCGCGGCGCCGATCGCCCGCGTAGTCGTAGGCGCGGGCCAGCCGATACCAGGCGCGCCAGTCGTCGGGATCGGTGTCCACCTCGGTGCGTACCGCGGCGAACAAGTTATCCGCCGCATCTCGTTCTATGCGGCCCGACCGCCGTCTCGGTAGCGCGCTGGTGTCGAGTTCCATTCCGTCCGAGGCGATCAGATCGGCCAGCCTCTGGTGGGCGAATCCGGCTCGCAGCGTCGCGACCATCGCCCACAGCCCGATGGCGGGCATGATCAGCACCGCCAGGCCTAAGCCCACGGTGGCGGCCCGGCCTGAGCCGATCAACGCGATGGCGATGCGGCCCAGCGCAACGACGTACACCAGCAGTGCCACACACATGAAGGCGATCAGCACCGCGGTGCGCAGCGTCCGATTCGCAACCGTCCGATTCGCCACCGTCCGATTCCTCACAGGTTGAGCAGGGGTTCCAGACCCACCGTGAGACCGGGGCGTTCCGCGATACGCCGGACCGCCAACAACACGCCCGGCACGAACGACGTGCGGTCGAGGCTGTCGTGGCGGATCGTCAGCGTCTCTCCCTCCGTTCCGAACAACACCTCCTGGTGGGCGACCAGTCCGGCCAGGCGCACCGAGTGCACCGGAATCCCGTCGACGTCGGCCCCGCGGGCGCCGGGCAGGCCGGTGGTGGTGGCATCGGGGTTGGGCGGCATGCCGTGGCGGGCCTCGGCGATGAGCTTCGCCGTCCGGGCCGCGGTTCCCGACGGGGCGTCGGCCTTCTGCGGGTGATGCAACTCGATCACCTCCGCCGACTCGAAGTACGGCGCCGCCTGCCTGGCGAAATGCATCGACAGCACCGCGCCGATGGCGAAGTTGGGGGCGATCAGGACGGAGGTGCGCGTGCCGGCCAACCACGACCGCACCTGCTCGAAGCGCCCCTCGGTGAAGCCGGTGGTCCCCACCACCGCATGAATTCCGTTGGCGATCAGGAACTCCAGATTGCCCATCACCACGTCGGGGTGGGTGAATTCGATCACCACCTCGGTGTCGCCATCGGTCAACAGGCTCAGCGGGTCACCGGCGTCCACCTCAGCGGACAGGTTCAGGTCCTCAGCGGCCCGGACCGCCCCGACCATCGTCGACCCCACCTTCCCCTTGGATCCCAGCACGCCCACTCGCATGGTTGACACCCTAGACCGGGGCCCACGCGATGGAAGTTATCCACAGTTGCGCTTTCATCCACAGCTACCGCATTCGGCCATCGCGAGCGTCTGCGACCCGGCTTATCATTCGAACATGCATTCGATACGGGTATCAGCGGACATGCCGGCGGACGTGGCGGCTGTATTCGCTGCGTTGGACGCGGCCGAAGCAGGGATGCTCGCGCTGAACGTTCCCGCGCTCACCCCGGTTGTGCGGCTTCGCGCGCTGGAGCGCATGGAGACCACCCGCCGGCGGCAGCTCGCCTGGATCGACGACGTGATCGCCAGCCTGGATGAGGAGGATCCGGCTGCCATCGGAGGCCCGGTACACAAGGTGGTTGCCGACTGGCTGCGGATCAGCTGCGCCGAGGCGTTGCGCCGGCTGCGCGACGTCAAGCAGTTGTCCCGCCGATTGACCCTGACCGGTGCAGAGTTACCACCGGAATTGCCCGCCACCGCTCAGGTGTGGCGCGAGGGCCTGCTCGACGGTCAGCACCTGCGGGTGATCCAAGGTTTCGTCCGCGACCTCCCGGAGGACACACCGGTCGACACGGTCACACAGGCCGAGCGATTCCTGGCCCGCAAGGCCACGGAGTTACGTCCCGAACAGCTGGAGAAGCTCGCGCACAGCTACGCGCTGCGACTCAACCCCGACGGCAAGTTCTCCGACACGCACCGCGCCCGTCAGCGTGGCTTCGCCTGGTGCGGTCAGCGGCCCGACGGGATGAGTATCGGAAAGCTGGTGGCGTCGCCAGAACTGCGCGCCAACCTGGACGCGTGGCTGGCGCGGTTCGCCGCCCCGGGCATGTGCAACCCGGATGATCCGGTTCCATGCACCGACGGCGTACCGAGCGAGGAGTTCGCGAGCCGCGACCTCCGCAGCACTGCCCAGCGGCAGCACGACGCAATCAACGCCATCGTGCGCGCCAGGCTCGGCGACCCGAAGCTCGGCGTGCACAACGGGTTACCGGTCACCGTCATCGTCTCGACCACGCTGAAGGAACTGAATTCCGGCACGGGGCACGCGGTGACGGGTGCCGGGACGGTGCTCCCGATGCGCGACGTGATCCGGATGGCCGGTCATGCCTGGCACTATCTGGCCGTGTTCGACGAGCACTCGCAACGCCCGCTGTATCTGGGCAGAACGCGGCGCATCGCGTCGCCAGATCAGCGCGTAGTGCTCTACGCGAAGGACCGCGGCTGCACGCACCCTGGCTGTGACGCGCCCGGCTACTGGTGCGAAGTCCACCATGTCAGCGGCTGGAGCGCCGGCGGGGCAACCGACGCCGAGAACCTCACCTTCGCCTGCGCACCCCACCACAAGATCGTCGACAAGGGTTGGCACACGCGGAAACTCCCGAACGGTCGCACCGAGTGGGTGCCGCCGCCGCAGCTGGATATACCCGGCCGGAGAGCGCGGACCAATGACCATCACCACCCGGAGCGGCTCTTCGAGCCAGGGCTCTTCGAGTCAGATCGTGAACCGCCCGGCGAACCCCCGCAGGGGTAAGTCGGCACTGGTGAGGAGCCCCGGCGGCGCCGCGACCACGGATGTGATCGCGTTGAGCGCAGGCATGCCGGTCACCGTCATGCCGATCGAGGCGAAATTGTCGGGGTTGGACAGGTCCACGCCGGCTCTGGGCAGGATCATGTGCTTGTTGTAGATGCACGGGTCACCCTTGATCTGGGTGATGTAGCAGCCCCGGATTTTCCAGCTCGGGTCGGTGTGTGGGGTCATCTGCCATTCCAGATGCGTCTCGACCCGCGGAACCCCGGCGACCATGCCCTGATACCTGATGTAGTTGCCGCCCAGCGATCCCTTCGGCAGCGTGTACCAGCCCAGGTCGACGTCTCGGGTGCAGGCGCCCAACTCGTAGCTGAACGTGACCTCGTCCAGCGGGAGGTCGAAGCAGTCGGCCATCATCAGCACGCTGTCGGCGAAGACGCGGGTGTACTTCTCCAGCTTCGACGGGATTTCCGGATCGTCGACCGGCTGGCCGTAGCCCACCTCGATCCAGGTGTCCTTGGAGTGGTGGCACGACACGTCGACGGACTCGATGGTGGTGACGTTCTCGATGTCGGCGACGTCGGCCGAGCACACCACGCCCAGGATCTGGTTCAGCCCGGGGTTCATCCCGGTGCCGTAAAAGGTCGCGCCGCCCCTCTCGCAGGCCTCGGACAGCAACCGGGTCACCCGCTTGCCCGACGGGTGCGGGTGGTTGGTGTCACGATGCCACCCGGTGATCCAGTCGGCCGTGGTGACGACGTTGATCCCCGCCTCGAGTACGGCGACGTAGAGGTCCTCGTCGGGGAACACGCCGTGGAAGGTGAGGACGTCCGGCCTGGCCGCGATGATCTCCTCGATGGTGCCGGTGGCTTTCACGCCATTGGGCTCGCCGCCCGCGATCTCGCCGGCGTCGCACCCCACCTTGTCCGGCGAGTAGCAGTGCACACCGACCAGCTCGAGGTCCGGGCGGGTGGCGAGGCGCCTGATCATCTCCTTGCCGACGTTGCCGGTCGCCACCTGGAAGACACGGATCGGCCGGGTGGATGCGCTCATTGCGGTCAGCCTTTCTCGGGATAGAACTGCTTGGCCCACGCGCGTATCGCCGTGAAACCGTCGTATTCGCCGCCGGTTAGCGCCGGATGCTCCGCGTAGCGTTGGTGCGCCCAGATCTCGATGTCCTGACCGAACTGGCGGATCACCTCCTGCCCGAACTCGCGGGCCTTCAGCTCGGCCCGTGCTGGATCTGTGCCCCCCCGACGGCCCCCCGGACGACCTATATAAACCATGAATCGGACGTCGGAAGTCGACTCGTCGACCGGGGTGATCGCGGAGATGGTGCGGTTGTCCACCATGCCCCAGCTCTTGGTGACCGCGATGCCCAGGCCGCCGTTGATGGCCTGCACTCCGCTGTTGACATCCTCGATGCGCTGCCCGTCGTCGCCCTCAAACGTGATCGTGAAGTCGACGTAGGACACCGCATCAGCGAAATCATGGCGGGTGAAGACCGGAACGATCGGAGTGCGGTGGACGAACTTGAAATGCGCGAAGTCGACACCGTTTTCAAGGACGTACTGCGGGTGCAACTCAAGGCGCTCCCGGTACAGCCGCTGCTGCGAGTAGTAGTCGTCTGCGCTGCTGCCGTCGCCGAAGGCGGCGAAGATATCCGGGGGGTCGAAGTAGGGCTCGCGGCGCTGCACGTCGTGCCAGACGTACACGGACTCGTTGCGTTCCACGACCGGATAGGTGCGCATGCGCCTGCCGCGGTTGGGGTGGTCCTGGTACGGGATGCAGACGTTGCGACCCTCCGCGCTCCACTGCCACCCGTGGAACGGGCACTGCAGCACCTCGCCGACGACGGTGCCGCCGTAGCCCAGGTGCGCGCCGAGGTGTTCGCAGTAGGCGTCCATCACCGTGAGCCGACCGGACTCGGCCCGCCAGGCGACCATCTCCTGGTCGAAGTATTTCATCGTGTGAACGTCGCCCAGGCCGATCTCCCCGGACCAGGCCACCTGGAACCATCCGGTCGGTTTCATCGATAGCGACGGCTCGACCATGCGAGGAGTCTTCCACGCGCAGCCGGCGGTTCTCTAGCCTGGAACCCGTGACATCCGGCGAGCTGACGATCCGTGCGGCGCACACCAGCGACTTCGCCCGCGTCGCCGCGATGCACTACGAGGTATGGCGACGGTCCTGGGCCGGCATCCTGACCGAGCCCGCCCTGGACATCCTGGGCACGCCACAACACTGGGTCAACGAGCTCTACCCCAAGACCCTCAGCCGCCCCGGGTGGGCCATGTGGGTCGCCGAGCTCGACAACCACATGGTTGGTGTGATGATCTTCGGGCCAACTGAAGCCGATCCCGGGTCGATTCACATCGATGCCCTCTACATCGCGGACGGACTGCAGCGGCACGGCATCGGTGGCCGAATGATCGACGTGCTGCTGCGCGCACATCCCTGCGGCGATGTGATCCTGTGGTGCGCCGAGCAGAACGCGAAGGGCCGCCTGTTTTACGAGAAGCACAACTTCCGCGCCGACGGACGTACCTTGGTGTGGGATCCGCTGCCCGGTATCGCGGTCGCCCACCTGGGGTATCGGCTCACCCGCGATGACTATCTGACCGTCGCCCTGCCCCGCCTCGACGCGCACCGCCGCCTGCTGTAGGGCACCGTCACTCCACGAGCCCGGCGACGATATCCGCGGCTGGCCCCGGTCGGGCTTGCTGGAAGCAGGTTCCCGCCCATAGGTCCATCCCGTTCGGGTCCTCCATGGCCTCCGCCGCCTCGCGAATCGGCGACGTCATCTGGTTGACCTCCGGATAACCGAGCGGAGCGACGTTGTCGAGCACCCGGGTGAACTCGTTCTCCAGCCCGCGCGCGTACCGCCCCGAGAAGGCGCGGGACACGATCGTCTTGCCGAAGAGCTGGTTTTTCATGGCCGTGCGGTGCGCCGGGTTGGTGCCGGCCTCGTCGGAGAGCAGCAGCGCGGTGCCGACCTGCGCCGCCACCGCTCCTCTGCGCAGCACCCCGGCGACGTCCGCGGCGGTGCCGAGCCCGCCCGCCGCGATGATCGGGACCTCGCGGTGCGCGCGGTGGATGCGGTCGATCAGATCGTGCAGCGACTCGGTGCCTGGCTCCATATCCGGTGCGAACGTGCCGCGGTGCCCGCCCGCGCCAGGCCCCTGGACCACCAGGCTGTCCGCGCCGGCCGCGATGGCCACCCCGGCCTCGTACGCCGACGTCACGGTGACCATCACCAGTAACCCCAGTGCGCCGAGCCGGGCGATGACATCGGGCGCCGGCGCGCCGAAGGTGAACGACACCAACTCCGGGCGCAGGTCAGCCACCACCTCGAGCTTGCGTTCCCAGTCGTCGTTATCGCCGAATTGCGGATACCCGACCTCGACCTGGTAATGGTCGGCGATCTCCCGGAGCTCGTCCGCGTAGAAATCCAGCTGCACCCAGTCGGCGACGCTGGGTTGCGGCACGAACAGGTTGACGCCGAGCGGGCCGGTGGTGGCGGCGCGGGCCGCTGCGACATCCTCGGCGAACCGCTCCGCACTGAGGTGTCCGGCGGGGACGAATCCCAACCCGCCCGCGTTGGACACCGCCGCGGCCAATGCGGGGGTGCCCGGTCCCCCGGCCATCGGCGCGCCCACGATGGGCACCGTCAGATCCCAGAAGCCGAGAACCATTCGGCTAACTTACCATCGCCCGAAGTTGTTGGGGCAGTGATTGTTTCGACGTGTACGGACCCAGGACAGCGGCGCCGTAACGGTGGCCGAGGAATCTCCTGGCCACCGCGTTGACCTCGTCGACAGTCACCTCGCCGATCTTGCGCAGGGTGTGCTCGATGGAGCGCTGCGCGCCATAGTTCAACTCGTTGCGGCCCAGCCGGCTCATCCGGGAGCCGGAATCCTCCAGGCCGAGAACGAGCCCGCCGCGCAAGGACCCCTTGGCGATGCGGCACTCCTCCTCGGTGATCCCGTCCCGCGCGACCGATTCGAGCACCTCACCCGTCACCCGCATGACGTCGTCGAAACGCTCGGGCAGGCACCCGGCATACACCGAGAGGGCGCCGCTGTCGGCGAAGATATCCACCGCGGAGTAAATGGAGTAGGCGAGCCCGCGAGACTCCCGAACCTCCTGGAACAGCCGTGAACTCAGGCCACCGCCCAGCGCGGTGTGCAGCACCGACAGCGCCCAGCGGTGCGGTCCCGCGCGCCCGGGGGTCCGCACGCCCAGGCAGACGTGGGCCTGTTCGGTATTGCGGTTGACAAGGACCAACCCGGGCCGGCCCGGCACCCGTCCGGCGCCCTTGCGCGGCGCGACCGCGCGGCGCCCACGGACCAGGTGCGGCCCGAAGTGCTCACGGACCAGCGCGACCACCTCGCTGTGGTCGACGTTGCCGGCCACCGCCACGACCATCCGTTCCGGGGTGTAGCGCCGCACGTGGAAGGAGTGCAGTTGGTTCCGCGTCATCGCCGACACCGACTGCGGGGTGCCGATCACCGGGCGGCCCAGGGGGTGGCCACCGAACAGCGCCCCCAAGAACACGTCGCCCAGCGCATCCTCGGGGTCGTCGTCGCGCATGGCGATCTCCTCGAGGACGACGTCGCGTTCGATGTCGACGTCCTCGGCGGCGCAGCGGCCATTGAGCACGACGTCAGCGACCAGCTCTACAGCCAGCTCCAGATCGCTGTCGAGGACGTGCGCGTAGTAGCAGGTGTGCTCCTTGGCGGTGAACGCATTCAATTCGCCGCCGACCGCGTCCATTGCCTGGGCGATGTCCACGGCCGTCCGGGTGGGCGTGGCCTTGAACAGCAGGTGCTCCAGGAAGTGTGCCGCCCCGGCGACGCTCGCGCCCTCGTCGCGCGAGCCGACACCGACCCACACCCCGACCGACACCGAACGCACCGCGGGCAGGTACTCGGTGACCACCCGCAGACCGCCTGGCAGGACGGTGCGGCGGACGGCCTTGCGTTCGGCTGTGAACCCCGGGTCAGTGCGCGGCATCGACCGCGGGCACCGGAGCCGCGGAGTCCCCGGGCGAACCGGCATGGTCGGCTTGGACATCTTGGTCGTCTTCGGCCACTAGCACCAGGGAAATCTTGCCCCGCTTGTCAATATCGGCGATCTCGACGCGCAGCTTGTCGCCGAGGCTCACGACATCCTCGACTTTGTTGATGCGCTTGCCCCTGCCGAGCTTCGAGATGTGCACCAGCCCGTCGCGGCCCGGCGACAGCGACACGAAAGCACCGAAATCGGTTGTCTTGACGACGGTTCCGAGGAACCGCTCGCCGATCGTCGGCAACGTCGGGTTGGCGATCGCGTTGATCCTGTCGATCGCGGCCTGCGCCGAGGGGCCGTCGACGGCACCGACGAACACGGTGCCGTCGTCCTCGATGGAGATCTGCGCGCCGGTCTCCTCGGTGATCGAGTTGATCATCTTGCCCTTGGGCCCGATGACCTCGCCGATCTTGTCGATCGGGACCCTGATGGTGGTGACCCGTGGCGCGTAGGGGCTCATCTCGTCGGGCTCGTCGATCGCCTCGGCCATCACCGCCAGGATGGTCAGCCGGGCGTCCCTGGCTTGGTCGAGCGCGCCCGCCAGCACCTGCGAGGGAATCCCGTCGAGCTTGGTGTCCAACTGCAGGGCCGTGACGAACTCCTTGGTGCCGGCGACCTTGAAGTCCATGTCGCCGAACGCGTCCTCGGCGCCCAGGATGTCGGTCAGGGTCACGAAGCGGCGCTCAGTGCCGCCCCCGGCGGTCTCGACGTCGTCAGAGACCAGACCCATCGCGATGCCGGCCACCGGCGCCTTGAGCGGAACGCCCGCGTTCAGCAGCGCCAGCGTCGACGCGCACACCGACCCCATCGACGTCGAGCCGTTGGAGCTCAGCGCCTCGGACACCTGACGGATGGCGTACGGGAACTCCGCGACGGGGGGCAGGACCGGCATCAGCGCCCGCTCGGCCAGCGCGCCGTGCCCGATCTCGCGGCGCTTGGGCGAGCCGACCCGACCGGTCTCTCCGGTGGAGAACGGCGGGAAGTTGTAGTGGTGCATGTACCGCTTGGACTTTTCCGGTCCGAGCGAGTCGATCTGCTGGGCCATCTTGACCATGTCGAGCGTGGTCACCCCGAGAATCTGGGTTTCGCCGCGCTGGAACAGCGAGCTGCCGTGCGCCCGCGGCACCACGGCCACCTCGGCCGACAGTGCACGGATATCGGTGATGCCGCGACCGTCGATGCGGAAGTGGTCGCTGAGGATGCGCTTACGAACCAACTTCTTGGTCAACGACCGGTAGGCGGCGCTGACCTCTTTCTCGCGGCCCGCGAAGCTCTCCACGAGCCGCCCGGCGACCTCGGCCCGGATCTCCTCGGTGCGGTGGTCGCGGTCGGCTTTGCCCGCGATGGTCAACGCGGCCGTCAGGTCCTCGGCGGCCAACGAGGACACCGCCTGGTAGACGTCGTCGCCGTAGTCGGGGAACACCGGGAATTCGCCGGTCGGCTTCGCAGCCGCGTCGGCGAGTTCCTGCTGCGCGCGGCACAGCGTGGCGATGAACGGTTTGGCGGCCTCCAGGCCCTGGGCCACGACGCCTTCCGTCGGCGCCTGGGCGCCTCCCGCGATGAGCTCGATGACGTTCCCGGTGGCCTCCGCCTCGACCATCATGATCGCGACATCTGGGGTTCCCGAGTGCGCACCCACGACGCGGCCGGCGATCACCATGTCGAACACCGCGCGCTCGATCTGCTCGACGGTGGGGAACGCGACCCAGGTGCCGTCGATCAAGGCCACCCGGACCGCCCCGATCGGTCCGGAGAACGGCAGACCGGCCAACTGGGTCGACGCCGACGCCGCGTTGATCGCCACCACGTCGTACATGTCGTTGGGGTCCAGCGACATGATGGTGACCACGACCTGGATCTCGTTGCGCAGTCCGTCGACGAACGACGGGCGCAGCGGGCGGTCGATCAGCCGGCAGGTCAGGATCGCGTCGGTGGAGGGCCGGCCCTCACGGCGGAAGAACGAACCGGGGATGCGGCCGGCCGCATACATCCGCTCTTCGACGTCGACGGTCAGCGGGAAGAAGTCGAAGTGCTCCTTCGGGCTCCTGCTGGCGGTGGTCGCCGACAGCATCATGGTCTCGTCATCGAGGTAGGCGACTACGGCACCGGCGGCCTGCTGGGCCAGCCGACCGGTCTCGAAGCGAATGGTCCGGGTGCCGAAGCTCCCGTTGTCGATGGTGGCGGTCGACTCGAACACGCCCTCGTCAGTTTCAGATACAGACATCTGCGTCCGTACGGCCTCTCTGGTATTCGACTGTTTTGCGTTGTCGCACGCACCAGGGGGTTCACAGACCAGCGGATCTGAATGCGGCTACGGCCATCGATCGAAGCAGCCGACCTGCCCCAGATCGGGAGAGCCCGGCAGCCACTACCGAGGACCGCCCGATGCAGATCGGGTTGTTCCTCTGGAGTCGCGTAGTGACGCGCTGGAACGGCGCACGCGGATCTGCGCGAACCGCACCGTGTGCCCGGGCCGAAAGCGGCCCAGAACGCCTTTACTCTACACGGGTCGGATGGTCAACGACGCAGACCCAGTCGGTCGATCAGCGAGCGGTAGCGCTCGACGTCAACCTCGGACACGTACTTGAGCAGCCGCCGCCGACGACCCACCAGCAACAGCAGGCCGCGCCGGGAGTGGTGGTCGTGCTTGTGGATCTTGAGGTGCTCGGTGAGGTCGGTGATCCGCTTGGTCAGCATCGCCACCTGCGCCTCCGGGGACCCGGTGTCGGTGTCGTGCAGGCCGTAGGTGCCCAGGATTTCTTTTTTCTGCTCGGCTGTCAGAGCCACGAGTACATCTCCATCGATAGGTTCGCGATCATCGTCAGTGACGGCGCGGCCACCGCGAACCGCAGCTCGCGCCCATGTCGTCGTGAAGTCTATCAGCGGTGTGGCCGCCGGACCCAACCGCGAGTCACCCCGCGGACAGGATCCGACGCACCCGCTCGGTGTCATTGCCCATCGCGACCACCAGGTCGTCCACTGAGTCGAAGGCAAGCTGCCCGCGGACCCGCCCGACGAAGTCCAGCGCCACATACTGGCCGTACAGGTCGGCGCTGCTGTCCAAAACGAAGGCCTCGACGGTGCGGGCGCGCCCGGAGAAGGTCGGGTTGGTCCCGATGGACACCGCGGCCTGGTAGCGCTGCCCCGGGACGACGGTGCCGGTGACCGGTCCACGACCGATGGCGGTGAACCATGCGGCGTAGACCCCGTCGGCCGGGATGGCCGAGTACATCGGCGGCGCCACGTTGGCGGTGGGGTAACCCAGCTCAACGCCCCGTCCGAAACCCCGGACCACGACGCCCTCGACGCGGTGCGGGCGGCCGAGCGCGTCCGCCGCAGCCACCACGTCGCCGGCGTCCACGCAGGACCGGATGTAGGTGGAGGAGAACGTCACGGATTCGTTGCTGTGGTGCTCGGACAGCAGCGACATCGACTCCACCGCGAAGCCGAGACGCTCGCCGGCGCGCCGGAGGGTGTCGACCGTGCCCGCCGCCTTGCGTCCGAAGGTGAAGTTGTCGCCGACCACTACCTCCACCACGTGCAGGCTCTCCACCAGCAGCTCGTGGACGTAGCGCTCCGGAGTGAGCTTCATGAAATCGGCGGTGAACGGCATCACCAGGAACACGTCGACGCCCATGTCCTCGACGAGTTCGGCGCGGCGGGTCAGCGTCGTCAGCTGCGCCGGGTGGCTGCCCGGGTGGACCACTTCCATGGGGTGCGGGTCGAAGGTCATCAGCACCGACGGCACGTTGCGAGCGCGGCCGGCCTTGACCGCGTGGGCAATCAGTTCGGCGTGGCCGCGGTGCACCCCGTCGAACACGCCGATGGTGAGCACGCATCGACCCCAGTCCGAGGGGATCTCGTCCCGGCCGCGCCACCGCTGCACGTTGACTAGCCTACGTCCCCGCGGCGCCGCCGGCCCAGCGTTCAGCGGCTCTCGAGGGTGGCCGGGCGGATCACGACCACCGGCTTCGTCGCCGGGCCGTCGTCGCGCAGCAGTGCGATCACCCGGCCGTCGGGGCCGCAGGCGGCGTAGACGCCGTCGAGACCGGCAGCCGACAGGGACCGGCCGTGGCCGGTGGCCTCGGTCTCCGCGGCGGTGAGGTCGCGGCGCGCGAAGATCAGCAGGCACGCCTCGTCCAGGTTCCAGCTCAGCCGGGGCCGCTCGGCGAGCTCGTCGAGGGAGAGCGCCTCGGCCAGGGTGAAGCACCCCACGCGGGTGCGCCGCAATGCGGTGAGGTGCCCGCCCACACCGAGTGCGGAACCGAGGTCGCGGGCCAGCGCCCGGATATAGGTCCCCGACGAGCAGTCGACCTCAATGTCGACGTCGAGCAGGCCGGCACTCAGGCCTTCGCTCGAGCCCTCGCCGGGCCGCACCGCCAGCACGTCGAAACGGTCGATGCGCACCGGGCGAGCCGGCAACTCGACGTCGTGGCCCTCGCGGACAAGCCGGTAGGCGCGTTGGCCCCCGACCTTGATCGCACTCACCGACGACGGCACCTGCTCGATGTCGCCGCGCAGCCCGGCGACCGCGGCGTCGATCTCCCCCACCGTCAGGTGTGCGGCCGGAACAGTTTGCAGCACGTCGCCTTCGGCGTCCTCGGTGGTGGTGGTCTGGCCTAGGCAGATGGTCGCGGCGTAGCACTTGGGGGCCGCCGTCAGCAGGCCGAGGATCTTCGTGGCGCGCTCGATGCCGACCACCAGCACGCCGGTCGCCATCGGGTCGAGCGTCCCCGCGTGGCCCACCTTGCGGGTGCCGAAGATCCGCCGGCAGCGCGCCACGACATCGTGGCTGGTCATGCCGGCCGGTTTGTCGATTACCGCGATTCCCGGCCCGGGCATGCTCACAGGACGATCGCGGTCAGCACCAGCCCGCGCTCGACCGACCAGCGTCCCCGCAGCGCGGTCAGCGGCGGGCCGGACAGTGCGGCGGTGTCGATCAGGATCGTCGAGACGAACACACCGGCGGAGCCCGGCCCGGACGGATCGACGTCGAAGACGATGTGGGCGTCCTCGAAACCCAACCAACGCCTGGTCAACGGGTACCAAGCCTTGTACGTCGCTTCCTTGGCGCAGAACAGGATCCGGTCCCAGTGCAGACCCGCGGGCAGGGCGGCGATCTCGCGGCGCTCGTCGGCGAGCCCGATAGCGCCGAGCACCCCGTCGGGCAACACGTCGTGCGGTTCGGCGTCGATGCCGACCGAGCGCACCGGGCCGGCCCGACCCACCACCGCGCCCCGGTAGCCCTTGCAGTGGGTGAGGCTGCCGACTACGCCGTCGGGCCAGGACGGTTCGCCCTTGTCGCCCTTGAGGATCGGGGCCGGTGGAACCCCGAGTTGGCCCAGCGCCCGCCGGGCGCAGTGCCGCACGGTGATGAACTCGTTGCGCCGCTTGGCGACCGACTTGGCGATCAGCGCCTCCTCCTCGGGCAGCGGCGCGAGGTCGGGCGGGTCGTCGTACAGCTCCGCGTAGGCCAGATCCTCGGCGCCGGACTCGAGCAGGGTGAGCGGCAGCACGGACGACACGAGTGCGCGCGTGGTCATCGTGATTGCCTCATCGGGATTTCCGTTGCTGCAGCCGTTCCCGGACTCGTGCGGACTGCTCGCGCATCTCCGGGGTGATGACGAAGTGGCCGCCGAAGTCGTTGAGGTAGCCCGGCGGGTACTGCGGGTCGGGCAGCACCTGGCGCAGCCAGGAAAGCGGCGTCCGGCGGCGCCACTCCCGGGGGTAGCCGACCGACACCTCCTCGAAGCGCACGCCGTCGTAGAACGTGGTGCGCGGGATGTGCAGGTGGCCGTAGACCGAGCACACGGCGTTGTAGCGGGTGTGCCAGTCGGCGGTCGCGGTGGTCCCGCACCAGAGCGCGAACTCCGGGTGGAACAACACGTCGCAGGGGTCGCGCACCATCGGGAAGTGGTTCACCAGGACGGTCGGCGTCATCCAGTCGAGCTTGTCCAGGCGGGCGCGGGTGTAGGCCAGCCGCTCGCGGCACCAGGCCTCACGGGTGGCGTACGGCTCGCAGGAGAGTAGGAACTCGTCGGTGCACACGACGTTGCGCTCCCGGGCGATGATCATGCCCTCGGCCTTGGTCGCCGCGCCCTCGGGCAGGAAGCTGTAGTCGTAGAGCAGGAACATCGGCACGACCGTGGCCGGCCCGCCGCGCTCGGTCCACACCGGGAACGGATGCTCGGGGGTGATGACGCCCATCTCGTCGCACATGGTGACCAAGTAGTCGTAGCGCGATTTGCCGAAGACCTGCGCGGGGTCGCGCGTGGTGGTCCACAACTCGTGGTTGCCGGGCACCCAGATCACCGTGGCGAAGCGGCGGCGCAGCAGGTCGAGCGTCCAGCGGATCTCGTCGGTGCGTTCGGCGACGTCGCCGGCGACGATCAGCCAGTCGTCCGGGGACGCCGGGTGCAGGTCCTCGACGACCGGCTTGTTGCCGGAGTGACCGGTGTGCAGGTCGGAGACCGCCCACAGCGTCGGTTGCGCGCCGTTTCCCGCTCCTGATCCTGCCACGAGCAATCACCCTAACGGGCGCTCCTGAGTACACTCCCGCACGTGACCGGACTGGAGGCCCTGGGCGGCAAGGCCCTGGCCAGGCTGCTGGGGCTGCCGGCGCCGACGACGGACTACACCGTCAACCGCGTGCACGTGCCGATGCGCGATGGGGTCCGCCTGGTGGCCGACCACTACTCGCCAAGCATGCCGACCCCCACCGGGACCGTGCTGGTCCGCGGGCCCTACGGGCGGGCGTTTCCGTTCTCGCTGGTCTACGCCAAGCTTTACGCGGCCCGGGGCTACCACGTTGTGTTGGCGAGCGTGCGCGGGACGTTCGGGTCGGGCGGGACGTTCGAGCCGATGGTCAACGAGGCCGCCGACGGCGCCGACACGGCGGCCTGGCTGCGCGAGCAGCCCTGGTTCACCGGCCGGTTCGCCACTATAGGCGTGTCCTACCTGGGTTTCACGCAGTGGGCGCTGCTCACCGATCCCCCGCCGGAGCTGGCTGCGGCCGTGATCACCGCAGGCCCGCACGACTTCGCTGCCTCCACCTGGGGCACGGGGGCGTTCTCCGTCAACGACTTTCTGGGCTGGTGTGACCTGGTGGCCCACCAGGAGGATTCCGTGCGCGCCCGGGTCGCGCTCCGCCAGGTGCTCACCCGCCGCACAGTGCCCCGGGCGGTCGCCACGCTGCCGTTGGCCGACGGGGCGCGGTCGTTGCTGGGCGCGGGCGCGCCGTGGTTCGAATCGTGGGTCGAGCACGCCGACACCACTGACCCGTTCTGGGACGCGTTGCGCGTTCCCGAGGCACTGGATCGCGTCCGGGTGCCGGTGCTGCTGCTCGGTGGCTGGCAGGACGTGTTCATCAGGCAGACGCTGCAGCAGTACCGGCACCTGCGCGACCGCGGCGTCGACGTCGCGCTCACGGTCGGCCCCTGGACGCACACCCAACTGCTGACGAAGGGGCTGGCCGTCAGCGCGCAGGAATCCCTGGCGTGGCTGGACACCCACCTCGGGGGCGCGACCGCGTCGCACCGGCCCAGCAGGGTCCGCGTCCACCTCACGGGCAGGGGCTGGCGCAACCTGCCCGACTGGCCGCCGGAAACCACCGAGCGGGCGCTATACCTGCGTCCCGGCCGCTACCTGAGCGAGACCGCACCGACGGATACGCAGTCATTGGAGAAGACACCGGTGAAGCCGCCGCCGCCGGCCAGGTTTCGCTCCGACCCTGACGACCCCACGCCGACGATCGGGGGGCCGCTGCTGTCCGCCGACGGCGGGTACCGCGACGACAGCCGGCTTGCGTCGCGAGGCGACGTGCTGGCGTTCACCAGCGCCACCCTGACTGAGGATCTGTGCGTGTACGGCAACGCGATCGTCGAACTGACACACGGCGCCGACAATCCCCACGTCGATCTGTTCGTCCGTGTCAGCGAGGTCGACGCCCAGGGCCGGTCGCGCAATGTCAGCGACGGCTACCGGAGGTTGGACTCCGCCCAGACCCGGGCGCGGACCGTGCGCCTGGAACTCGATGGGATCGCGCACCGGTTTCGCGCCGGCTCCCGCATCCGTCTCCTGATCGCCGGCAGCTGGTTCCCGCGCTACACGCGCAACCTCGGCACCGGCGAACCGGTGCTCACCGGCACCCAGACCAGGCCGGCGACCCACACCGTGCGCTACGGCCGTTCGCGTCTGCTGCTGCCCGTAGGCCCGGTAGATCTGCCGGACTGATGCCCACCTGACTACGGTGGCACCATGACCGGTGACCGCATGACCGACGACATCCTGCTGATCGACACCGCCGAGCGGGTCCGCACCCTGACTCTTAACCGTCCGCAGTCCCGCAATGCGCTGTCCTCTGCGCTGCGCGACGGGTTCTTCGCGGCCCTGGCCGACGCCAACACCGATGCCCATGTCGACGTCGTGATCGTCACCGGCGCCGACCCGGTGTTCTGCGCCGGGTTGGATCTCAAGGAACTGGGCGGCGACACGGCGCTGCCGGACATCTCCCCGCGGTGGCCGGCGATGACCAAGCCGGTGATCGGCGCGATCAACGGCGCCGCCGTCACCGGGGGACTGGAGTTGGCGCTGTACTGCGACGTCCTCATCGCGTCGGAGCGGGCGCGCTTCGCCGACACCCACGCCCGGGTCGGGCTGCTGCCCACATGGGGGCTCAGCGTGCGGTTGCCGCAGAAGCTCGGCGTGGGTCTGGCCCGGCGCATGAGCCTGACCGGTGACTACCTGTCCGCCGCCGACGCGCTGCGCGCGGGGCTGGTGACCGAGGTGGTGCCGCACGAGGAACTACTGAGTGCCGCCCGCGGGGTGGCGGCGTCGATCGTCGGCAACAACCAGGACGCAGTGCGGGCTCTGCTGGCGTCCTACCACCGGATCGACGAGTCGCAAACCGGCGAGGGGCTGTGGCTCGAGGCGGCCGCGGCCCGTCGCTTCCGGACCAGCGGCGACGACATCGCCGCCAACCGCGACGCCGTGCTGGCGCGCGGCCGGGCGCAGGTGCGTTAGCCCAGCGCCGCGCACAGCGACGCCACAGCGTCGCCGATCGGGCCGGTGGTCGAGTAGCCGGCCGCCAGTCGGTGACCGCCACCGCCGAACACGGCGGCCACCGACGACAGATCGACGTCGGCCTTGGCACGCATGGACACCGACCACTGCTGCGGCTTCACCTCCTTGAAGACGGCCGCAACCTCGGCCTCCTGCGTGGTGCGCACGACGTCGACGATGCTCTCGACTTCCTCGGGGCGCGAACACGCCCAGTCCTGGTTGACGACGACCGCGTACACCAGCCCGCGGCCGCCGACGGCGTCGGGCAGCAACTGCGCGGACCCGAGCACGCGCGACAGCAGCGACATCCACCCGAAGGGGTGGCTGTCCATCAGGGTCCGGCTGATCGCGGTGTTGTCCGCGCCCGCCTCGACCAGGCGTGCCGCCAGCCGCAGCGCGCGGGCGCTGGCCCACCGGAACGATCCGGTGTCCATCGTCAGCCCCGCGTAGATGCAGTGAGCCACATCCGGGTCGATGCGCTGCCCCCACGCGTCGAGGATCTCGGCGACCAGCATGGTGGTGGAATCCGCGGAGACGTCGACGAAGTTCGCGGACCCGAACATCTCGGTGCTCGCGTGGTGGTCGACCACGAGCAGCGGCCGGCTCCCATCGGCCAGGTCGGCCAGCGGGCCCAATCGCGTGGCGGTCGGAACATCGACGGTCACCACCAGATCGACCTCGCGGCGCATCGCATCGGGGCTGACCAGCAGGTGACAGCCCGGCAGCGACGCCAGCGACTCCGGCAGGGCGGGGGGCGCCCCGAAACCGACCTCGACGCGTGTGCCGCACCGGTCGAGCACCAGGGCCAGCGCGAGGCCGGCGCCGATCGTGTCGGCGTCGGGATGGACGTGGGCGACCACCGCGACCGTCGCGGCGGCGGCCAACAGTTCGGCGGCGCCGGCGGCGTCGACCCGCGCCCCCGCGGCCGGGGCCCCGGCCAGGTCAGGCCTCGAGTTGATCGTCGTCATCGGCGTCTCCCGCGTCGAAGGTATCGCCGGTGAGTTCAGCTGCCGGCCCGGCTTCACGATAGGGGTCGGCGTCGCCGGCGTGCGTGGCCCCCGAGCGGACCCGTTCCAGGTCGGCGTCCGCAGCACGCGCCTGTGCCAGCAACGCGTCCATCCTGTGCACGGTGTCGGCGGTCGTGTCGCGGGTGAACGTCAGGGTGGGAGTGAAGCGAACACCCGTGCCGGCTCCGACCATCGTCCGCAGCGTGCCCTTGGCCCGCTCCAGGGCGGCGCCAGCGGCCGCGTAGTCGGGCTCCTCGTCGAGGGTCGATCCCATCACCGTGTAGAACACCGTCGCGTCGTGCAGGTCGGCAGTCATCTTCGTGTCGACGACGGTCACGCCGTCAAGTCCGGGATCTTTGATCTCGAATTCGATCGCGGAGGCGACGATGGTGCAGATCCGCTTGGCCAGCCGGCGGGCGCGGGCGGGGTCAGCCATCGGGACAGTGCGTGACAATGCAGTGCGCGGACATCAGGTGCGTGCCTTCTCGACCATCTCGTAGGTCTCGACGACGTCGCCCTCCTTGATGTCGGAGTACCCCAGCGTCAAACCGCACTCGAAGCCCTCGCGGACCTCGGTCACGTCGTCCTTCTCGCGGCGCAACGAGGTCACGCTGATGTTTTCGGCGACCACGACGTTGTCCCGCAGCAGCCGGGCTTTGGAGTTGCGGCGCACCGTGCCCGAGAGGATCATGCAGCCGGCGATCAGGCCGACCTTCGAGGAGCGGAACAGCGCCCGGATCTCGGCGCGGCCCAGCTGGTTCTCCTCGTAGATCGGTTTGAGCATGCCGCGGAGGGCTTTTTCGATTTCGTCGATCGCCTGGTAGATGACCGTGTAGTAGCGGATCTCCACGCCCTCGCGGTTGGCCAGCTCGGTCGCCTTGCCTTCGGCGCGGACGTTGAAACCGATGATCACCGCGTCCGACGCCGACGCCAGGTTGACGTTGGTCTCGGTGACGCCGCCGACGCCACGGTCGATCACGCGCAACACCACCTCGTCGTCGATCTGGATACCCAGCAGGGCCTCCTCGAGCGCCTCGACCGTACCGGCGTTGTCGCCCTTGAGGATCAGGTTCAGCTGGCTGGTTTCCTTCAGCGCCGAGTCCAGGTCCTCCAAGCTGATTCGCTTGCGGGACCGTGCCGCCAGCGCGTTGCGCTTGCGGGCACTGCGGCGGTCGGCGATCTGGCGGGCGATGCGGTCCTCGTCGACGACGAGGAAGTTGTCCCCGGCGCCGGGCACCGACGTGAAGCCGATGACCTGCACAGGCCGCGACGGCAGCGCCTCCACGATGTCGACCCCGTGTTCGTCGACCATGCGGCGCACCCGACCGTAGGCGTCGCCGGCGACCACCGAGTCGCCCACCCGCAGGGTGCCGCGTTGCACCAGCACCGTGGCCACCGGCCCGCGGCCGCGGTCGAGGTGCGCCTCGATCGCCACGCCCTGGGCCTCCATGTCGGGGTTGGCCCGCAGGTCCAGGGCGGCGTCGGCGGTCAGCAGCACCGCCTCCTCGAGCGACTTGATGTTGGTGCCCTCCTTCGCGGAGATGTCAACGAACATCGTCTCGCCACCGAAGTCCTCGGCGACGAGGCCGTATTCGGTGAGCTGCGCGCGGATCTTCTGCGGATCGGCGCCCTCCTTGTCGATCTTGTTGACCGCCACCACGATCGGCACGTCGGCCGCCTGCGCGTGATTGATGGCCTCCACCGTCTGCGGCATCACGCCGTCGTCGGCAGCGACCACCAGGATTGCGATGTCGGTGGCCTTCGCGCCGCGGGCACGCATGGCGGTGAACGCCTCGTGGCCCGGGGTGTCGATGAAGGTGATCGGCCGCTCGATCCCGTCGTGCTCGACGGACACCTGATAGGCGCCGATGTGCTGGGTGATGCCGCCGGCCTCGCCCTCGCGGACGCTGGCGTTGCGGATGGTGTCCAGCAGGCGGGTCTTGCCGTGGTCGACGTGGCCCATCACGGTCACCACCGGCGGCCGGGTCTGCAGATCCTCCTCGGTGCCGTCGTCCTCGCCGTAGGTGAGGTCGAAGGACTCCAGCAGCTCGCGGTCCTCGTCCTCCGGGCTCACGACCTGCACGACGTAGTTCATCTCGCCGCCGAGCAGTTCGAGTGTCTCGTCGCCGACCGATTGCGTGGCGGTCACCATCTCGCCGAGGTTGAACAGCGCCTGCACCAGCGCAGCCGGGTTGGCGTCGATCTTCTCGGCAAAGTCCGACAGGGACGCGCCGCGCGCCAGCCGGATCGTCTCGCCGTTGCCGTGCGGCAGCCGCACGCCACCGACGACGGGCGCCTGCATCGAGTCGTACTCCTGGCGCTTCTGGCGCTTGGACTTGCGCCCGCGCCGGGGCGCCCCGCCGGGACGGCCGAACGCTCCGGCGGCACCTCCGCGCTGGCCGGGACGGCCACCC
>CAIYOH010000080.1 GCA_903927745.1 uncultured Mycobacteriaceae bacterium
CGCAGGATGTCAACGCGCTCAGCGCGGCGCTCATCCAGGTGTTCCAGGGCGAGGGCGGAACTCTGCAGTCGCTGCTGGCGAAGACGTCCTCGTTCACCAACACCCTGGCCGACAACAGTCAAACGGTGCAGGAGCTCATCGACAACCTCAATACGGTGGTGGGCACGATCGACAAGGACGGCACCAAATTCTCCGGAGCCGTCGACCGCCTCGAGAAGCTGATCACCGGGCTGTCGCAGGACCGTGACACGGTCGGCACCGCAATCACCGCCCTGGACAACGGGACCTCCTCGATCGCGGACCTGCTGGGCCGGGCGCGCCCGCCGTTGGCCGGCACCGTGGATCAACTGAACCGGCTCGCGCCGCTGCTGGACAAGGACAAGAACCTCATCGACGCCTCGCTGCAGAAGGCGCCGAACAACTACCGCAAGCTGCGCAGGCTCGGCTCCTACGGTGCCTGGTTCCCCTACTACCTGTGCGGGCTGGCACTGCGGGTCTCCGACATGCAGTACCGGACGGTGGAGGTCGGCATCACTCATCAGGTCACAGGGCGCTGCGGGGAGCCTAAGGATCCCGATGAATAAGTACCGCGGAGCGGGTCTGATCAAGGCGGGCTTCATCGGCGCCGTCCTCATCGCGCTGGTCATCGCCGTGGGTCTGAGCCCCGACCAACTGGTTCAGCGGGCGACCACGGTGCGCTACCAGGCGCTGTTCGCCGATGCCGGCGGCCTCGCGAGCGGCAACGACGTCACGGTGTCGGGAACCAAAGTCGGAAGCGTGTCGGGCATGGCGCTGGATCACGGTGATGTCCTGGTGACGTTCACTGTGAAGGGCGACGTTCTGCTGGGGTCGGCGAGCACCGCGCACATCAAGACGGGCTCGCTGCTGGGTCAGCGGACGCTGACGCTGGACTCCGCGGGCAGCGGGGCCTTGCATCCCATGGCCGTCATCCCGGTGTCACGCACCTCGTCCCCGTACTCACTGTCCGAGGCCGTCAGCGATCTGACGACCGATGCGGCGGGCACCAACACCGACACGCTCAACCAGTCCCTCGACACCCTGTCGACGACACTGAATCAGATTGCGCCGCAACTGGGTCCCGCGTTTGACGGGGTCACTCGGCTCTCCCAAACCCTCAATGCCCGCAACCAGACACTCGGCCAGTTGCTCAAAGGTGCTGCCGATGTCACCGGCATCCTTTCCCAGCGCAGTGCGCAACTCAACACCTTGATCCTCAACGCCAACGACCTGCTGTCCGTGCTGGTGGAGCGCCGCCAAGCGGTGGTGCGGCTACTGGCCAGCACCTCTGCGGTGGCCAGGCAGCTGTCCGGCGTGGTGCACGACAACGAAAGCAAACTGGCCCCGTCGCTGCAGAAGCTGAACTCCGTGACGGACGTGCTGGAAAAGAACCGCGACAATCTCTCTAAGGCGCTGCCAGGTTTCGCGAAGTATCAGCTGACCGCAGGGGAGACCGTGTCCAGCGGGTACTACTACAACCCGTACATCCCTAACTTGTTCACCTTGCAGTTCTTCCAGTGGTTGTTCGACTACACCTGGGGATTCCGCGCCTATGGCGCCCCCGGTTCGCCGCCGGACACCGCCGGACCGCGGGCGGCGTTCCCCTTCCCGTTCAACAAGGATCCCGGAGGATCGCGATGATGCGGCTCCCGGCGATTCCCCGCACCAGGCTCAAGGCTGGACTGGCCGTCGTGTTGGCGGGGCTGGTCCTGCTCGGCGCGGCGGTTGCCGTCCGAAACACCTTCTTCCGTCCGACGACGATCACGGCCTACTTTCCCACCGCCACCGCGCTCTATATCGGTGACGACGTGCGGGTGTCCGGCATGAGGGTCGGCACGGTCACGTCCATCCAACCGGAGGGCACCCGGGCGAAGCTGGTGATGCACGTCGATCGCGACGTGCCCATTCCGGCGGACGCGAAAGCGGTGATCGTCGCGCAGAACCTGTTGGCGGCGCGCTACGTCCAGCTCACGCCCGCCTACAAGAACACTGGCCCCACCATGCGCGACGGAGCGGTCATCCCGATCGACCGGACGGCTGTACCGGTCGAATGGGAAGAGGTCAAGGACCAATTGATGCGCCTTGCCACGGAACTGGGCCCCAACAGCAAGGTATCCACCCCGTCGCTGGCCCGGTTCATCGACAGCGCCGCCGACGCGCTGGGCGGCGGCAACGGGGCGAAGCTGCGGCAGACCCTGACCCAGCTGTCCGGGTTGAGTCGCGTTCTGGGCAACGGCAGCGGAAACCTCGTCGACATCATCAAGAATCTGCAGACGTTCGTCGGAGCCCTGCGCGACAGCAACGTTCAGGTGGTGCAGTTCAACGACAGGTTGGCCACGCTAACCAGCGTTCTCGACGACAACAGGTCCGACCTGGACGCGGCATTGACCGACCTGTCGGGCGCGGTCGGCGACGTGCAGCGATTCATCGCCGGCAGCCGCGACGCGACCTCCGAGCAGATCGCGCGACTGGCCGACCTGACCCAGATCCTCGTCGACAACCAGATGTCGTTGAAGAACGTTCTGCACATCGCCCCGAACGCCCTCGCCAACGGCTACAACGATTACGACCCGGACACCGGGAACGTGCGCGGCGGTCTCGGTCTGCAAAATATGACCAATCCGGTGAACGCGCTGTGCACGCAGCTGGGCGCCCTGGAGAACGCCACCGCGACCGAGTCGGGGAAGCTGTGCGGCCTGTATCTGGGCCCGGCGTTGCGGGTGTACAACCCGTTGCTGCAATTCAACTTCAACTACCTCCCTCTCCCGGTCAACCCGATTCTCGCCCCGGTGTTCGACGCTCAGAATGTGGTGTACACCGAGCCGCGGCTGGCGCCCGGTGGGGAGGGTCCTAAGCCGGTGGCACCCGAGATTCCCCCCGCGGTGTCCGCCTACACCGGCCTGCCGGGCGACGTACCGCCCGCCGCCCCGCCGCCCCCGCCGCCGGGGCGGATACCCGGAGCGGCGATGCCGGAGCCTCCCGCGCCGACCGCGCCGGTCGGAGCCCCGGCCAGCGTGTCGGACATGTTGCTGCCGGCACAAGGGGCGCAGCCGTGACCCCCCGCGTCGCGCGGCCACTGCTGGCCAGCGTTTGCTGCGTGATGCTCGCCGTGAGCGGATGCGCGTTCAACGGCCTGAACTCGTTGCCCCTGCCGGGGGCGCCGGGTCGTGGGCCCGGAGCTACCGTCTACCACGTCGAGGTCGCCAATGTCGGCACCCTGGAAGCCAATTCGCCGGTGCTGATCGACGATGTCGTCGTCGGCAGCATCAGCAAGTTGAAGGTTCAGGGATGGCATGCCGACGTGGAGATCTCGGTGAAGCCCGACGTGGCGATTCCCGCCAACGCCGAGGCCGCCGTCGGGCAGACCAGCCTGCTGGGATCCATGCACATGGAACTGAATCCGCCGCCGGGGGTGGCGGGGACCGGACGGCTGCAGCCGGGAGCGACGATCCCGCTGAACCGGTCGTTGACCTACCCGTCGACCGAGCAGACGCTGTCGTCGCTGTCCGTGGTCCTCAACGCCGGTGGCCTGGGCCAGATCGGCGATATCGTCCACAATTTCAACGCCGCCCTGTCCGGGCGCGCGGATACCGTGCGCGATGTGCTGGAACGCCTCGACCGGTTCGTGGGCACCCTCGAACAGCAGCGCGACAACCTCGTCGCGTCGATCCAGGCTCTGAACCGCCTGGCCGCCACGTTCGCCGGGCAACGCGACGTGATCACCCAGGTGCTGTACAAGATTCCGCCGGCCTTGGACGTGCTGATCCGGGAGCGTCCGCGGCTGACGACCGCGCTCAACAAACTCGGGACGTTCAGTAACGCTGCAACCCGGCTGGTCGACGACGCGGGATCCGACTTGGTCAAGAACTTGCAGAACCTTGAGCCGACACTCAAGGCGATCGCCGACGTGGGGCCGGATCTCGACGGGGCGCTCGCGTTGGCCACGACGTTCCCGTTCTCCCAGAACTTCATCGACCGGTTTGTCCGGGGGGACTACGTCAACGGGTATTTCATCCTTGACCTGACGAAC
>CAIYOH010000081.1 GCA_903927745.1 uncultured Mycobacteriaceae bacterium
GTTCGGCGGAATGGGAGTCGGTAGTCACGCCGGTCACCATATCCAGAGCAGCCGCGCGGGGCCAGCCAACATAGCCTTGCCAAAGCCAATGTCAGGCCGGCAGGACGATCCCGGTGGCCGCGCCCAGGGAGAGGTACTGGCCGCCGCCCTGGTAGCTGCCGCCGGTGCCGAGCCCGTACAGGCCGTACGTCAGGTTGGTCGGGCCCGCTCCCGGGGTGAAGAAGTCGTCGATCCAGCCCGTCGACAGGGTGTACACGGCCTGGGTGTTGCCACCCGGGGAGAACTGGGTCGCCACCTGGGCGAAGAAGTCGAGGACGGGTTTGTTGCCCAGCATCGCGTCGACATGCGAGCCGTTGACGAGCTCGACCCCGACGAACTGACCGGGATACGAATTGACCAGTTGGGTCGTGGTGACGCCGCCCAAGTTCCAGAGCTGGGGCGGCGCGGCCACCACATAGTCGGGAATATTCAGCGACGTGAGGTTGGCGATCGCGGACGCGAAGGCCGAGGAGCTGATCGCGACGCCGTCGTACATCACCACGCCCTTCAGCTGGTTGGCGCCGGTGTTCGCCCCGAGGTCGGCGACGTAGTCACCGGCCGCCAGCGTCGCGAGACCACCGCCGGCCGAGTGCCCGCTCAGCACGAACGCCTGCGGCAGCGTGCCGTGGTAACCGGCTTGGCTCGCGCTGAGGTTCAGTGCCGACTCGTTGCCCAGGAACAGCCCGGCGACGGCCGGCGGCATCGCCGAGCCCATCAGATAGGCGCCCATCGGCAGCGGGATCGACGTCACGGTGGGGGCGACCACGATGCAGTCGGTGCCGTACGCCAGGGCGGTGGCCAGGCTGCCATACCAGCCGCCCGTGGCCAGGAATCCGTGCGACAGGTAGATGACACCGCGGGCGTCAACCGTGCCGTTCGACTGCAGGGGGAAGTACCAGCGCGCCGGGGCGTCGTAGCCGTGGGGGCCGACCGGGATCTGCAGGTAGGAGTTCCCCTGCGCCACCCCGGTCACCGGGCCCGGGGTCCCCGTGCTCTGCGACCACCCGCCGCTGTTCGACCCCAAGCTCCCGTTGAACACGTCCAAGAACAGCCTGCCAACCAAGCCGGGGCCGGCGGCTCCCGTGACTTGGGGGCCGACCGACATTTTCCCGAAGAGGGGTTGCCCGGTCAGATAGTCGAAGGGCGAAAAGAACGCCTCGTCGAAGAACTGCTGCTGCAGGGCTTTGACAATAAACTGCGCATCCTGCAGGAACGGCACAGTCGCGGCCTCTTGCGCGGCGTAGGTGGCCCCGGCGGCGCTCAACGATCCCGCGAACTGGCCGTGGAAAAGCGTCGCCTGCGCGGTCAGCGCGTGAAAGTCCTCGGCGAATCCACCGAAAAAGTTCGCGATCGCCGCCGACACCTCGTCGTCGGCCGCCGCGACGATCCCCGTCGTCGACGGCGCCGCCGCGGCACTGGCCCCGTGGATCGCCTCACCGATCCCGGCCAGATCCCCCGACGCCTGGGCCAA
>CAIYOH010000082.1 GCA_903927745.1 uncultured Mycobacteriaceae bacterium
CGACCGCGAATTCACCGCTTTCGCCGGTCACCGCCTCGACGTTCGACAGGCGAACTGCTCGGTGTCGTCGGCCGGGGTGTTGCGCGGCCTGCACTTCGCCCAGGTGCCGCCCAGCCAAGCCAAGTACGTCACCTGTGTGTCGGGTTCGGTGTTCGACGTCGTCGTCGATATCCGGGTGGGGTCGCCGACCTTCGGACGCTGGGACTCGGTGCTGCTCGACGACCGCGACCGCCGCACCCTTTACATCTCCGAGGGCCTCGGGCACGCCTTCCTGGCGCTGCAGGAGAACTCGACGGTGATGTACCTGTGTTCGGCCGAGTACAACCCGCAGCGCGAGCACACCATCTGCGCGACGGACCCCGAGCTGGGAATCGACTGGCCGCTCGTCGACGGCGACGCCCCGAGCCTGTCCGACCGGGATGCCGCGGCTCCGAGCCTCGCCGAGGTGCGCGCCGCCGGCCTGCTCCCCACGTGGGAGGAGACGCGCAGGTTCGTCGCCGGTCTGCAGAAGTAGCCGACTCCTCGCCAAAAACCCGCTACCATACGGTGGCTGCCAGCCGAATAGCGGGTAGCCGGGAGGTGGCGCATGTCCTTCGCGATCGCAGCACCCCGCGCGATTGCGGAAGCAGCGGCGAACGTAGCGCGCATCGGCGCGGAGATCGACGCGGCCCACGCCGTAGCAGCCGTGTCGACAGCGCAGATACTCCCGGCCGCCGCCGACGAGGTGTCGATGGCCGTCACGGCGGTGTTCTCTGACTACGGGTACTCCTACCAGGCGCTGACCGCGAGGGCGACAGCGTTTCACGCGCAGTTCGTGCGATCACTCGCCGCCGGAGCGAACGCCTACGCGACCACTGAGGCCGCGAACACCAACCCGCTGAGCGCGGCCCGGTCGGAGGCGCTGGGGGTGGTCAACGCACCGGCCGCGGCGCTGTTCGGCCGCCCGCTGATCGGCAATGGCGCCGACGGTACGACCACCACGGAGGGGGTCGGAACACCGGGCGGCGCCGGCGGCCTTCTGTACGGCAACGGCGGCCACGGCGGCACTAGCACCGCCCCGGGCGTGGCTGGCGGCGCCGGCGGACCGGCCGGCCTGCTGGGCGGCGGGGGGAACGGCGGAACGGGTGGCGCGAATGCGTCCGGGGGCATCGGTGGCCGCGGTGGCTGGCTGTGGGGTCCCCCCGGGGCCAACGGCACCGCCGGGCCGGTCGCGACTATCTCCCTCCCGCCGTACGTCGGCCCCGGCGCGGTTCCGCTGACCATCTCGGGCGCCAACTACGGCCTGCAGTACGAAGACCTCATTGCCACCATCTCAGTGGGCGGCGGTTCGCAGGTACCCGTGATCGTTGACACCGGATCACGGGGACTGATCCTTCCGCCCGTGGATGTCGTCGGGGCGAATCTGGGCGCGGCGACCGGGTTCGGCTTCGTCACCTACGGCGACAACATCAGCAACATCACCTACGGCTACAACACCTACTCCGCGCCGGTGAACTTCGGAAACGGACTCGTCACCGCCCCGACAACCGTCGCTGTCATCGCCACTGTGAACGGCAACACCAACCCGACATTGCTCAACCAACAACCAGCCATCTTGGGCGTCGGCGTCAATCCCGGGGGGCCGCTGGCCAGCAGCCCGGTGACGGCGTTGCCGTCGAACATCAATCAGGGTGTGCTGATCAACGCGACCGGGAGCTCCCCGTACATGCAGTTCGGTGCTAATCCGTTGCCGTCCTACGCGTCGGTATCCGGGGCCCCGGTCACCACCCTCGACATCAGAATTAACGGCGGGGCGCCGCAACACACCAACTACGCGTTCATCGATTCCGGTGGCCTCAGCGGCCTAGTCCCCACGAGCCTGACCGGCTTTTCTCAATCACAGGGCGTGGTGACCTCGGGAACCTCAATTGCCGTCTACACCACCGGGGGAACGTTGCTCTACACGACGACAGCCGGTTCTGGCTACAACGCGGTCGCCGTCGGTACCTCATCGGACTTGTTCAACTCCGGGATCACTCCATTCCTGATTGATCCGATCTACGTGTCCAACAGTCCCGGCAGCATCGGGACGATGTATTTCGACATTTAAGACATCTGGGTCCGCCGACTCGACTGCACGCTTGCCAACGCCCACACCGTATTACTAGGATATGCAACTATCCCTACTCCCGACTTCCGAGGGCGCCATGACCACCCAGATCCCGCACTTCATCGACGGCCGGCGCACCACCGGCCACTCCACCCGGACCGCCGACGTCTTCAACCCCAGCACCGGCGAGGTGCAGGCGCGGGTCCCGATGGCCGGCAAGGCCGACGTCGACGCTGCCGTCGCATCGGCCGTCGAGGCCCAAAAAGACTGGGCCGCATGGAATCCACAACGCCGGGCCCGGGTCCTGATGCGCTTCGTCGACCTGGTCAACGCCGCCAGTGATGAGCTCGCCGAACTGCTGTCCCTCGAACACGGCAAGACCCTGGAAGACTCCCGCGGGGACATCCAGCGCGGCATCGAGGTCATAGAGTTCTGCATCGGCATCCCGCACCTGCTCAAGGGCGACTACACCGAGGGTGCCGGCCCCGGTATCGACGTCTACTCCCTGCGACAGCCCCTGGGCGTGGTCGCGGGCATCACGCCGTTCAACTTTCCCGCGATGATCCCGCTGTGGAAGGCCGGGCCCGCGCTCGCGTGCGGAAATGCGTTCGTGCTCAAGCCCAGCGAGCGCGACCCTTCGGTCCCCGTGCGACTGGCCGAGCTGTTCCTCGAGGCCGGTCTTCCGCCCGGGGTGTTCCAGGTGGTGCACGGTGACAAGGAGGCCGTCGATGCGATCCTGGAGCACCCCGACATCAAGGCGGTCGGTTTCGTCGGCAGCTCCGACATCGCCCAGTACATCTACGCGGGCGCCGCCGCTCATGGCAAGCGGTCGCAGTGCTTCGGCGGCGCCAAGAACCACATGATCGTGATGCCCGACGCGGACCTGGACCAAGTCGTCGATGCGCTGATCGGCGCCGGCTACGGCAGCGCCGGTGAACGGTGCATGGCCATCAGCGTCGCAGTTCCGGTCGGTGAGCAGACCGCGGAACGCCTGCGCGCCAGGCTCGTTGAGAAAATCAACGAGCTTCGCGTGGGACACAGCCTGGACCCGAAGGTCAGCTATGGACCACTGATCACCGACGCCGCCGTGGCGCGGGTGCGCGACTACATCGACCAGGGTGTGGCCGCGGGCGCCGAGATCGTGATCGACGGCCGCGACCGCCGCAGTGATGACCTGACGTTCGGCGACGCCAGCCTCGAGGGCGGATTCTTCCTCGGCCCCACGTTGTTCGACCACGTGACCACGGACATGTCGATCTACACCGACGAGATCTTTGGCCCGGTGCTCTGCATCGTGCGAGCCAAGACCTACGAAGAGGCGGCAGCATTGCCGTCCGAGCACGAATACGGCAACGGCGTCGCGATCTTCACCCGCGACGGTGACACCGCCCGCGACTTCGTCGCCCGCGTCCAGGTGGGCATGGTCGGCGTCAACGTCCCGATCCCCGTTCCCGTGGCCTACCACTCGTTCGGGGGCTGGAAACGCTCCGGCTTCGGCGACCTCAACCAACATGGCCCGGCGTCGATCCAGTTCTACACCAAGGTCAAGACCGTCACGTCACGATGGCCGTCCGGCATCAAGGATGGCGCTGAATTCGTCATCCCCACCATGAAATAGGTTGCCATGTTTACCCTCAACGACGAGGAACGGGTGATTGCCGAGACGGCCGCCGCGTTCGCCGCGAAGCGATTGGCGCCCTACGCCCTGGAGTGGGATGCCACCCACCACTTCCCCACCGACGTGCTCCGCGAATCCGCCGAACTGGGTATGGCGGCGATCTACTGCCAGGAGGATGTCGGCGGCAGTGGGCTGCGCCGGCTCGACGGGGTCCGTATTTTTGAGCAGCTGGCCATCGGCGACCCCACGACCGCGGCGTTTCTATCGATCCACAACATGTGCGCGTGGATGATCGACACATTCGGCTCCCCCGAACAACGCAAAACCTGGGTTCCTCGGTTGGCTTCGATGGACGTCATCGCAAGCTATTGCCTCACCGAACCCGGCGCGGGGTCCGACGCCGCCGCATTGAGCACCCGCGCGGTCCGGCAGGGTGACGACTACGTGCTCGACGGCGTCAAGCAGTTCATCTCCGGCGCGGGCGCCTCGGACGTGTACGTGGTGATGGCGAGAACCGGCGGCGCGGAAAAACCCGGTCCGCGCGGCATCTCCACCTTCGTCATCGAAAAGGGCACCCCAGGGCTGAGTTTCGGTGCCTGCGAGGAGAAGATGGGCTGGCACGCGCAACCCACGGCACAGGTCATCCTGGAGGGAGTGCGGGTGCCCGCCGACGCGATGCTAGGCGGTGCCGACGGCGAGGGCACCGGCTTCGGCATCGCGATGAACGGCCTCAATGGCGGCCGGCTCAACATCGCGGCGTGCTCGCTGGGCGGCGCCCAAGCTGCCTTCGACAAGGCCGGGGCCTATGTGCGGGATCGCCAGGCGTTCGGTTCTGCGTTGCTCGACGAGCCCACCATCCGCTTCACTCTGGCCGACATGGCCACCGGCCTCGAGACATCGCGGTTGATGCTGTGGCGGGCCGCGAGCGCACTGGACGCCGACGACCCCGCCAAGGTGGAACTGTGTGCGATGGCCAAGCGCTACGTCACCGACACGTGCTTCGACGTCGCCGACAAGGCACTGCAGTTGCACGGCGGCTACGGTTACCTCCGCGAGTACGGGGTGGAAAAGATCGTCCGTGATCTGCGGGTGCATCGGATCCTGGAGGGCGCCAACGAAATCATGCGGGTGGTCATCGGCCGGGCCGAGGCCGCACGGTTTCGCACGAACTCGTAGAAAAGAACAGTAGGAACCACCCCAGTCGAAAGGCGACCATGAGCGGCGCTTCCATCGCTTTCCTAGGCCTGGGCAACATGGGCGCACCGATGTCGGCGAATCTGGTCGCCGCCGGCAATACGGTGCGCGGATTCGACCCGGTTCCGGCGGCGGTCGCCGCAGCGACCGGCCATGGCGTCACGGTCTTCGGCAGCGCAGCCGAGGCGGTCGAGGGGGCCGAGGTGGTCATCACGATGCTGCCCAGCGGCGACCTCGTCAAACGCTGCTACGCCGAGATCCTGCCGTCCGCCCGCGCGGGCGCGCTGTTCATCGACAGCTCGACGATCTCCGTCAGCGACGCCCGCGAGGCGCACGCGCTGGCCGGTTCCCACGGAGTGGCGCAACTGGATGCGCCGGTGTCCGGCGGAGTGAAGGGTGCGGTCGCCGGGACGCTGGCATTCATGGTGGGCGGCGACGAGCACGCACTGGAACGGGCCCGTCCGGTGCTGGGACCGATGGCGGGCAAGATCATTCACTGCGGCGCGGCCGGCGCTGGGCAAGCTGCCAAAGTGTGCAACAACATGGTGCTGGCTGTGCAGCAGATCGTCATCGGGGAGGCGTTCGTACTGGCCGAAGGGCTCGGGCTGTCGGCCCAGTCCCTTTTCGACGTGATCACCGGAGCGACCGGAAACTGTTGGGCGGTGCACACCAACTGCCCGGTGCCCGGCCCGGTGCCGACGTCGCCGGCCAATCACGACTTCAAGCCAGGGTTTGCAACCGCGCTGATGAACAAGGACCTGAACCTGGCGATGGACGCGGTGATCTCCACCGGCGCGGACGCGCCCCTCGGCAGGCACGCCGCGCAGATCTACAGCGAGTTCGCCGTCGACCACGCCGACAAGGATTTCAGTGCGGTCATCGAGATGCTGCGATCCTGAGCTGCCGCCACTAGAAATCGCCGGCGTTGCGGCGCAGTGTTTCCACCGACGACGCCAAAGCCCGGGACTCGGTGTCCGACATGCCGACATCGGCGAACACCTGCGCGTTGAGCGTGACCGTGGCGTCCTCGACCGTCGAACGGCCCAGCTCAGTGATCTGCACCAGCGTCGTTCGCCCGTCGGTGGGGGTGCGGCAGCCGTTGCACCAAACCGTCGGCCTCCAGCCGCCGGATCGCGTGGGTGACGCTGGTGACGTGCACCTGCAGCCGATCGGACGCCTTGGTGATCGGCATGGCTCCTGTCCGGCCGAACGCCAGCAGGCGCAGCAACTCGAAGCGGGAGAAGCTCAGGTCGTAGGGCCGCAACGCGGCCTCGACCCGGGCCAGCAGAATCTGATGCGCCCGCATCACCGACGTCACCGCGACCATGCCCCCTGACACGTCGCCCCACCCCGCTCGCTCCCAGTTGGCTCGCGCCAGAGCAATCGGGTCGGCTTTTCCGGGTGTCGCGGGGGGCACGCCCTTTCCTACCGCACTCGCGATGTCACCGCACTCACAGCGATCGCTGCAGCAGAATCTGGCCGCTGTCGGCGGCGACCACCTGCACGGCCGCGATCTGGTCGACCGGAGCCGAGATGCTGCCCGCGGGCGTCGCGCTGTGGCCGGGTTCTGCCACCCACGTCGCCAACTGCGTGTGGCGGCCGTCGCGGCCGACCACGACCATCGCCAGCGTGTCGTGGTGCGCGGTCGGCGGGGCCAGGCACACGCAGTCCAGGCTGATCGACGTACCCCAGTGCTGACTACTCAATTGGACGGTCGAGGCGAGCAGGGTGGTTCCGACCTGCGCCATCGGTTGGGAGGCGGCCGTGACCTGCTGCGCGGGCCCCGGCGAGTACGCCCGGACACCGACGAACACGGCGATCCCGAGCACGACCGCGGCCGCGGCCAGCCACCCCGCCGCCCGGGTGCGGCGCCGGCGCCAGCGGACTGTTGCCAGCAGCGACGGCAGCATGTCCGGCGACAGTTCACGCTGCGCCGGCACAGGGTCGGCGTGGTCCATGGCGGCCACGTCGCCGCGATTCAGCCGCGACAGCAGGGCCGGCATGCCGCTCACGTCGGCGACGGCGTCGCGGCAACCCGGGCAGGCGGACATGTGTTCCTCGAACTCGCGGCGCTGCGCCGCGGACAAGGAACCCAGCACGTACGCCGCGTCCCACATCGCGTAGGGGTCACCGGCGCCCGGTATCGGCATCCTGATGTCGTTCATGTCTTGTCGCCCTTCATGATGTCGGAGCCCATCGTGCTTTCCGGGTATGTCGTGCTTTCCGGGTATGTCGTGCATTCCGAATACGTCACCGAGTGACCCCCAGTTCCTGGAGAGTGAGTCGCAACGTGCGCACGGCATAGTGCAGGCGCGACTTCACCGTGCCCTCGGCAATCTGCAGGTCGGTGGCGATCTGCGCAGTGGTCCACCCGCGGTAGTACGACCGCTCGATCACGGCCCGATGTTCGCTGGACAGCTGGGCCATCGCGTCGGCGATCAGCAGCCGGTCCAGCGCGGCGTTGACCTCGTCCGGCGTGGACTGCTCGGGTGCGCTCGATTCGTCCGTCGAGCCGACGACGTAGCGGGACCGTGCGCTGCGCTTGTCGTCGATGATCAGGTTGCGCGCGACGGTGAACATCCACGCCCGGGCCGAACGCTCGGTGTCGCCGATGACCTCAGGATGCTGCCACGCCCGCAGGAGCGTCTCCTGAACTACGTCCTCGGATTGGCTCGGGTCCCCGGTCAACCGCAGCGCGAAGCGCCACAGGACAGCCGCATGCTCGTCGTAGAGCGCCTTCATCAGGACTGCCTCGGCGGCCCCCGACGCTTTCTGGGTGCCGGATACGCGTGTCACTGCATCACCTCCGCCTTGTCATACGAGCGGACCGGGGATTTAGTTCAACCGGGGGTTGCACCCAGAGTCAATATCCGCGGCGCACCGTCGGTCACCGCGACGGTGTGTTCCCAGTGGGCCGCGCGCGACCCGTCGACGGTGGTCACCGTCCATTGGTCGTCGAGAACCACCGTTTTCCCTGTTCCCAGGGTCAGCATCGGCTCGATGGCCAGAACCGAACCAGGCACTAATAGCGGGCCGCGTCCCGGGGAGCCCTCGTTGGGCAGGAACGGGTCCATGTGCATCTGCCGGCCGATACCGTGCCCGCCGTACCCCCCTACGATCCCGAACGGCCGTCCGTGCCGGGCTTCGGCCGCCCGCGTGCCCGTTTCGATAGCGTGCGATATGTCGGTCAACCGATTACCGGCGATCATCGCCGCGATCCCCGCTTCCAGCGACGTCCGGGTCGCCTCGCAGACCGCCTCGCCGGCCGGGTCCAGCGTCCCGACCCCGAAGGTCACCGCGGAGTCCCCGTGCCAGCCGTCGAGCACGGCACCGCAGTCGATGGACACCAGGTCACCGGGCGCCAGGGTTTCCGCGGAAGACGGGATGCCGTGGACCACCCGGTCGTTCACCGACGCGCAGATGGACGCCGGGTAGCCGTGATAGCCGAGGAACGACGGAACCGCGCCGGCGTCGCGGATCACCGACTCGGCGATCTCGTCGAGGCCCAGTGTCGATGTCCCGGTTACCGCGGCGGCACGGACGGCACGCAGCGCGGCGGCCACCACAGCACCGGCCGCCGCCATCGCGTCGAGTTCCCCAGCGCTGCGCTGCGGCACCACCTTGCGGACCCGCAGGCGGCCCAGCGCGCCCACTCCTAAGCGCCCAGCACTCGCAGCGCGCGGTCGAACACCTCGTCAACCGCACCGACGGCGTCGACCGTCGCCAGCTCATTGCGGTAGTAGTCCAGCAGTGGCGCGGTCTCGTCGCGGTAGACCTTCATCCGGTTGATGATCACGTCATCGGTGTCGTCGTCGCGGCCACGTGCCTTGAGCCGCTGCAGCAACTCGGCCTCGGAGACGCGGAATTCGACAACGGCGTCGATGTCGGCGCCCCGGCGCTCCAGCATCTGGTGCAGCGCCTCGGCCTGCTCGACCGAGCGCGGGTAGCCGTCCAGAATGAAGCCGTCGGCCGCATCGGCCTCGTTCAGCCTCTCGTCGACGAGCCGGTTGGTCAGGTCGGCGGGCACCAGATCACCGGCGTCCAGGTAGCGTTTGGCCTCCATACCGAGTTTCGTGCCGTTGCCGATGTTGCTCCGGAACAGTTCGCCGGTGGAGATCTGCGGAATCCCGAGCCGCTGGGCGAGCTTCTGGCCCTGCGTCCCTTTGCCCGCCCCCGGGGGTCCGAGTAAAACGACTCTCACTTCAGGAACCCTTCATAGTTGCGCTGCATGAGCTGACTTTCGATCTGTTTGACCGTGTCCAACCCGACGCCGATCATGATCAACACCGCCGTGCCGCCGAAGGGCAGATTCTGAACGGCGCCGCCGTTGCCAATCTGCAGAAAAAGGTTGGGCAGTACCGCGATCGCGCCCAGGTAGATCGAGCCCGGCAGGGTGATCCGGCTCAGCACGTAGCGTAGGTAATCGGCGGTGGGTTTGCCCGGTCGAATGCCGGGGATGAATCCACCGAATTTCTTCATTTCGTCGGCACGCTCGTCGGGATTGAACGTCACCGACACATAGAAGTACGTGAAAAAGATGATGAGCCCGAAATAGATGCCGATATAGACGGGATCACTGGGATCGGACAGGTAGGTGCCGACGAACTTGTCCCACCAGGTGTTGCCCGCGGTGCCGCTGCCGCTACGGACCAGCTGGGTGATCAAGTGCGGAATGTAGATGAGTGACGACGCGAAGATGACCGGGATGACGCCGGCCTGATTGACCTTCAGCGGCAGGTAGGTCGACGTTCCGCCGTACATGCGGCGGCCGACCATGCGTTTGGCGTACTGGACGGGGATCCGGCGCTGCCCTTGTTCGACGAACACCACGCCCACGATGATCGCCAGCGCGGCGACGCAGACCGCGGCGAAGATCGCCCCGCCCCGGCTGTCCAGGATGGACTTGCCCTCGCTCGGGATGCGGGCGGCGATGCCGACGAAGATCAGCAAGGACATGCCGTTGCCGATCCCGCGTTCGGTGATCAGCTCGCCCATCCACATCACCAGCGCCGCGCCGGCGGTCATGACGAGCACGATGACGATCAGCGTGAAGATGCTCTGGTCGGCGATGATGTCCAGCGAGCAGCCC
>CAIYOH010000083.1 GCA_903927745.1 uncultured Mycobacteriaceae bacterium
GCGGTAGTTGTTCGGCGCCTTCTGCAGCGAGGCGTCGATGAGGTTCTTGTCCTTGTCCAGCAGCGGCGCGAGCCGGTTCAGTTGATCCACAGTGCCGGCCAACGGCGGGCGCGCCCGGCCCAGCAGGTCTGCGATCGAGGAGGTCCCGTTGTCCAGCGCGGTGATTGCGGTGCCGACCGTGTCACGGTCCTGCGACAGCCCAGTGATCAGCTTCTCGAGGCGGTCGACGGCCCCGGAGAATTTGGTGCCGTCCTTGTCGATCGTGCCCACCACCGTATTGAGGTTGTCGATGAGCTCCTGCACCGTTTGACTGTTGTCGGCCAGAGTGTTGGTGAACGAGGACGTCTTCGCCAGCAGCGACTGCAGAGTTCCGCCCTCGCCCTGGAACACCTGGATGAGCGCCGCGCTGAGCGCGTTGACATCCTGCGGATTGAGCCCCTGGGTAATGGGTTTCAGTCCGCCGAGCAGCAGATCGAGGTCGAGCGCGGGCGCGGTGCGGTCGATCGGAATCTCTGCACCCGCGGGGAGCGCCTTGGTGGATCCGGGTCCTTCGACGAGCTCGAGGTAGCGGTCGCCGACCAGGTTGAGGTAGCGGACGACGGCCCTGGTGCCGGTGGTGAGCACCACGTTGCGGTCGGCGTCGAATGTCACCAGGACTTTTTTGTCGTTGCGCAGCGCGACGTCGTTGACGGTCCCCACCCGAATGCCGGCAACGCGGACCGTCTCGCCGGGCTTGAGCCGCGACACTTCGGTGAACATCGCGGAATATGCGGTCCTCGAGCCGGTGGTGTACTGCCCGAAGATGAAGAACAGGAAGACTGTCAACAGCACCATGACGGTGGCGAAGGCACCGAACTTGATGATCATCGCGCGTGAGCCGGTCATCCGGGTTGACCGACCTGCAACGTGTTGCGCGGCGGCCCGTCCAGCGGCCCGTACAGCATTTGCTTGAGTGCGTCGGAGTTGAGCAGCAGTTGCTGGTTGCCGTACTGCTGGGGGTTGGTGCCGACGTCGGCGATCACGAACGGCGGCGGCACTTCCAGGGGCACCCGGGGAAGATCCTGGCACTGCGGACCGCCGGTGGCGGCCACCTTCGGCAGGTTGCCCGGATACCGGTAACGTTCGGAGCCGAAACCGACGTAGATCTTCGCCTTGATCATCGGCTCCGGCAGGTTGGGTGCATGCAGGACCAGCAGCGAACCGGCGAGGCCGCACCACAGCGCCTGGTGGTACTGGTTGAGCAGATCGGTGGTCGGCGTCAGCAGGTGCAGGACATCGGTCAGCGCTTGGCGGTTGCCGCCCACGACCTCGTTGCCCACGTCGGCCAACCCGATTGTGCTGATCAGGAACGCGTCCAGGTTTTGTTGCTCGTCAACGATCGTCTTGCTCACCCGGACCGTGTTGTCGGCGGTCGCGAGGAGATCCGGCGCCGCGTCGGCGTAGGCGTTGCTCACCGTGGGCAGCACCTCGAGCGCGTGGCTCAGCGCGGGAAGCACGGGTTCCTGGGTGGCCAGGAACGCGTCCAGATCGGACAACGACTGGCCGATCTTATGGCCGCGGCCGTTGACCGCCGACGCAATCGCGCCGAGGGTCTCGGTGAGTTTGGCAGGTTCGATCGTCGACAACACCGATGTGAGTTCCTGGAATACGGTATTGGTCTCGACGGTGACGTGTTTGCCCTGGAGTACTTGACCTGCTCGCAGCGGCTGCGCAGACGGCTCGGCCGGCGGCAACAGTTCGACGAACTTGGCGCCGAAAGCCGTCGTCGAAGTGATGTTGGCGACCACGTTGGCCGGAATGAGGTGCATCTGGGACGGCTCGATCGCGAGGTGCAAGACGGCTTCGCCGTTGGGCCGTACGTCGATCGAGTCGACCCTGCCCACCTCGACGCCGCGCATCCGCACCCGGGCCTCGGGATTCATCACGAGACCGGCACGTTGCGAGACGAGGGTGACGGGGACGCCTTTCTTCAGATCCCCGCGGAACAGCACTATCGCGAGCGTGAAGACAGCGGCGATCAGCACGACGGTCACCAATCCCGCTATGGCGCGCGCGGACAGCCCCGGACCGACCTGCCGTCTTCGAGGCGCCGCGACGGGGCGCGCGGAGCCGGGTGTTTGGGGCCGAAGGGGTTCGGGTCCCTGACTGCGCGTCACTGTCGTGTCACCTCCTCTCCTCGCCCTCTTTTAGCCCGACAGGTTGAAGTTGCCGTTGGTGCCGTAGATGGCCAACGACACCAGCAGTGTCACGGACACCACCACGATCAGCGAGGTCCGCACCGCGTTCCCGGTCGCGACGCCGACACCGGCGGGTCCGCCTGAAGCAAAGTAGCCGTAATAGGTGTGGATCAACAAGATCGTGACCGCCATCAGGACGGCCTGCAGGAACGACCACAACACGTCGATCGGGTTGAGGAATGTCGAGAAGTAGTGCTCGTACAGGCCGCTCGACTGGCCGAACAGGACCACGGTGGTGAACTTGCTGGCGAGGAAGGACAGGATCACGGCGATCGCGTACAACGGCGTGATCGCCATCATCCCGGCGGCGATCCGCGTGCTGACCAGATAGGCCACCGGCCGGATCGCCATGGACTCCAGCGCGTCGATCTCTTCGTTGATCCGCATGGCGCCCAGTTGCGCGGTCACCCCGGCGCCGAACGTGGCAGCCAGGCCGATTCCCGCGACGATCGGTGCCGCGATGCGCACGTTGATGAAGGCCGCCAGGAATCCGGTCAGCGCTTCGACGCCGATGTTGCCCAGCGAGCTGTACCCCTGGACCGCCAGCGTGCCGCCCGCGGCGAGCGTCAGAAAACCGACGATCACGAGTGTGCCGCCGATCATGGCCAATGTTCCTGCGCCCATGCTGATTTCGGCGATGAGGCGAATGACTTCCCGCCGGTAGTGGCGGACCGCGAAGGGGACACCGGCGAGCCCCTGAGCATAGAACAGCATGTGATCGCCGATCCGGCTCATGCTGGAGATCGGCTTGTCGAGTTGTCTGGACAGTCGCGGGTACACGGCTCGTAGCGTCACGGTTTTTCTCTGTGCCCCCCGGACTACTTCGCCGACATCCGGATGCCGACCGCGGTGACAACCACATTGACGACGAACAGCGCCATGAAGGCGTACACGACTGTTTCGTTGACCGCGTTGCCGACGGCCTTGGCGCCGCCGCC
>CAIYOH010000084.1 GCA_903927745.1 uncultured Mycobacteriaceae bacterium
CGCTAGGGGCGAGCGCCCCCCGGGGCCGTGGGAATCGGTATCGGAGTGGGGCGCGGCATGCCGCTGGGCCGCATCATCCCGCCCGGCATCATCCCGTCGCCGCTCATCATGGGACACGACGGCGCCATGACGCGACCGTCGTCGCCGATGCCTGACCACGCCCTGCCCACCATGACGCCCGAGAAGAAGATCACGGCGACAACGAACACCAGTCCTGCGGCGATAGCCACGCCCGCCGCGACCCGGAAGAGCATGCTCGGCCGATCTGTCATCTGTCGAATCATGGTGCAACGGCGCGCCGGGCAGTAGGGACTATTGGCCTTTACGGTGTGTGCGCGCCCGGCCGCTACGATCAGCGCATGCAGGGAGCGAAGATTCTGATCACCGGTCCGACCAGCCAGGTCGCCACCCCCATCGCGGTGGCACTCGCGGCCGACAACGAGGTGTGGGGCATTGCCCGCTTCACCAGCGCCGCGGGTCGGGAGGGCCTCGAAGCCGCCGGCGTGCGCTGCGAGCCGGTGAATCTGGCGTCGGGTGACTTTTCCGGCCTGCCCACCGACTTCGACTACGTGCTGAACCTGGCGGTCGCCAAGAGCGGCAACTGGGAGAAGGACATGGCGGCCAACGCCGAGTCGGTGGGCCTGCTCATGGCCCACTGCCGCAGCGCCAAGGCGTTCCTGCACTGTTCTTCCGGCGCCGTCTACGACCCGCCCGGCGACGAACCGCGCACCGAGAGCGCGGCACTGGGCGACAACCACAAGCCGCTGTTCCCCACCTACTCCATCTCCAAGATCGCCGGGGAGGTAGTCGCCCGGACGACGGCGCGGATCCTGGGCCTGCCCACCACGATCGCGCGGCTCAACGTCCCCTACGGCGACAACGGGGGCTGGCCGTACTACCAGTTGGAGATGATCCTGGCGGGCATGGCGATCCCGGTCCCGCCAGGCGGGCCCGCCCGCTACAACCCGATTCATGAGGACGACATCATCGCGACCATCCCCAAGCTGCTGGCGGCGGCGTCGGTGCCGGCGACAACGGTCAACTGGTGCGGTGAGCAGACCGTGAGCATCCAGGAGTGGTGCGAATACCTGGGCACACTCGTCGGCCGGGAGCCGATTTTCGAGGAGAGCGAGCAGGCGCTGCGCGGCAACCCGACCGACACCACCCGGATGCGCGCCGTGATCGGCGGCACCACGGTCGACTGGCACGACGGGCTGCGCCGGATGGCGGCGAAGTTCCACCCCGAACTCCTCACCGCGTAACGCGGCACCGAACAAGCCCGTGGCGCCGAAAGTCAACGCCAGCAACCTAACCGGCGTCTCCGAGACGGCGCTGATGACCCTGTACGGCCGCGCCCACCAGGCCGCGCACCCGGACCCGATCATCGATGACCCGATGGCGATCCGCCTTGTCGAGTCCATCGACGTCGACTTCGGCAAGTTCAGGCACAGGGGTCAGGAGATGGCGCTGCGGTCCCTGGCCGTCGACCGGTGCTCCACCCGGTACCTCACCGCGCACCCCGAGGCCACCGTCGTCGCACTGGCGGAGGGCTTCCAAACCACCTTCTGGCGGCTGGACCGCGCGCTGCCCGACGCCCGGTTCGCCTGGGTGTCGGTCGATTTGGCGCCCATCATCGAACTGCGGCAACGCCTGCTGCCACACTCGGCGCGGATCACCAGCCTGGCGCAGTCGGCGCTCGACTACAGCTGGATCGACCGGGTCGAGGCCGACCATGAGACCGGCAAAGGTGTGTTCATCACCGCGGAGGGTC
>CAIYOH010000085.1 GCA_903927745.1 uncultured Mycobacteriaceae bacterium
ACCAGCAGGCCGCGCCCCGGTGGCAGCGCCTGGGCGCGCACGACGCGGCTGATCTTGTTGTCCGGGTCATTGTCCATATACAGCTGGGCGACTTTCGCCGACGTCTGGAACCGTATCCACGGATCCATGGTCAGCGTCGCCCAGTTGGCGCTGTTGCGGGTGGTGAACACGTGCAACCCGATCTGGCGTGCACGTTCCATCAGCTTCCACAGCGCGGCGCCCACCGGCGGCTTCGGCGGATAACCCTGGTCTGGGCGCAGGTCCTGGACGTCATCGATGAGCACAAAATGGCGGCATCCCTCCCAGGGTTTCAGGGCACGCAACTCCTCTTGGTTCAAACCTTTCGGCGGCAGTCGGGGTAGCAGAACCTGCTGCGCCAGCTCCGTGATCACCTCGTCGATCTCGTCCTGCTCGTAGGCGTAGGCCCGCACGTAGCCCGGGGCGTGCAGATCGCGCAGGCCGTGCGGCGCGGTCTTCGGGTCGATGAGCGTCAGCTGGGCCTCGTCGGGGCCGAACCGGTTCATCACCGCCGCACCGATGGCCGCCAGCGAGGTGGTCTTGCCGCAGCCCTGGCGTCCCAGGATCACCAGCCCGGGGCTCTCCCGCAGCCGAAGTGGGACGGGGCCTAGGTTGTGCCGCTCTCCGATGGCGAAGGCGATCGACAGATCGTCGCCACTCGGGTGGGCGGCCTCGTCATCGAGGATCGACCGCAGTGCCACCCGCCGCGGTAGCCGCTGCAGGCTCGCGTGCTTGGTCACCCCCGCGACGTCGGCGATGCGGGCGCCGATCTCGGTGACATCCACCCATACACCCGTGGCGGCATCGGTGAGCGCGGGAACGCCGACCAGGAGCTCGTGCAGGCTGTCCGTCAGACCGAAACCGGGCCGGTTCATGGTCCGCCGCGCCGCCTCGCGGGACTCGATCGAGGAGTGCCCCATCTGGCTTTCGCTGGGGTCGGCCAGCCGCAATTGAATTCGCGCCGTGGCATTCTGCAGCAGGCTCTGGCGCTGCCCGTGGATCCAGCCGCCCGCGCTACAGATGACGTGCACCCCGTACTCGGGACCGCGGCTGCTCACCGAGATGATGCGATCACCGAGCACGGTGTCCTTGGCGTACAGGCCGTCGTAGTCGTCGACCACCACGAACACATCGCCGAACGGGTCGCGGGGATCGGTGCCGCCCAGTCCGTCGCTACCGACACCAAACCGGCGCTCACGAAAGCCATCGAGGTCGATCCGCAGCCGCCGGAACGAATCTTCACGCGCGGAGATCAACGCGTCGATCGTGCTCAGGATGCGTTCGGCACCTTCGTGGTCCTTGGGCGACACGATGTCGGTGACGTGCGGAAGCGAGGCCACCTGCGCCATCGTCGCCCCACCGATGCAGAAGAACGTGACCCGTGCGGGGCTGTACATCGCTGCCGCCGAACACATCAGGGTCATCAAGGTGGTCGTCTTGCCGCGCTGCTTGGCGCCCACCACCATGATGTTGCTGCGCAGGGCGTCGACCGCGTGCACGATCTGCCGGGACTCTTCGGGGATGTCCACCACGCCGACTGGGAACATCAGCCCCGGGTTGCGGCCGTAATCAACATGCCACGGCTTGCCCCGCCACCCGGCAACCAGAACGTCGACGGGCGCCGAGTTTTCCAACGGCTCGAGCCACGGCCGCCGCGGGGACTCGTGCGCCACGGCGCGTAGCGAGTCCCGCAGCACGTCGACGATCTTCTTCTTCTTAAACCCATCGTCATGGTAGAGGTATTCGTCCGGTTCGGCGTCGATCGCGGCGACGGTCTCCAACGCTGCGGCGTCGGCCGCGTCCAGTGATTGGTACTGCCAGTTGTAGAGCCGGGGTTTGGTGAGCATGACGTCGACGGTGCTCGCCGCGTCCATGGTCTTGGGCACTACGAACGGCGCCGACAGGTAAAAGCACCTGAACGGCTCCAAGTCGCGGGGCCCGACCTTGAGCAGCGCGAAACCGTTCTCCTTCGACGGGAGATGGTAGGCGGCGTCCGACCCGATCACCTCGCGGCTGTCGTCGCCTGACTCTGCGCGCAGTGCGATGCGAAACGCGATGTTCGACTTCACCTTTTGCAGGGAGGACAGGTCGAGGCGCTGCCCGCCCAGCATGAAGAAGACGTTGGCGCCGCGTCCCTCCTGGCCGATGTGGATGATGAGATTAATCCACTTGTCGTGGTTGGCGAAGAGCTCCAGGTACTCGTCGACGATGACGAGCAACACCGGCACCGGGGGCAGGTCGCGCCCGGCGAGCCGGATCTCTTCGTAATCGTTGGCGTCGCGCGCGCCCACCGAGTTGAACAACTCGTAGCGCTGCTTGATCTCCCCGTCGATCACCCGGCGCATGCGCTCCGCGAGGTGGCGCTCGTCTGTGCCCAGGTTCGACAGTGCGGCCACCACGTGCGGGATACCCAGGATGTCCTGCGCGGCGGACTCGAACTTCATGTCGACGAAGATCACGTTGAAGGCCTCGGGGGAGTGTGTCAGCGCGATGCCGTACACCAGCGAGAGGAAGAACTCCGACTTGCCCGCTCCGCTGGTGCCGATCACCACCGAGTGAAAACCGAATCCGCCGAAGTCCTTGGCCCGAAGGATGATGTTCTGCAGGTCGCCGTTGGGTTTGGCGCCCACGGGTATCTCGCACCACCGCTCATCGCCGCGGCCCCGCCGCTCGGCCCACAGCCGCTCGACGTCCACGTCGCGGGGATCGCCGATGCCCAGCGCGCGCAGCAGTTCTGCGGCACCGCTGGTCGAATCGGCTGGCTCCGGGCGGCTGGTGGGGGACCACCGCGCCATCGCCCGTGCGTAGCGGTAGGCGCGCTGGACCGGTAGTTGGTCGGGGTGGGCGAAGAATGCGCCCCGCAACCGTAACAGCGGTGCCGTGCCGGAACCGGCTGGGCCGCCCGGGCGTTCCGTCATCTCGAAAACCTGGTCCTCGCTGAAACCGACCCCGGTTCCCACGCGAGAGGCGATGCGCAGCAACGTGATGCCCACCTTGCCGACCTGCCCGACGACCCCCTCCCACGCATCGGGACTACCAGTGTTGTCATCAACGATCACCAAGTGGGGTCCAAGAACCCCCTCATCGGGTCCCGACTCCAGCGCCGAGCCCGTCGCCGTTGGAATTGGCGCTGTCATCGGCGTCCACGCCCCGCGCCTGCCCTTCATGTGCAACTCGGCGCCCAGCGCCTCCTCCAGTTTCTCGGGCGTCGCGAAAACCAGGCGGCGCCAACCGCACGCATCGAAGAGCTGATCGTGCAGGTTATGCGGCAGCCACACCATCCACGACCACGCCTCCGGGTTGCGGGTGACCACCATCAGCTTGACGTCACGGGGATTGTGGAACACCGCGAGCGACGACAGCACCGACCGCATCAGGGACCGCAGGCGGTCGGAGTCCTCGCCGACGAAACTGAACCCCGGCGCCGACCGCAAGTTCACCACCTTGGCGATATCGCGGATCTTTCGCTGCTCCAGGATGAAGTCGCGCAGCGCCTGGCCGGTGACCGGTTCCAGCTCCTCATCGGATGCGATGTCGGGCCAGGTGACCGACAACACCGAGTCCGGGGCGTGCTGGACGCCCCTGCCTAACCGCACCTCCAGAAAATCCGCGTCGCCGCGGCCACGTTCCCACATGCGCGGACCACCGATGACGGCACCGAGACCGTGGGGATCGGAGTGCACCGAATGCTGCCAATCACGCTGTGCGCACACCGCTTTCTGGATCTCGTCACGGTTGGCGTCGAGGTCGCGAAGATAGCGGCGGCGCCCCCGCTCCAGCTCACCCCAGGTGATCTTGCGCGTCTTGCCGAGGCGTCCGGAAAACGCCAGCATGCTGAAGGCGCCGATACCCATCAGCGGAAAGAAGCCTGTGGACAGGCTGCGAACACCCGAGACGTAGAGCATGACGACCGTACCGACCAGTGCCACGATCAACGCCGGGACACCGATCATCATCCAGATGTTGCGCGGCTCGCGTTCCGGTAGGGCGATCGGCGGATGAGGCGCCACCCGGACGGGTCGTGGTGGTTCGATCCTGGCGCGACTGATGGGGAACGCTTTCTTCGACATCGCCTAGCCTCCGGGCTTCGCCGACGTCGTCACCACAACGCCGCGACCGAGAGTCGGCACAGTGTCACGCGCCACGAGGGACGCCTGCCGCGAGAGCGCCGGTCCCGCAGGGAACGTCCTCAGCAGTGGCCAGGGGGCCTGCGCGGCGGACCCGGGGTCGAGGCCGAGGGCCCGCACCGTCGAATCGTCCGCGGCGATCCCGAATCGAACGCCGTTATCGGCGACCCAGAAGAGCGATTCCCGGGAGTCGGCGGTAATCCCACCGCTGGTCGATGTGACGAAATTCGTTGCGCCCGGCAGCATCAGCACCCCCGCGGCAACCACCGACGTCGGGTCCCGGTCATCGCCCACCGGCCGCACGATCCGAGTGTCCATGGCCGGTGGCACCGGAAGTCCCCGGCCGCTGTAGACCGTGATGCGGGCCTGCGGATCGGTTGACCATTTCTCCCATCCGACGCAGGTGGTCGAATTGGCCTCGGTATCAACGAAGTTGAGCCGCTTGGCTGGATAGTCATCCAGTGTCAGCGAATGGACCTCGGGAATGCTGACCAAGGCATCGGGAGTCATCGCGCGAGGCGCGGTCGAACCGTAGGAGTTGGCGTTTCGCAGCAGGTCGGCCGCGAAGCTCGTAATCTTCTGCACGCCGTCGGGCAGAACGACGTAGAACTGGCTGCCGCCGCCGGCGGTCTGCGCCTGCAGCACCGCACCCACCGGGGACCCCGGGATCCACGTCGACGGGGTCCCGGCCTGGGGCACCTGGGGGACGCGCAGCGGTTCGGTCGCGGGTATCCCATCGAAGAGCGCGCGCGACATCTCCACTGGCGCCGTGACCCCGGGATCCAGGCCCAGGCTCAACGTGACGGCCCGGTTGCCCGGATCGATCTGTGAGCGTTTGGCGCCCCAGATCACGTAGGTGTTGCCGTTCACCGTGACCAGCAGCCCCGCGCCGTCGCGCAGGGGTGCCGCGCGGCCGCCGCCGGTGAGTTGGCCCGCGATCGACGTCACCGCAGGCTTGTCGCCCGCGTGCATGCGTCCCGCGGCGGTGTCGCACACCGCCCAGGCCGAGGAGGGCCCCCGGTTGGCGGACATCGCCGCGGGGGCGCCGGGAATTCCCAGCAGCGGGCCAGTCGGATACTTCGCGATCTCGCCGGGCTTGACCCAGGTGGGCTGCCCGGGGCTGCCCGTCGCCAGCCGCGCGGACGTGAGGTTGAGTGCCGGATAAAGTCGGCCGTCGATGCGCGCGTAGACGGCTCCGGAGTCGCGATCGCCGACGATTGTCGAATCGCTCACCACACCAGTCGGTGTGAGCACGTTCAGCAACAGCATCCAGCCCCCGGCGATCACCACCAGCACGATCGACAGGATCAGTGCGGCGGTCTGTTTACGGTCGTCGTGTTTCATCCGCACCGAGAAGCGCGTCGTTGCGGCCCGCAGCCGCCTGTTGTAGAACAGGTGTCCGGAGTTCTGGTCGCGGTTGGACAAACTGAGCGGCATTACCGGAGGCTCTCTGCCGTTTCCTCGTCCGAGGGCATGATCACGATTCGCCGTGCGGGACGAGTGGTCACCACGGTCGGCTTGGCCTCGCCGGGCCTGCCGGTCGTTGGAGCGCCGGGCGGAATGGTCAAGCGGCCCTTGACCGGTTGGCCATTGGGCACACCCGGGGCGGCAACCCGCTTCTCGGGCGGACCGTCCTTGCGGGACCCCGCGACGGAGCCGCCCATCGCCCCCGGCGGCATCACCGGCATACCGGCCATCCCCGGCTGGCCGGACGTGGGAGGCGGGCCGCCTGCGGGTGCCGCCATCGCCGGACGTGCCGCAGCTCCCGCGGGAGTCGTCGGCGGTGACGACGCCGGTGCCGGCGGGGGGCCGAGGTAGCCGGTGGGGGTTGTGCCCCCGTCCGTCGCGCCGCTAAAAGCTGGGCCCGCGACGCCGTCCGGCTCGCCGCCTGTCCCGGCCGCGGGCTCGGGGCCAAGCTCGGCGTCGGACTCGTCGCCGGAGGCATCGGTCGGGGCGTCCACCGGGGCGCTGCGGCCGGATTGCACCGCGCTCACCAGCGGCTGCAGGGCAGACTCGCCGGCCTGCATCGCCTGCAACGGAAGTTGCGCCAACGGACCCAGGATGCCGCCGACGACGCCCCCGATCGCACCCGTGATGCCAGAGACCACCTGCTGAATCATTTGGGCGGAGACGGCCTCATTGGCCGGAAACTTCGCCGCGGCGTCGCCCGCAGACGCCCGACGATCGAGATCACCCTGGGCGCTGCCCGCCACGTCATCGGGGACGCCGAGGTTGCTGGCTGCGTGGAGTCCGGCTAGGGCGACGCCCGCCGGCGACGGGTCCGGTGGGGGCGGGGCCGGGGGCGAAATCACTGGCGGCCCAGGGGCCTGAGACAGTCCCCCGTAGGTCGGCGCATCCACCCGGATGAAACTCACGATCTCACCTCCGCTTCCCCTGTTCCCCGGCAGTGCGATGGGAATCGTCATTCTGACAGGAAGAAGCTGTCCCCGGTATTCATTTTGCGGAAGTTCGAAACCACGCCAGGTGATAGTTCGCCAGGTACGGCTGGTGGTCCATCAGGGACGCGATCGCGGCGAGCAGCATCCAGTCGACGACGGCCGCTGGGGCGTGGTGGGGGTAGGCGTTCAGGATCGCATTCTGGACCTCGGCGATGTGCGCGCGCAGCAGTTCGGCTTCGCTCGCGAGCACACCCGTTCGGCGCACCGCCGGGACCGCGAGCGTCCGCGCGATGTCTGGCAGCCCGTCGCGACGGCGCACGGCATCGACGAGGGCGGGTCCAATCTCGTCGACGTGGGGGACGGCGGAACGTGCTGCCCGATCACCGGTGAGTGCCGGCGCCTCGTGACCCGGCTTGGCGACGTGCGCGCCCGGCCGATGCGCGGCCAAGGCCACGACGGCGCCCAACAGATCGACCGCCCCCGAATCCCCGCGCCGGACCGCTGGTTCGAGCACCGACACACGGGCGGGCAATCGAACGTGCGGTGGAATCCAGCCGGCGGCAAGGTCGGTGGTGAGCACGGTGGTGACGCCGTCATCGCGCAGCCCCACCGCCCAGCACAGGCGCGGTTCCTGGCGTGCCACCGCATCCACGAGTCTGCGCAGCCGGCGCTGGTGCGCTGACCTGGTTGACCCCACGCCGTCGGCCGCGACGGTTGTCGCCGCCAGGGCCGCCCCGCCGGGTACTGCCGGCGACATCCCGCCCGGCGACACCCGCTCGACCGGCGACACCACCGGCTCGCCCTCCGCCGGCACCGCCGGCGCCGCGGGGGAGACCGGTGCGGGGGCGGCGGGCGAGCGCAGGTCGGAACCATAGGCGGGCATCGGCTCGGTGAGCGTAGACGGTTCGGCCACCTCCGGCGCCGCGGAAGTCGACCACGACACCCCGGCCACGGCCGGGACCGACGGTGCGACCACGCCCATGGGGGTGACGGACGCTGGAGCAGGCGTGTCCACCAGACCATCCGGCGGAGCGAGTGCCTCGCCGTTCGCCGCCGCCACCGGTGGCGGCGCCGTCGGCGACGCCCCCTCCCGGCCGATCGAGTCCGTCGCCCCGAGCGTCGGGGATGGGACGTGTCTCAGGGATTGCGCGGGACCAC
>CAIYOH010000086.1 GCA_903927745.1 uncultured Mycobacteriaceae bacterium
ACGAGGACGGCTACTTCTGGTACCGCGGCCGCGCCGACGATGTGATCACCTCGTCTGGATACCGCATCGGCCCAGGCGAGATCGAAGACGCACTGCTGCGGCACCCGGCAGTGCGCCTCGCCGCGGCAATCGGTGTACCGGATCCCGTGCGTACCGAGGCCATCAAGGCATTCGTCGTTCTCGCCGAGGGCCACCAGCCCACCGAACTCCTCAAGAGCGACATCCGCGAATCCGTCAAAACCCGACTCGCACGCCATGAATACCCGCGCGATATCGAGTTCATCGACACCCTCCCGACGACGACCACGGGAAAGATCATGCGCCGGGAGCTGCGGGAGCGCGAACGCCGCAACACCGAAAAGCGGTGACGGAATATGGCGACCTATGCCCTTGTCCACGGTGGCTGGCATAGCGCTTCATGCTGGAACATGTTGTCTCCGTGGCTGCTTGAGCGAGGCCACGACGTCGTCGCCATGGACTTGCCTTGTGATGACCCAGCTTCGACCTTCAGTGACTACGCGCAGGTCGTCTGCGACGCCCTGACCGGATACCACGATGACGTCATCCTGGTGGGGCACTCGATGGGCGGCCAGACGATTCCTTTGGTCGCAGCGCGCCGCCCCGTAAAGCATCTGGTGTACCTCTGCGCCCTCGTCCCCCAGGTGGGTCACAGCCTCGGAGAGCAAGTGGTCCATGAGCCCACCATGTTGCGCGAGGGGTGGGACTCGGCGCTGAGACCAGACGGCAAGGGACGAACGGTGTGGACTGACCCTGAGAAGACCAGAGAGCTCCTCTATGCCGACTGCGACGATACGACCGTTGCCAACGCGATCGCCGGTCTACGGCCCCAAGCCAACCACCCATTGGGATTCCGATTCCCGCTAGGGCGTGTCTCCTAACCGTTTGAGCCAGAGTGTGATGGCTCGAAGGACGGCTGCTCCGCGGTAGACGATGGCGAGTTTGTCGTACCGGGTGGCCAGTCCGCGCCATTGCTTGACGGTGTTGATTCCTCGTTCGATGACGTTGCGGCCCTTGTAGTCGGTGGCGTCGAAGGCCGGTGGCCGTCCGCCGCGTGCTCCCCGTCGTTTTCGGTGGCCGATCTGGTCGTCGGGTTCGGGGATTACCGCGGTGATGCCCCGGGTGCCGAACCACGTGACGCATGGTGCGAACCTCCTCCCGACGTCGGAACGCGACTTCTCAAACCGTAGTGCCGGAGCCGCCCGTCGCAACCAATCCGAATGCTCCACAGAGGAATTCACCAGCAGGATGGAAATTGTTCACCTGGACGTCACCGGCATGCCCGGCGGGGTACGGGCTAACCGCTGCGGTGATCGAAACCCCCGGCCGTCCCACGATGGGCGGTGCGGAAGGCATAGGAGAACGGCAGCGCCACCAGGAACGCACCGCCGATCATATTGCCGATGCCCACCGGAATGATGCTCCACACCAACGCAACCCACCAGCCGGGACCGTTTCCCTGAGCCGAGATCAGTCCGAAGTAACCCATGTTGGCCACACTGTGCTGAAAGTTGGCCGAACAGAACAGAGTCACGGCCAGAAAC
>CAIYOH010000087.1 GCA_903927745.1 uncultured Mycobacteriaceae bacterium
GTCGCCATAACCTCGAACACGCCGTTGTCGATGGTCAGCAGGGAGACGTCGAAGGTGCCGCCGCCGAGGTCGAAGACCAAGATGGTCTGTTCCTTCTCGCCCTTGTCCAGGCCGTAGGCCAGGGCGGCCGCGGTCGGCTCGTTGACGATCCGGAGCACGTTGAGGCCGGCGATCTGGCCGGCGTCCTTGGTGGCCTGACGCTGGGCGTCGTTGAAGTAAGCGGGCACGGTGATGACCGCGTCTTCGATATCCTCGCCGAGGTAGGCCTCGGCGTCCCGCTTCAGCTTCATCAGGACGCGGGCGCTGATCTCCGGCGCGGTGTAGTTCTTGTCGTCGATCTCGACGGACCAGTCGCTGCCCATGTGTCGCTTGACCGAGCGAATGGTGCGGTCGACGTTGGTCACCGCCTGGTTCTTGGCGGGCTGGCCCACCAGAACCTCGCCGTTGCGCGCGAACGCAACGACCGACGGGGTGGTCCTTGAGCCCTCGGAGTTCGCGACGACGACGGGGTCGCCGCCCTCCAGAACTGCGACGACGGAGTTGGTGGTCCCGAGGTCGATGCCGACCGCACGAGCCATGGTTGTTTCCTCCTGGGTAATAGAGCTTGCTGGTAGAGCTTGCTGGTAGAGCCTGCGAACTGGACGACACTGAGTGCGCTTCGCTCAAGTCTGCTCTGGCCGCACCGCGGTGTCAACTCAGAATTGAGCCTTACTCACTCAAGTTATCGATCATGCCAACGCGGGGCGGCACCGTCTTGTTCCCGGGGCGCGTCCGTGCACGTCGGACGGTCGCCGGGGCGGCGTGCGGGGCGTCCATGGGTTAGCCTGTGGATTCCCAGAGGCAGGCCAGAGCAGGAGCTCGATGTCAACGTCGCATGGCGAGCGGCACTCTCGCGAGCAAGCCGGTTACCACAAGAGCCTCACCAACCGTCAGATCCAGATGATCGGCCTCGGCGGGGCGATCGGGACCGGCCTCTTCCTTGGCGCCGGGGGCAGGCTGGCGTCGGCGGGGCCCGGGCTTTTCATCGTGTACGGGGTCTGCGGCGTCTTCGTCTTCCTGATCCTGCGCGCGCTCGGCGAGCTGGTGCTGCACCGGCCGTCGTCGGGCTCTTTCGTGTCGTACGCCCGAGAATTCTTCGGCGAGAAGGTCGCTTTCGTCGCCGGGTGGATGTACTGCATCAACTGGGCGATGACCGGAATCGTCGACACCACCGCGATCGCGGTCTACTTCCACTACTGGGGCGCGTTCCGCGCGATCCCGCAGTGGACGCTGGCGTTGATCGCGCTGGTGGTCGTACTGGCGACGAACCTGATCTCGGTCAAGCTCTTCGGGGAGCTGGAGTTCTGGGCCTCGCTGCTGAAGGTGGCGGCCCTGGTGGTCTTCCTCGTCGTCGGCACGGTGTTCCTGGTCGGGCCGTTCACGATCGACGGGCACGACACCGGTATCTCACTGTGGGCCAGCCACGGGGGCCTGCTGCCGGCCGGCCTGCTGCCCCTGGTGCTCGTCACGTCCGGGGTGGTCTTCGCCTACGCCGCAGTTGAATTGGTGGGCATCGCGGCCGGGGAGACGGAGAACCCTGAGAAGATCATGCCGCGCGTGATCAACTCGGTGGTTTTCCGCATCGCCGTCTTCTACATCGGTTCGTCGGTCCTGCTGGGCCTGCTGCTGCCGCACACGGCATACCGGAACCACGTGAGCCCGTTTGTGACGTTCTTCTCCAAGGTCGGCTTCGGAGGGGCAGGCAGCCTGATGAACGTCGTCGTCCTCACCGCCGCGCTGTCGAGCCTCAATGCCGGACTGTATTCCACCGGTCGCATCCTGCGCTCCATGGCGATGAACGGCAGCAGCCCCAAGTTCACCGGAGTGATCTCGAGGAACGGTGTGCCCTACGGCGGGATCCTACTCACCAGCAGCATCGGTCTGCTCGGCATCGTGCTCAACGCCGTCAAGCCGAGCCAGGCGTTCGAGATCGTGCTCCACATCGCCGCGGTGGGCGTCGTTGTCGCCTGGGGCACGATCGTGGCGGCGCAGCTCCGGTTCTACCGACTGACGCGGGCGGGGGTGCTGCAACGGCCCAGTTTCCGGATGCCGCTGGCGCCCTATAGCGGCTACCTGACGCTGGCGTTCCTGGTCAGCGTCGTGGTCGTGATGCTGTTCGACCCGGTCCAGGGTCCGTGGCTGATGGGCGCGATCGTCTTCGCCGTCGTGGCGCTCACCGCCGGCTGGTTCCTCGTCCGCAACCGGGTGCTGGCCGCGGCCGCCGAATTCCCGGCGGCCTGAGGGAAATCACCAGCCGGCAGGCGCGTCACTGTAGAGACTTTCGGCACCCGCTGCGTACTCTGGGGCCCGCATTCTGTGAGGAACTGGGAGTCGCGCGTGCGGTTGTCACGAAACGTCCGGCGAGGCCTGGCCGGGGGATCGCTCCTGCTGGCGTCCCTGGTGGCGAGCGCACCGGCGCTATCCGGCTGCAGCTCGATCATTGACGGTAAGCCGGTCGCGGCGCCGGGGGCCGGTCCGACCGCTTCCACGTTCCCCACCCCGACGCGCACCCCGTCGACCACCACTCCCGCGCCGTCCGCGACCCCGAGTTCACCAACGGCACCGAGAAGTCCGACCGGCGCCATCCCGCTGCAGCCCGACAAGAACGGGCGCGCCTTCATCCAGACCAAGTCGGGCACGACGCGCTGCCAGATCACCAAGGACACCGTGGGCTGCGAGGCACCGTTCACCAGCTCACCGCTACAAGACGGCGAGCACGCCAACGGCGTCAGCGTCACCGCCGACGGAACGGTGCAGTGGGTGCTGGGCAACCTGGGGGCGATCCCGACCGTCACGCTGGACTACATGACCTACGAGGCGCTGGGGTGGAAGATCGACGCCACCATCAATGGCACCCGCTTCACCAACGACCGCACCGGACACGGCATGTTCGTCAGCATCGACAAGGTGACGACGTTCTAGGGGCAGGGATGCGTTCTCACGACAGGGGTGCGCGACATGAGTGATGCGCTCGGGCTGTCGATCGGCGTGGCCCACCTGGTTGCCGTCCACGTAGGTCGGCCTCCAGTGACCCGGAGCCCCGTGGTGACGCTGTTCGAGCACCGGCCCACAGAAGTCGGCCTGCCCCACGAGAACGCCAACCTGACCGAATCGGGTTTGGTGCTGCGGGGATTCGTCGAGCGCGTCGGCGACCCGACCCCGTTGGTGGCGACCGACGGTACAAGATACCTGGGCCAGGCCCTGACCGTCGAGGCGATCGAAGCGATGGCCCGCATCGTCGGCTACGGAACGCCGGTGACCGTCGCGATCCCGGCCTACTGGACGCAGACACAGCTGAGCGCGTTGCGCGAGGAGTTCTTCGCCCAGCCGGACCTCACCCGCAGCGGGGCGCCGCCGGTGCTGGTCTCTGACGCCGCGGCGGCGTGGACCGCCCTGCGCACGCGCCCGGGGTTCCCCGGGAACGGCGTGGTTGCGCTGTGTGATTTCGGTGCCGGCGGCGCCAGTATCACCTTGTTCGACGCGGGATCCACCAGCCGACAGATCGGCACGTCGATGCGGGACACGGCCTTCTCCGGCGACGCACTCGATCAGCTCGTCCTGGCCGCCGCGAACGCAGCCACCATGGCCGACGCCACCGGCACCATCGACCTCACCGGCACCGCGCGACTCGCCGCGCAGGGTCGGCTGCTCGGCGAATGCAGTCGGGCCAAAGAGCAACTGTCAACTGCCGAGTCGGCCACGATCGTCACCGGGGCGGGCGATGATGTCCGGCTGTCGCGCGGTGAGTTCGAGCAACTCATCTCCGAACCGCTGGACCGTTTCCTCGTCTCAGTCGATGAAGCGTTGCGACGCAGCGGTGTTCCGAACGCCGCGCTGGCCGCCCTGGGGACGGTCGGCGGCGGCGCCGTCATTCCGCTGATCGGCGCGAGCCTCTCGCGGCACTTCCGCGTTCCGGTCCACTCGCTGCCCCAGCCCACGTTCAGCGCGGCGATCGGCGCGGCGATGCTCGGCGACCAGAGCGCGTCGGCCGCACCACCCACCATGGCATCGGAGATGGTGCACACCCCGACCGAGATGGCCCCGGCCCTCGCAACCGAAATGGCCGCCGCCGTCCCCCCGACCGAGATGGCCACGCAGATCGCCGCCGAACCCGCGCTCGCCTGGTCGGCGGACACCGACGACTCCGGCGAACCGGTTCCCTACACCGGTCCGGATATGACCGGCGAATATGCCGGGGAGGCCCGGTCTTCGGAGGGGCTGGGGACACGGGGGGGCCCGATCGGTTACGGCGACGAACGCCACGACGACGAACGCTACGACGACGAACCGGTGGGACTGCCCTGGTACAAGCGCACGGCGCTGGTGCTGAGCCTGGCGGGCGCGGGCGCGGCGGTCCTCGTGGCAGGACTTCTCGCGCTGACGGTGAGCAACCAGGGGACCACCCCGGTTGACACCACTACGCCGAAAGTGCCGGCGCCCCCGCCAAGTACGGTCATTACCGAGCCGGGCATCAGCACCAGCGTCGCGGAAGTCACTACGCCACCGCCCGAGACGACGCCCACCACCACAACCCCGACCACAACCCCGACCACCACGGCAGCGCCCACCACCACAACCCCGACCACCACGGCAGCGCCCACCACCACAACCCCGACCACCACGGCAGCGCCCACCACCACAACCCCGACCA
>CAIYOH010000088.1 GCA_903927745.1 uncultured Mycobacteriaceae bacterium
ATATGGCGCTTCCCGCCCCGGGTGGCGAACGTGAACTGGGAGAACTGATCTCGCACCTGCACTCCGTGCGGCTCGACCGGTCCCGGCCGCTGTGGACGTGCCATGTGATCGAAGGTTTGCACCCAAACCGTTTCGCGATCTACTGCAAGATCCACCACGCCCTCACCGACGGTGTCGGCGGGATGCGGCTGCTGACGCGGTCCCTGGCCACCGACCCGGAGGGCGACTCGTGTGCACCATGGCTGTACCCGGACCCGGTGCGCGAGAAACATTCCAAGACAGGCAGATTCGTGGTGAGGTCCGTTATTCGTACCGCAGTCGTGATCGGCCGCAGGGCGGTATCAGTCGGCCGCGGCATCGCGGGGCTGTCCCGGTCGGACGGTTCGGAACCGGTGCGGCTGCCGTTCGAGGGGTCAACGGCGCCCGCACTCAACGGCCGGTTGACCGCGGCGCGTCGCGTCGCCACACAACAACTGGACCTCACACGTATTCAAGCGGTCTGCGAGCAAACCGATACCTCGGTCAATGACGTTTTCCTGGCGATCTGCTCAAGTGCACTGCGGCGTCATCTGGCCGATACCGGTCTGCTTCCCGATAAACCACTGATCGCCGGCGTGCCGGTGAGCCTGCGAGAGCCGGGAGAAACGGGCGCGAACGCGATCGGGTTCGTCTGGGCCAGCCTGGCCACCGACATCGCCGATCCGGTGGCGCGCCTGCAGGCGATCCACGAATCCATGCGGGCGTCTAAGAGCCACTTGCGCACGATGGACCCGGCTACGCGCAAGGTCTTCACGATGGCGATGCTGGCTCCCGCGGTCGCGGTCATCGTCAGTGGTGTCGGTGACAAAGTCCGGCCGCCGATGAACGTCGTCATCTCCAACGTTCCCGGCCCGCAGGAGCCGGTATACCTGCACGGCGCCCGGATGGACGCCTTTTACCCGGTCTCGGCCACATTCCAGGGCCTGGCTCTGAACATCACCTGCTTCACCTACGACGGTCAGTTCGACATCGGTTTCACCGGCTGCCGGGACACTTTGCCGCATCTTCAGCGAATCGCGGTCTACGCCAGTGAGGCCCTCGACGAGCTCGATCCCCACTCGCAGGGCCCGGCGCGGGACAGTTAAAACAGAAGGGTTCCACGTCCGGCTGGTCCATCTGTCAACCGGAAAACCGCCCTTCACCCGATCGGGAAGTGGGCGGCGATACACGAGGTCGCCCGCCTGCTCGGGGTCGGCACAACCCACCAGCGCCCAGTCCGACCCGGTGACGCAGGGTCGGCCCTGTCATCCGGGTGTGCCGTTGGCGCCCGGCCCGCCGGGGGCGCCGTTGCTGTCGCCCCCGTGGCCGACACCGCCGGTGCCGCCCGGTTGGCCGGTGCCGCCGGTGCCGCCGTCTGCGCCGTTGGTGGCTGATCCGGGTGGGCCTCCGTTGCCGCCGGTGCCGCCGTGGCCGCCGTCGCCGCCGGTGCCGCCCCCATCACCGTTACCGCCGTCGCCGCCGGTGCCGCCGGGAGTCGCGTTGCCGCCGTTGCCGC
>CAIYOH010000089.1 GCA_903927745.1 uncultured Mycobacteriaceae bacterium
CGCGGCGCCGCTCGCATCGGGTTGCTGCGCTTGCTGCCAGCCCCCGGGACGTCCGGACCTCTTCTGTGTGTGGTGTGCAATCATGATTACATGATTACACAGTTGCAGCCGTAGGCAAGGGCTGTTCACTCTCGGCGAAGCGGGCTGGGTCAGGACACCGGCGGCAGCCGGTCGGCCCACGGTCGCGCGGCCTCGATCTGCGCGGACAGCGACAGCAACGTCGCCTCGTCGTACGGCCGACCGACGAGTTGTACCGATAACGGCATCAGGTCGCCGTCGAGGTCCCACGGCACGGACGCCACCGGCTGTCCGGTCAGGTTCCAGATCTGCTGGTAAGGCACCCGCTGGGCCATGCCCAGCAGCGTCGACACCGCGCCGCGGTGTTGGTACGCACCGACGCGTGCGGGCCCGGCCGCGGTCCCCGGCGTGATGACGACGTCGACATCGTCGAAGATCGACTGCACGCGGCTGGTGACCCTGGCCTCGGCCGCGAGAACGGCGGCCATCCGCCGGTCGGAGAAGACCGAACCCAGGCGCGCGACGGCGCGGGTGCGGGGTTCGAGCCGCTCCGGGTGAACCTGCGCGTCCGCGTCGTCGCTGATGCCGCGCAGGTATCGGGGCAGGAAGTTCGCGAGGATCGCCACGGCCGGGTAGTCGGGATCGGCCGTGACCACCTCGTGGCCGAGGTCGCGAAGCAGGGCGCCGGCCTGGTCGACGGCCGTCAGTTGGGCTTGGCCGACCCGAACGGGCAGCGGCGTCGGGGCTGTGGTGCTCAGCGCAATGCGGAGCTTGCCGGGAGCGCTCGCCGCGGCGGCGGCGAACTCGCCTTCGGGACCGGGCATCGTCGACGTCGCGTCCAGGAACAGGGCCGCGTCGCGCACCGACCGCGCGAGGGGGCCGTTGACACTCAGCCCGAACCACGCGCTCTCGCGCGGCTCCAGCGACACCCGGTCGCGCTGCGGTTTGAGGCCGAACAGACCGCACCAGGTCGCGGGGATGCGGATCGAGCCGGCCCCGTCGGATCCGAGCGCCAGGGGGGCCAACCCGGCGGCGACCGCGGCGGCACTGCCGCCACTGCTACCGCCCGGGGTGCGGCGCAGGTCCCAGGGGTTGCGGGTGACCCCGAACGTCAGCGATTCGGTGTAGGCGAACATCAACAGTTCCGGCACGTTGGTCTTGCCGATGATGACGGCGCCCGCCGCCCGCAGGCGGCGGACCACCTCCGCGTCGGCGGTTGCCCCGGTGCCGTGACCGCCGCTGCCGCATGCCGTCACCTCGCCCGCGACGTCGGTGTCGTCCTTGATCGCCACGGGAACGCCGAGCAGGGGTAACCGCTCGCCGGCGTCAAGGCGCTCCTGCGCGACAGCGGCCTCGGACCGCGCGCTGTCGGCCAGCACCACCCGGTAACAGCGCAGTTCGCGGTCGAGGCGCGCGATCCGTTCCAGGTAGACCTCGAGCAGCTCCGGTGCGGTCACGTGCCCGTCGGCCAGCATCTGCGACTGGGCGGCCGCGCCGGCGAAGGCCACGTGACGAGCGTCCACTGCGGCAGCCTATCCCCGTCCGGGTGAGGCCAGTACCGTGAGCATCATGTCCTGCGTGTTCTGCGCGATCATCGCCGGTGAAGCTCCAGCGATCCGGATCTACGAGGACGCCGACTACCTGGCGATCCTCGACATCCGCCCGTTCACCCGGGGCCACAGCCTGGTGGTGCCCAAACGCCACAGCGTCGACCTCACCGACACCCCGCCGGAGACCCTGGCCGGGATGATCACCCTCGGACAACGGATCGCCCGGGCGGCCCGGGCCACGGAACTGGCCGACGCAACCAATGTCGCGATCAACGACGGCCGCGCCGCCTTCCAGACGGTGTTCCATATCCACCTGCACGTGATGCCGCGCCGCAACGGCGACAAGCTCTCGTTCGCCAAGGGCATGCTGCTACGCCACGACCCGGACCGGGAGGGAACCGGACGCATCCTGCGAGACGCGCTGGCCCGGGTCGACGCCAGTGAGTGACGCGGTGCTCATCAATCAGCTGAGATCGCATGGGGGTCAACGATGTTCTTGACATCGACGCGAGCCCCGACGAGGTCCTCTGTGTCACCGGGGGCTCGCGGATCACGTCCTCGCCGTGGCGGCGTTCGCGCGGTACCACTCCACTGTCGCTTCGATACCCTGGCGCAGCGCGATGCGGGGACGCCAGCCCGCCTCCCGTAACACCGACACGTCTAACACCTTGCGGGGTGTCCCATCCGGTTTGGTCGGATCCCATCGGGTATCGCCGCTGAAGCCCACAGCGTCGGCCACCAAGGCGGCGATCTCAGCGACAGTGTGGTCGACGCCGGTGCCCACGTTGACGTGTTCGGGCCCGTCGAAGTGTTCCAGGAGGTGCAGACATGCCCCGGCCAGATCATCGACGTGCAGCAGTTCGCGCCGCGGCGTCCCGGTACCCCAGTTCGTCACCTCCGGCACTTCGGCGGCTCGGGCTTCTTCGTACCGGCGGATCAGCGCGGGCAGCAGATGCGAGTTCGTCGGGGAGAAATTGTCGCCCGGTCCGTACAGGTTGGTGGGCATTGCCGAGATCCACGCCAGGCCGTGTTGTCGCCTGACCGCCTGGACCTGAAGAATACCGGCGATTTTGGCGATCGCATACGCATCGTTCGTGGGCTCCAGAGGACCGGTGAGCAGCGCGGTTTCCTTGATGGGTTGCGGGGCGAATTTCGGATAGATGCAGGAGGAACCCAGGAAGAGCAACCGAGGCACCCGAGCTGCCACCGACGCGTCGAGCAGGTTGACTTGGATCTGAAGATTTTCGGACAGGAAGGCGGCGGGATAGGTGCTGTTCGCCATGATCCCGCCGACTCTGGCTGCGGCGTCGACTACCACGTGCGGCCTCGACTCGAGAACGAAGTCGAAGGTGGCGACCCGATCCGTGAGATCCAACTCAGCACGCGACCGCACGACAAGATTCGTGAACCCCTCCTCGGCGAACTTGCGTACCAGTGCCGAACCCACCATCCCGCGGTGTCCCGCGACATAGACCGGCGCCGATCGGTCGAGGACGCGCAGCGGTGTGTCCGCCGACCCGGTCATGTCCGGTCGGTGGGAGTCGGCCTGTCGACAAAGGGCTTTCCCTCGCACTCCAGGGTGGCAATGTCGGCATCCACCATGATTCGCGCTAGTTCCAGGGCGTGCACCGAAGCCTTCCAGCCGAGCACCTCGGCAGCCTTGGTCGCGTCACCGATCAGGGAATCCACCTCGGCGGGCCGCAGGTAGCGTTCGTCGAATTTCACATACTTGTGCCAGTCGAGTCCGGCATGGTCGAACGCGGCCTGCGCGAAATCCCTGACGCTGCAACCTCGTCCGGTCGCCAAGACGAAGTCCGCCGGCTCGGGGGCCTGAAGCATCCGCCACATTCCCTCCACGTACTCGGGCGCGTAACCCCAGTCGCGAATCGCATCAAGGTTGCCGAGGTAGACTTCTGAATGGATTCCGGCCTTGATCCGTGCCACCGCCCGCGTGATCTTCCGGGTGACGAATGTCTGACCGCGCCGGGGTGATTCATGATTGAACAAGATTCCGTTCACGGCGAACAATCCGTACGCTTCCCGATAATTCCGGGTCGCCCAGTACGCATACACCTTGGCCGCGCCGTACGGTGAGCGCGGATAAAACGGCGTCAGCTCGTTCTGCGGGGGCGGGGAGGCACCGAACATCTCCGACGAGGATGCCTGATAGTAGCGGCAGCGCACCCCGGAAAGTCGAACGGCTTCCAGTAGCCGCATGGAACCCATGCCCGTGACGTCACCGGTGTGCACGGGCTCGTCGAAGCTGACTCGCACGTGCGCCTGCGCCGCCAGGTTGTACACCTCGTCGGGTTCGATGGAGTTGAGCAACGTCACCAGCCGGGTGCCGTCGACGACGTCGCCGTAGTGCAAGAACAGTCGCGCGCCCGCCTCATGGGGATCGACGTAGAGGTGATCGATCCGCGACGTGTTGAATGTCGACGCCCGGCGGATCAGCCCGTGAACCTCGTATCCCTTGCTCAGCAGTAGTTCAGCGAGGTAGGAACCGTCCTGTCCGGTGATCCCGGTTATGAACGCTCGTTTCACCAGGTCCTCGTTCGCTCGCCACTGCCGTCGCCACGGGCATCGCTGTCAGTCTCATCGTAAACGGTGTCACGTCCGGTTTACCGAACCCGTCACCGAATCCCAGCCAGCGCCTTCGCGTTTCCGAAGACGTCGTCGAGCATCTCCGGTGTCAACCGTCCGGTGAACATGTTTTGCTGGCTGGGGTGGTAGCAGCCCAGCAGCGGCACCCCGGTTCCCAGTTCGGCGACGGCGCCGTGGCCGAACCGCGGCCGGGGCGTCGCAGGCTCGCCCGGAATGCGTAGTGCCACCTGCCAGGCGAACCCGCCCAGCGCGACGACGACCCGGACATGCTCGGACACCAGGCGCCATTCCGCATTCAGCCAGGGCCAGCAGGTGTCCCGCTCGGTCGGGGTGGGTGCATTCGCCGGGGGGGCGCACCGCACGGGCGCGACGATGCGAATTTGTGTGGTGCGCAACCCGTCTGCGGCGTCGATGCTGGTCGGCTGATTCACCAGGCCGGCCCGGTACAGCGCCGCGTACAACTGGTCACCGGATCGGTCTCCGGTGAACATCCGTCCCGTCCGGTTGGCCCCGTGCGCGGCGGGCGCCAGCCCGACGATCAGCAGCCGCGGCGTCGGCGATCCCCAACCCGGGACAGGCCGGCCCCAGTACGGCTGGTCGGCGAACGCCCGCCGTTTGACCATGGCGACCTCCTCGCGCCATCCGACCAGCCGCGGGCACGCCCGACAGACGCTGACCATCGCGTCGAGTTCGGGGATCGAACCGGCCTCGGCGCTCGCCTCGCGCACCCCGGTGGCGTCGGCCGCCACCGGGGTGCGCGGCGTCGCCCGATCCCCGGGCCATCCCGAGTCGGGTGCGACCGGGGAGGCGAACGCCCGGCCGGTACGCGGATGGGTCAGCACAGCAACATCCTGCAATACGAGGGGTTCGGGGCTAGATTCAGCGGCGATGTCCATGCGACACACGAGCCGCGGCCCGGCACTGTTGATCCTGTTCGCCACCCTCATGGCGACCGCGGGTACCGGCATCTCGATCGTCGCGTTCCCGTGGCTGGCGTTGCAGCATGGCGATCGGGCGCGGGATGCGTCAATCGTGGCCGCGGGCATGACGCTGCCGCTGGCGCTGTCCACGCTGTTCGCCGGCACCGCGGTGGACTTCTTCGGGCGACGCCGGGTTTCGCTGATCTCCGATGCGCTGTCCGGCGCGGCGGTGGCCGCCGTCCCACTGATTGCCTGGCTGGTCGCCCGCGACGCGATAAACCTGGGGCTCCTCACCGGGCTGGGGCTGCTCACGGCCAGTTTCGATCCGGCGGGCACCACGGCGCGCCAGTCGATGCTGCCCGAGGCCGCCACCCGCGCGGGCTGGACGCTGGACCGCACCAACAGCGTGTACGACGCGGTACTCAACCTCGGTTTCATGGTTGGTCCGGGAATCGGCGGCGTGATGATCGCCACGGTCGGCGGCATCAACACGATGTGGATCACCGCGGGGGCCTTCGCGTTGTCCTTCCTCGCCATGGCCGCGCTGCGACTCGACGGGACGGGCACGCCGGATCATGCGGGCCACCGCAACGGGCTGGTGTCGGGTATCGCCGAGGGGCTGCGATTCGTGTGGAACACCAGGGTGCTGCGGACGCTGGGATTGATCGACCTCGCCGTCACCGCGATGTATCTGCCGATGGAGAGTGTGCTCTTCCCGAAGTACTTCACCGACCGGCACCAACCCGCCCAGCTGGGTTGGGCATTGATGGCGCTCGCGTTCGGCGGGGTGGCCGGTGCCCTCGGTTACGCGGTGCTGGCAACGCACATGCGGCGGCGCACCGCGGTGTTGACGGCGACTCTGGCCTTCGGCGCGGCGACGGTCGGCATCGCGTTTCTGCCGCCGCTACCCGTCATCCTGCTGTTCTCTGCGGTGATCGGCCTGGTCTACGGCCCGATCCAGCCCATCTACAACCACGTGATGCAGACGCGGGCCCCGCACCGGCTGCGCGGCCGCGTTGTCGGGGTCATGGCGGGGCTGACCTATTCGGCGGGCCCGGTGGGCTTGCTGGTCGCCGGCCCACTGGCCGATACCGCCGGATTGACGGTCGCGTTCCTGGCGCTGGCAGTGCCGATCCTGCTGATCGGACTGGTCGCGATCGGCCTGCCGTCGCTGCGGGAACTCGACCGCGCACCTGTAGAATCCGCGGGTGACTTGTGACGCGCTAGCGGAATTGACCGCCAGCCTGCCCGACGGCATGGTCGTCACCGACCCGGCCGTGACCGACGGATACCGCCAGGACCGGGCGTGCGACCCGTCGGCCGGCAAACCGCTGGCCGTGGTGCGGCCGCGGCGCACCGAGGAGGTGCAGACGGTGCTGCGGTGGGCCACCGCCCACCGGGTGCCCGTGGTGACCCGGGGAGCCGGCAGCGGACTGTCGGGCGGGGCGACCGCGCTGGACGACGGAATCGTGCTGTCGACGGAGAAGATGCGTGACATCACCGTCAACCCTGTCACCCGCACCGCAGTCTGCCAGCCGGGACTGTTCAACGCCGAGGTGAAGAGGGCCGTCGCCGAACACGGCCTGTGGTACCCGCCGGACCCGTCGTCATACGAGTTCTGCAGCATCGGGGGCAATATCGCCACCAACGCGGGCGGGTTGTGCTGCGTGAAGTACGGCGTGACCACTGACTACGTGCTCGGCATGCAGGTGGTGCTGGCCGACGGCACCGCTGTACGGCTTGGCGGTCCCCGACTCAAGGACGTCGCCGGGCTGAGCCTCACGAAGCTCTTCGTCGGCAGCGAGGGCACACTCGGGATCGTCACCGAGGTAACGCTGCGGCTGCTGCCGGCGCAGCACACCTCCAGCGTCGTGGTGGCCAGCTTCGGTTCAGTACAGGCGGCGATGGACGCGGTTCTCGGAGTCACCGCGCGGCTGCGCCCTTCCATGCTGGAGTTCATGGACTCGGTCGCGATCAACGCCGTCGAGGACTCCATGCGCATGGACTTGGACCGTTCGGCGGCGGCCATGCTGGTCGCTGGCTCGGACGAGCGCGGGCGCGCGGGTTCCGACGACGCCGAGTTGATGGCGGGGGTGTTCAGCGAACACGGCGCCTCGGACGTCTTCTGCACCGACGATCCCGATGAGGGCGAGGCGTTCGTCGCGGCGCGCCGGTACGCCATACCGGCCGTCGAGGCCAAGGGATCGCTGCTGCTGGAAGACGTCGGCGTGCCGCTTCCGGCGCTCGGCGCGCTGGTCGCGGGCGTCGAGAGAATCGCCGAACAGCGCGACGTGATGATCTCGGTGATCGCCCACGCCGGCGACGGCAACACCCACCCCCTGATCGTCTACGACCCCGCCGACGCCGGAATGACCCAACGCGCGAACACGGCGTTCGGCGAGATCATGGAACTAGCAATCGGCTTGGGCGGCACGATCACCGGCGAGCACGGCGTGGGCCGGTTGAAGCGGCCGTGGCTATCCGACTACCTCGGGCCAGAGGTGATGGAGCTCAACCACCGCATCAAGGGGGCGCTGGACCCGCTGGGGATCTTGAATCCGGGAGCGGCGATATAAGCAGCTCCCGGTGATGGTGTCCGGCGCCGCAGCCCGATTCGAGCTCGCGACCGCCGAGACATGGGCGAATCCCTGGCCGATGTACCGGGCGTTGCGCGACGAAGACCCGGTGCATCACGTCGTGCCCGCCCAGCGGCCTGGGCATGACTACTACGTGCTGTCCCGGCACGCAGACGTCTGGTCGGCGGCCCGCGACCACGAGACGTTCTCCTCCGCACAGGGGCTGACCGTCACCTACGGCGAACTGGAAATGATTGGTCTGCAGGACAATCCGCCCTTTGTGATGCAGGATCCGCCGGTGCACACCGAATTCCGCAAACTGGTGTCGCGCGGTTTCACGCCGCGGCAGGTCGAGGCGGTGGAGCCTGCGGTGCGCGACTTCGTCGTCCAGCGGATCGAGAAGCTACGCGCCGAGGGCGGAGGTGACATCGTCACCGAATTGTTCAAACCGCTCCCGTCGATGGTGGTCGCACATTATCTGGGGGTACCCGAGGCGGACCGGGAGCGGTTCGACGGCTGGACCGACGCGATCGTCGCCGCCAATGCCACCGACGGCGGCCTCGGCAGCTCGGCCGACGCCCCAGGCACCGTGGGAGACGCGGTCGGGTCGATGATGGGCTACTTCAGTTCGCTGATCGAGCGCCGCCGCAGCGAACCCAGAGACGACACCATTTCGCATCTGGTCGCCGCCGGGGTGGGCGCAGACGGAGACATCGCCGGGACGCTGGCAGTGCTGGCGTTCACGTTCACGATGGTCACCGGCGGGAACGACACGACCACCGGAATGCTCGGTGGCTCGATGTCCCTGCTGCACGAACGACCCGATCAGCGCGCGCTTTTGGTGGACAAACCCGGGCTGATCCCAGAGGCCATCGACGAGTTACTGCGGCTGACTGCGCCGGTGCAAGGCCTGGCTCGCACCACGACATGCGACGTGACCGTGCACGGCACGACGATTCCCGCCGGCCGCAAGGTGTTGCTGTTGTACGGGTCGGCCAACCGCGACGAACGCCACTACGGTTCCGATGCCGGCACACTCGACGTGACCCGGCGTCCCCGCAACATCCTGACCTTCAGCCACGGCGCACACCACTGCCTGGGTGCGGCCGCGGCGCGCATGCAGGCGCGCGTGGCGATCACCGAACTGCTCTCCCGCTGCCAAGATTTCGAGGTCGACGAGTCGGCCATCGTCTTCTCGGGCGGCAGCTACGTGCGCCGGCCGCTATCGGTGCCGATCCGCATCCGATCCTGACCTCGACCGGCCAGGCGCCCATGCGCCGGTCGGTCCCGCACGCGGGTGACGCGGTGCAGCAGCCAGGCCAAGGGGATCGTCAGCGCCAGCGTGGCGACGAACACGCGCAGCATCGGGCCCGTGTAGACGTGGGCGCGCACGACGTAGGCCATCGCGAGTTCCATGACGATCAAGTGGATCAGGAAGATCTCGTAGGAGATCTCCCCCAGCCACACCATCGGCCGGGTGGCCAGCAACCGGTAGTACCACCCATGGTTTGGGCCGGCACCGCGGAGAGCCAGCGGCGCCACGGCCAATGTGGCGATCACGGCATAGAAGCACGTCTTCACTAGGGCCTCGGTCACCGCCCGGGGTGAAGTCGTCGGAGCCCCCCCGATGGGCGTGGAGACGATGAAGAAACAGATCACCGCCAGTGGGACGGCGACGAAGGCGTAGGCGCGTGCCCCCATCGCCTGCAGCACGGCCAGCGTCATGCCGCCGACGAACCAACACAGGTAGGCGGGCAACCAGATCCGGGCCCCGTCGGGGACCATGCGGTTCACCTGAACCAGGACCAACCAGGCGGGACTGACGAGCGCCAGCCCGGCCAACGCGGCCAGCACCAACCGCGGCTGCCAACGGCGCCGGCACAGCCACCCCAGCAGCGCATAGGCCAGCACGGGCAGCAAGGCATAGAAGGCCGCTTCCACCGCCAGGCTCCACATCTGGGTCAGGCCCTGATGCAGATACTTGCCCAGGAAGCCCGTGCAGTAGATCTGCGTCAACGTGAGGTTGCGGACCAGCCCCAGCCATGTGTGCCCAGGGTTGGGTCCGGCCATGCGGACGTGATACAGCGCGAAAGCGGACAACACGGTGATGACGTAGGCGGGCATGATGCGCCGAACCCGGTTGCGCGCGTAGCGGCGCAACGACGGCGGCGGCCCGCCGTGGGCGGCGGCCCTGACCCACGGCTGAAACAACAGGAAGCCCGAAAGCACGAAGAAGATCGGCACACCAACCTCCAGCCGAGCCCCGACCAGGCCCCAGTAGCCGTGGGTGTACTTACCGGTGCTGTAGGCCGCATGCGTGCCGACGACGAGCAGGGCGGCGACCGCGCGGATGCCGGTCAGGGCCGCTACCCGATCGACCCGAGAGGTCGCCTCCAGCCCGCCCTGGGCTTCCTGCTCCTCGGACAGGGTCATTCGGCGTAGGGTCGCTTGCGCGGCTTGCCGTTTGCCGACTGCGCCTTTCGCGGTTTGGGGGTCTCTGGTCGGATATTGATCAGAACTCCCGAGATCCGGGTTTCCTCAAGCTTTTTCAACGTCGATTTCGGCATTGTGGCTGGCAGCTCGACCAGCGAGAAGTCGGGGCCGATCGCGATCTTTCCGAAGTCGCTACGGTGCAGGCCGCCCTCGTTGGCGATGGCGCCCACGATCGCGCCCGGGCCGATCCGGTGCCGCTTGCCGACGGCGACCCGGTAGGTGCTGAACGCCCTTGCCTGCCGGGGCGTTCGGTCGACGTCCCGGCGTTCACGCCGCTCCGGCGGCGGTTCGGGGGCCAACAGGAACGCCTCGCCGTCGCGTGCCTGCACGGCCAGTGCCGCGGCGATGTCGGCCATCGGAACGTCGTGTTCACGTTCGTAGTCCTGCACCAGTTTGCGGAACAGGTCCACCCCCGGGCGACCGAGCGAGTCGGTGATGGAGTCGGCGAATTTCGCTACCCGTTGGGCATTGACGTCCTCGACGGTGGGCAAATCCATCTCGATCAGCGTCTGACGCGTGGCCTTCTCGATCGCCGTGAGGAGATGGCGCTCGCGCGGTGAGACGAACAACAAGGCGGAACCCGAACGACCGGCCCGGCCGGTGCGCCCGATGCGGTGGACGTAGGACTCGTTGTCATGAGGGATGTCGTAGTTGATCACATGCGAGATACGTTCCACATCAAGGCCTCTGGCCGCCACGTCGGTGGCAACCAGGATGTCGATTCCGCTCGCACCGCCCTTTTTGAGCGCGGCGATAGTCCGCTCACGATTTGCCTGCGGGATGTCGCCGTTGATCGCAGCCGCGGAAAACCCTCGCGCTCGGAGTTTTTCGGCAACCTCCTCGGTGGCCTGTTTGGTGCGGACGAAGACGATCATCGCCTCGAACGACTCGACCTCGAGGACTCGGGTCAGTGCGTCCATCTTGCGGGGGCCGGCGACCTGGATGTAACGCTGCGAAATATTCTCGGCGGTGGCATTTTTCGAC
>CAIYOH010000090.1 GCA_903927745.1 uncultured Mycobacteriaceae bacterium
CCCGGCACCTGCAAGGACACCCCGCTGATGCTGGCGACCCCCCACGTGCTCGTCGAGGGCGTCATCATCGCCGCCTACGCGATCCGGGCCAGCCACGCGTTCATCTACGTGCGCGGAGAGGTGCTGCCGGTGTTGCGCCGCCTGCAGAACGCGGTGGCCGAGGCGTACGCCGCCGGCTACCTGGGGCGCAACATCAATGGCTCGGGTTTCGACCTGGAACTGGTGGTGCACGCGGGCGCCGGCGCCTACATCTGCGGCGAGGAGACCGCCCTGCTCGATTCACTCGAAGGCCGCCGCGGCCAGCCCCGGCTGCGGCCGCCCTTCCCCGCGGTGGCAGGGCTGTACGGGTGCCCCACCGTGATCAACAACGTCGAAACCCTGGCGAGCGTACCCGCGATCGTCCTCAACGGCGTCGACTGGTTCCGGTCGATGGGCAGCGAGAAATCCCCCGGCTTCACGCTGTACTCGCTGTCCGGGCACGTCGCACGTCCCGGCCAGTACGAGGCCCCGCTGGGGATCACGCTGCGCGAGCTGCTCGCCTACGCCGGCGGGGTACGCGCTGGGCACCGGCTCAAGTTCTGGACGCCCGGCGGATCGTCAACACCGCTGCTGACCGACGAGCACCTCGACGTGCCGCTGGACTACGAGGGCGTCGGCGCCGCCGGATCGATGTTGGGCACCAAGGCGCTCGAGATCTTTGACGAGACCACCTGCGTGGTGCGCGCTGTGTGGCGCTGGACGTCCTTCTACAAACACGAATCGTGCGGAAAATGCACGCCGTGCCGCGAGGGCACCTTCTGGCTGGACCAGATCTACCAGCGGCTGGAAACGGGTGGGGGTACGGCCGAGGATGTCGGCACGCTGTTGGACATCGCCGACTCGGTCATGGGGAAGTCGTTCTGCGCGCTCGGCGACGGCGCCGCCAGCCCGGTGATGTCGTCGATCCAGCACTTCCGCGACGAGTACGTCGCGCACATCGACCACGGTGGCTGCCCATTCGACCCGCGCCTGTCCATGCTTGCACCGAACGGGAAGGCGTAGGCGCATGACGTCTGTTTCGGGTGCGGCCCAGCCTGACACCGGCGAACAGGTACGTCCGCCGGATATGGTCACCCTGACGATCGACGGCAACGACATCAGCGTTCCCAAGGGCACGTTGGTGATTCGCGCGGCCGAACTGCTCGGTATTCAGATCCCGAGGTTCTGCGACCACCCCCTGCTGGAGCCCGTTGGGGCGTGCCGGCAGTGCCTGGTCGACGTCGAGGGACAGCGCAAACCGATGGCGTCGTGCACCACGGTCGCCACCAACGACATGGTGGTGCGCTCGCAGTTCACCTCGGAGGCGGCGGACAAGGCCCAGCACGGCGTGATGGAGCTGCTGCTGATCAACCACCCGCTGGACTGCCCGATGTGCGACAAGGGCGGCGAGTGCCCGCTGCAGAACCAGGCCATGTCCAACGGGCGCGCCGATTCCCGCTTCACCGACGTCAAGCGCACCTTCACCAAGCCGATCAACATCTCCTCGCAGGTGCTCCTGGACCGCGAGCGCTGCATCCTGTGCGCGCGGTGCACCCGGTTCTCCGACCAGATCGCCGGGGATCCGTTCATCGACATGCAGGAACGCGGGGCCCTCCAGCAGGTGGGCATCTATGCCGACGAGCCGTTCGAGTCGTATTTCTCGGGCAACACGGTGCAGATCTGCCCGGTGGGCGCGCTCACCGGGACCGCGTACCGCTTCCGCGCCCGCCCCTTCGACCTGGTCTCCAGCCCCAGCGTGTGCGAGCACTGCGCCTCCGGGTGCGCTCAGCGCACCGACCACCGCCGCGGCACGGTGCTGCGCCGGTTGGCCGGCGACGACCCGGAAGTCAACGAGGAGTGGAACTGCGACAAGGGCCGCTGGGCGTTCACCTACGCCAGGCAACCGGATGTCATCACCACTCCCCTGATCCGGGGCGCCGACGGGACGCTGGTGCCCGCGTCGTGGTCGCACGCGATGGCGACGGCGGCCCGCGGGCTCGATGCCGCCCGCGGCCGCACCGGCGTGCTGGTGGGTGGCCGCGCGACGTGGGAAGACGCCTTCGCCTACTCGAAGTTCGCGCGAATCGCGTTGGAAACCAACGACATCGACTTCCGCGCCCGCCCGCTGTCGGCCGAGGAGGCGGACTTCCTGGCGGCCCGGGTCGCGGGCCGGCCGGTGACTGTGAGCTACGCCGACCTGGAATCCGCGCCGGTGGTGCTGCTGGTCGGGTTCGAACCCGAAGAAGAGTCGCCCATCGTGTTCCTGCGGCTGCGCAAAGCCGCCCGCAAGCGCGGCCTGCCGGTGTACACGGTGGCGCCGTTCGCCACCCGAGGGCTGACGAAGATGTCCGGCCGGCTGATCGCCACCGCGCCCGGCGCTGAGGCGTCGACGCTGGACGCCCTGGCCGCCGGTGCGGATCCCCTGCCCGGCCTGCTGGCCACCCCGGGCGCGGTGATCATGGTCGGCGAGCGACTGGCCGCCGCTCCGGGCGCGCTGTCGGCCGCCGCCCGCCTCGCCGACGCGACCGGCGCCCGGCTGGCGTGGGTCCCCCGACGAGCCGGAGAGCGCGGCGCACTGGACGCCGGCGCGCTGCCGGGGCTGCTGCCCGGCGGCCATCCCGTCGCCGACGACGCCGCCCGCGCACGGGTCGCCGCGGCGTGGGGCACCGACGACCTGCCGTCGGCCGCCGGCCGCGACACCGACGCCATCCTGGCTGGCGCCGCGGCCGGAACGCTGGGCGCGCTGCTGGTCGGCGGTGTCGAACCGGCCGACTTCGCCGATCCCGACGCAGTGCTGGCCGCGTTGGACGCCGCGGGCTTCGTGATCAGCCTCGAACTGCGGCACAGCGCGGTCACCGAACGCGCCGACGTGGTGTTCCCCGTGACGTCGACAGACCAGAAGTCGGGCGTCTTCGTCAACTGGGAGGGCCGCCACCGCGCGTTCACCCCGGCGCTGCACGGCAGCACCCACCAGGGTGGCCAGTCGGATCACCGGGTGCTCGACGCGCTGGCTACCGAGATGGGCGTCTACCTCGGGACCGGCACCGCCGAGGAGGCGCGCCAGCAGTTGGCCGGCCTGGGCTCCTGGAACGGCGGGCGCGCCGCCGGCCCGCACGTCGCGGCCCCGCCGCCGGCCCAGCCACGCGCCGGCGAGGCCGTGCTGGCCGGGTGGCGCATGTTGCTGGACGGTGGCCGGATGCAAGACGGTGAGCCGCACCTGGCCGGGACCGCGCACACCCCCGTGGCGCGGCTGTCCGCGGGCACCGCGACCGAGATCGGCGCCGCCGACGGGGACGCCGTCACCGTCAGTACGGCGCGGGGAGCGATCACGCTGCCCCTGGTCGTCACCGAGATGCCCGACCGCGTGGTGTGGCTTCCGCTGAACTCGACCGGCTCGGCGGTGCACCAGCAACTCGGTGTCACTGTTGGCGGCCTCGTGCGGATCGGAGCGACATGACATGTTGAGTCAATTCGGACACGACCCCTGGTGGCTGGTGATTGTCAAGGCGCTGGGCGTCTTCGCGTTCCTCATGCTCAACGTGCTCGTCGCGATCCTGGCGGAGCGCAAGATCCTGGGCTGGATGCAACTGCGGCCCGGCCCCAACCGGGCGGGGCCCTGGGGCACCCTGCAGAGCCTGGCCGACGGGGTCAAGCTGGCGCTCAAGGAGAGCATCACGCCCAAGGGCGTCGACTGGTTCGTCTACTTCGCCGCTCCGTGCATTTCGGTGATTCCGGCGTTCACGGCCTTCGCGTTCATCCCGTTCGGCCCGGAGGTCTCGATATTCGGGCACCGGACGCCGCTGCAGCTGACCGACACACCGGTCGCGGTGCTGTTCATCCTTGGCCTCTCGGCGATCGGGGTGTACGGGATCGTGCTGGGCGGCTGGGCATCGGGGTCCACCTACCCGCTACTGGGCGGGGTGCGGTCCACCGCGCAGGTCATCTCCTACGAGGTCGCGATGGGGCTGTCGTTCGCGGCGGTATTCCTCTACACCGGCTCCATGTCAACCTCGGAAATCGTGGGCGCCCAGTGGCAGGTCTGGTACGTGTTCCTGCTGCTGCCGTCGTTCGTGATCTACCTCATCTCGATGGTCGGCGAGACCAACAGGGCGCCGTTCGACCTGCCCGAGGCCGAAGGTGAGCTGGTCGCCGGGTTCCACACCGAATACTCGTCGCTGAAGTTCGCAATGTTCATGCTGGCCGAGTACGTCAACATGATGACGGTGTCGTCGCTGGCCACGGCCATGTTCTTCGGTGGGTGGCACGCTCCCTGGCCGCTGAACCTGTGGGCGGGCGCCGACACCGGCTGGTGGCCGGTGCTCTGGTTCACCGCCAAGATGTGGACGTTCCTGTTCATCTACTTCTGGCTGCGGGCCAGCCTGCCCCGGCTGCGCTACGACCAGTTCATGGCGCTGGGCTGGAAGTTGCTGATCCCGGCCTCCCTGGTGTGGATCCTGATCGCGGCCGTGATCCGCACCCTGCGCGACCAGGGCTACCAGTATTGGACCCCGCTGCTGGCGGCGAGCAGCATCACCTTCGCCGTGCTACTGGTGCTGGTGCTGCGAAAACCATTCGCCGCGCCCGGCATCCGCGCGCTGGAGCGCCGTCAGCGCAGCGAACCGCCCGGCCCGGTCGATGCCGGCGCAACGTTCCCCACACCGCCGATGCCCACCCTGGCGAGCACGCCCGCGAGCAAGGAGAAAGCACGTGCCTAAATTCCTGGACGGCATCGCCGGGTTCGGCGTCACCTTCGCGGCGATGTTCAAGAAGAACATCACCGAGGGGTATCCCGAGAAGCCGGGCCCGGTTGCGGCGCGCTACCACGGCCGCCACCAACTGAACCGCTACGCAGACGGCCTGGAGAAGTGCATCGGCTGCGAGCTGTGCGCCTGGTCCTGCCCCGCCGACGCCATCTACGTGGAGGGCGCCGACAACACCGACGAGCAGCGGTTCTCGCCGGGCGAGCGCTACGGGCGCGTGTATCAGATCAACTACCTGCGCTGCATCGGCTGCGGCTTGTGCATCGAGGCGTGTCCGACCCGCGCACTGACGATGACCAACGACTACGAGTTGGCCGACGACAACCGCGCCGACCTGATCTACGAGAAGGACCGGCTGCTGGCCCCGATGCTGCCGGGGATGACGGCCCCGCCGCACCCGAGGCCGCCCGGCGCCACCGACAAGGACTACTACCAGGGCAACGTGACCGCCCACGGCCTGCGCGCACCCCA
>CAIYOH010000091.1 GCA_903927745.1 uncultured Mycobacteriaceae bacterium
CCGATCTGTTCCAGTGGTTCCAGTGGTTTCAAGGTTTTCAGCGGTGTCGTCCAGCGCCGCCGCCTCGGCGTCCGTGGCCGCACCAGCGGTCAGGTCATCTGCTGCAGGTCGCTGATCTTCCACTGGTTCCCTTCCTGCTTCGCCGTCGCCGTCCAACGGTTCGTACTCTCCATAATCTGCTTCTCGTCCGGCGACTTCGAGGTGACCTCGGTGGCCACCAACATTCGTGCGCTGCCGTCGTCGTTCCACCGCTCCAAGCCGACCTCGAGTACGGTGCCGGTGGTCGGTTCGGCTCGCGCCACCTGGACGATGATCTGATTCGCCTTGTCGGTGAAATGCTTCGCGAAGTCGCCGGTTGCCTGTGCCAGCACCCGCGTCACATAGGCGTTGGCGTGAAACGGATCGAGCGTCGTGAACTGCGTCATGAACCATTCCACGTAACCCTTCGCCGCCTGCTCCCGCTGATCGACCTGCCGATGGGCGTCGTGGGAACTCAGCACCAACGCCGACATCGTGATCGCCACCGCCATGCACACGGCGGAAGCCAACCCGACGACCTTCCAGCGCCACGTGCGCCGCGCAGTCGGGACCAGGAGCAGCCCCTGCCCGGGCGCAAACTTGCGGCGGGGGCTCATTTTCCGCTCCTGGCCGGCTTCGGTTTGGTGACCACCGTGAGGTCGTCGACCAGCCAGTGCGCGTCATGGTCTTCGACGAACATCACCCGGACTGTCGCGCTGATGTATCGCTCGTCGGGGGCTGCGCCCCGCCGTCCCTGCATGAACAGCAGCATCGTCGCCCGATTCGGCGTCGCGGACTCGATCGCATTCGCGATCGGCCAGTACTCGTTGACGACCGGCTTTCCCTTACGGACCGTCTCCTGCTGATCCTTCAACGTCCCGCGATAGGAGTCCGTGGTCAACGACAAGGCGCGGTTGAAATCGATCTCCAGCGTCTTGGGGTCGTAGGTCAGCATCTGCGCCACCATCTTCGGCCCCTGCACCGCGATATGCTCGCGCGTCAGGGCGATCGCCCGATCATGGCTGGAGACGGCGATCACGCTGACCGCGGCGCCGCTGATACACACATCCGCCGCGATCAGCGCCGCCGCGGCGGCCCAATGGCGTACGTTGGCCGGCCGCGCGTCCGACTCGACCCGGCGCACCTCCGTGCGCAGCAGCATGTCGGCGAAGGTGCGGCGCCGCGAATCCCACAGCGGCCACAGCCATCCCACGAACATCGACGCGGTATCGATCAGGTGCGCCGCATCCCTGAGCAACAAGAACCAGGGCTCTGTAGCCGCCCCGTCGCGCCGCGTCACCACGATCCCGACCAGGCCCCGCCCGAGGCTCCACCCGGTGATCGCCGGCAGTACGGTCCTGTTCACCAACAACAGCAGGATCGCCAACCCCAGGACGACGATGCACACCCACCACCACGCGCCACGCGCGGGAAGTGCCAGAGTTACCAGCGCCATCGTCGCCACCACGGCGGCACCCGGGAGCACGTCGACGGCGAACGCGCCCGCCCGAACACGCCACGCCGCCAACTGGTGTGGCGCCGACTCGGGGACCTCCCGGGCCTGACTCTGCTGGGTCTGCGCCTCCTCCACCACCAGGGTCACCGCGTCACCTGGTCGAGTTTCGCGATCTTGTACTGACCGTCGACCGGCATCATTTTCACCCGCAACCGGTAGCCGCTCTCCCTGTTCTGCACCTGATCGCTGGACACGTTGACGCGCAACGCAACCAGCACATCGACCGAACCGTCGCCGTTGTGGTAGCGCTCGGCCGCCGCCCGGAGATCGACGACCTGAAGGTGCACGTTCGCGGCCTGATACGCCTGAATCAACCCGTTGCCGTACAGCAGGGCCTGCGTGCGGTACGTATCGGTGCCACAGTCGATGATCTTCTGCTGGGCAGCCGTGATTGAGCTGATGTCTGGTGCCTGAGTGGCCCCGACGCAGTCCTTCGCCGCCGCAACGGCCGCAGCCTCATACCGTGCGCGGGATGTGATCCCCTGATGTTCGTGGAGCGCCAAGGCGCCACCCGCCCCCACGCCGCCGGCGAGCATCAGCAGCGCTGCGACGGTACCGGCAAGCCAGCCGCGGCCCAACCGCGAAGGACCGGGCTCGCCACCCGGCTGCTCGGATTCCGGCGGGGGGTTCAGCTGGCTGGTGCCAGCATCTCCTGCCATCCGTCGTCTCCTGTTTTCGTCGAGTTTTCGACGGAGTACTTGACCCCGTCGGGCCCCACCAGCTGCCCGCTCTGCGGGTTGTACACCGCCGAGGGAGGCCCGGCGGGAGTGAAGACGCACGGGTTTGGCTGCTGGCCGTTGCACTGCACGCTACCCGATCCCGGCCGCGTCACCGGGTCGCTGATCGGCGGCGGCGTTCCCGTCACGTGATCCGCCGGGGCCGGGTTCATGCCGTTGTTGACCGACGGTGCGGGTATCACCATCCCCGGCTTGACGGGCTGGTCGCAGCGCGCCGCCGGAGCGGGGCAGGACACTATCTGGTTCGGGTCGCCGTACCACGGGTTGGTCCCGGCGGGAACGTACGGGTTGGGATCGCGGCACTCTGTGGGAGTCGCCGCCCGTTTGCCGGGAACGTCGACGCACGGGATGTTGCGCGCGCCCCGCACGCTGTTCGACGGCGTCTCCATCGGGATCTTGCAGTACGCGGCCGGCAGCGGAGCTGGGCTGAGGTCGGCCGGTGACCGCCACTGGTCGGCCGGGATGAACCCGGACAGGCAGGGCGGCGGTTGGTTGATCGACAGCGCGATGTCGAGGGCGGCTTCGTTCGGGTAGGGCCCGAGCGACGTCTGCGCGACGGAGCCGCCCTGCGGCAGCAGCACCAGCACCTGCTCGACGCCTGCGTGGTAGCGCTTGAGTAGGTCGTACACGACTTCGAGGTTCGCCAGCGTCTGCGGCAGCGACTCCCGGACACCACCGAAGACGGCGTTGACCTGGTCGGCCGTCGGCGCCGCCTGCTGCAGGATGCTCCGCAGGTGCGGGTCATTGGCCGCGGCCTGGGCGGACAGGACGTTCAAGTTGTGTGCCCACCGCTCGATCGCACCACCGGAGTTGACCTGGCTGCTCAACAGCGGTTCGGAGTTCTCGATGAGGTTGTCGATGTCGCCGATGTTGGTCTTGGCGTCGCCGACGATCGCCTGGGTGGCATCGACCAGGCGCTGCAGGGCGGGCCCCAACCCTCCGACAGCCTGCGCCGTCTCGTCGAGGATCGAGCCGATCTTCTCCTTGGGCAGAGCGCTCAGACCCCGGTTGATCGCGTCCAGCGTCGGCCCGATCTCACTGGGCACGGTGTTCTTGCACATCGGACCGGCTCCGCAGCCGATGGTCTGCCCCGATGAGTAGAACCGGCCCACCGTGCCCGACGATACGAGGTCGAGGTACTGCTCGCCGAGCGCCGACACCGAATGCACGTTCGCGGTGGTGTCCGCCGGGACCTTGAAGCGGCTGTCGATGCTCAGTGTCGCCTCCGCGCCCTCCTTGGTGGGCTCGACGGCGGTGACCTTGCCGATGGTGTTGCCGCGGTAGGTCACGTTGGACGTGCGGTATAGGCCGCCCGACGACGGCAACTCGGCTTTCAGCGTGTACTGGCCGATGCCCACCAGGCTGGGAACCCGGAGGTAGTAGACGGCGAGCACCGTTAAGACGACCACCGTGAGGATGGCAAACGCCGTCAGCTGACGCTTGATGAAGGGAGTCAGCATCTGGGCGCCCTCTCGACCAGCGGTCCACCGGGCGCGTTGTTCGGGTTCGGCGTGTAGCGAACGTCGGGGATCATCGTCTCGGGGTCGCGCCCGTAGGACTGCTCGAGGGCACGAAGGCTCCCCGACAGTCCGGTTCCGGTGAGGAATGCGTTGTCGATGGAGCTGTAGGTCAGGTCAAGGTTCAGCGACACATTCAAATAGTCACCGCGCATGGCCTTGTCGATCGTCTCGAGGTCGAACGGTTGGGTCCCGATCAACTTCAGCGCACCGATCAGGAACGGCGAGCCGCGGCCGAGTTCGTGCAACGGGCACTGCAGCGACTGCAGGTCGGTGTGGATGTCGGCGCGCGACTCGGACAGGTACTGGTCGGCGGACCCGCTGAGCCGTCCCACCGATTCGATGGCGTTGATCAGCAGGCCGCGGGTGTCGGCCAAATGGGTGATCAATGGCGGGAGGTCAGTCAGTGCGCGGTCCAGGACGTCGTGGCGCGGCCCCGCGTAGGCCAGGAATCGGTTGGTGGAGTCGATGGCATGGGTGATGTCGTCGCGCTGGTCGTTGAGCTCTCTGGTGAACGTGTCCAGCTTGCCTAGGAAGGAATGGATCTGGTCGCCCCGCCCCTTGACGATCGCGTAGATCTCATCCTGCAGGACGTCCAGGTTGGGGATGTTGCCGCCACGCAGGACGATGGCGACGCTGGCCAGCGTCTGCTCCGCGGAGGGGTAGGCGGACGAGTTTTTCAGCGGGATGGTGTCGCCGTCTTTGAGGCGCTCCGCGGACGGGTTGGGCGGCGACGCCAGCTCAATATGCTGAGAACCCAGGAGGCTGGTCTGGCCGATCATGGCGGTGGCGTTCTTCGGCAGCTTAACGCTTTTGTCCAGGCCGAGGGTCAAGGTGGCCACCCAGTTCTTCAACGCGATCGAACGAATCGTCCCGACGCGGACGTCGGCGACCATCACCCTGCTGTTGCCGTTGATCGCCAGCGTGTCCGGCATCTGAACGTAGACCGTGTAGGAACCCGCCTCGGTGCCCGGCCCGCCCGGGATCGGGACGTTGGCCATGCCTTTGAACCCGCACGAACTCGCCACCATCCCGACCATCACCAGCACCAGCGCCTGAAAGAGACGCCGGCGCGCCGCGTTCTTCGCGCGAATCACGCCCTGCACGCGGATCACTGGCCCGCTCCTGCCGCGGGCACGTATGCCGGTACAGGAGCGACCGGACCCGGGATGACCTCGGGCCCCGGCGGCGGCGGATTGATCGGCACCTGCGCCTGCAGTCCGATCGGCGGCAGGATCGGGTTCTGGTCGTAGGCGTTCGGCGGCCCCGGCGGGGTCTGCAGGGTCGACCTGACCGGCACGATGTCGGGACCGCCTAGGAGTTCACCCAACGATTCGGGGGTCAACAGGCCGCCGGTGACCGGCCCGACCTGCTCCCCCTGCATCCCCGGGGCGACGATCCACCCGGGCTGGGTGTTGCGGTATGAGAGCGGGGTGTCCGGCACCCAGATTCCGGGAACGGTGGTGTCCTTGTAGCCGTTCGGCGGCTGCAGCCGGGGCTCGGAGTAGGCGACCTCCTTGGGCAATGTCTCGGCGGTGCTGAACGGGTTCAAGCCGAACGGCGGGTAGTTGAACTTGATCGCGTCGAGGACCGGAGCCAGGTACTGGGCGCACAGTTCGGCGGAATCCTGATAGCCCAGCCGACTACCGGCCTGAATCGAGCTGCACAGGAACTGCATCGGGTTCGCGAAGTTGGTGACCGCGGGGATGGCCACAACGGAGCCGTGCGACGGATGGTAGATGGTGTTGACGTTCGACAGAGCTGTCGGGGAGACGTGCAGGAAGGTCTCCAACCCGTTGCGGGGCTCCGGCTGAAGCGCGGCGTTGGTCACCTCGGCGAGATTGTTGACGTCGTGTGTCAGCACCGCGGTGTTTTTGTCGAGGAACGGTCGAACGGTGGAAATCAGCCCGTCGAACTCCTGCAGCGCGGTGGCGAGGTCGCCGTCGGAATGCGCGAGGTGCCCGGTGAGCTGCGCAAGGTTCTCGTTCACGGCGGTGAACTGCTGGTCGTCCTGATGCACGGCGTTGACGAACAGCGCCAGGCTGTGCACCACGGCGAACAGGTCGCCGCGGCCCTCATTCAGCGCGGTCAGCGCCTGCGAGAGGCTTGTCAGCGTGGTGTTGATCTGTTTGCCTTTGCCGGCCAGCCCATCGGCGGCCGACTCGATCAGGTCGCCCAATGGGCCCCGCGGCTGTGCCGGTGTGGGTCCGAGTTTGGTAAGCAGGTTGGTGAAGCCGGAGCGCAGATCGTCCCACTCCGTCGGCACCTGCGTGCGTTCGATCGGGATCACCGCGTTGTCGCCCATCACCGGGCCGCCCTTGTAGGTCGGCTGCAACTGGATGCTGCGCGATGCCACCAGGGTGGGGTTGAGGACCACGGCGGAGGCGTTGGCCGGCACTTTGTACTTGTTGGCGTAGTGGAAGGTGACTTTCATCTTGTCGCCGACGGCCTCGATGTCGTCGATGGTCCCCACCCGCACGCCCATGATCTGGACCTTGTCGCCCTTGTAGAGCGCGGTCGCGCTGGTCATGTAAGCGACCACGGTGTTGTTGGTGAGCTTCTGGTAGAGGTGCCAGCCGACGGCTGCGGCGAGGATGGCCAGCACCACTGCAACCGCGGCGACGGTCGCAGTTCGGGACGGCCGCTTCAGGGCTCGGTTACCGAAGATGGTGCTCAATTCTGGCTACCTCCCGTGATGCCCGAGCCACCCGTGCCTGGCGGGGTGAGCAACGGTGCCGGCAGTTGCGGCCCAGATCCTGCCGGCGCCGCCGGTCCCGGCGGCAGGCCGGGGGCGAACGTCGACGGTGGCGGAGTCGGGCCGGCCGGTCCGACCGGCTCGGTGCGCGCTCCGGGCGGGGCGTCGGCCGGCACCGCCACCGGCACACCCGCAACGGCGGGCGCGGGTGCGCCGGGCCGCCCGGCG
>CAIYOH010000092.1 GCA_903927745.1 uncultured Mycobacteriaceae bacterium
CAGGCCGTTGACGGCTTCGAGGTAGGCGGCGACCAGCTGGTCGTAGGAGACGTTGCGGGCGCCGGGATCGTTGACGTCCGGCGAGATCGACGCGGTCCGCGTCGTCGGCCCGAGGGCCCCGGCGACGTAGCGGGGCTTCTCTGGTGTGCTGAACTCGTCGCAGAGCTTGCGGGCCAGGGCGGCACCGGCGTAGTTCAGTTCGTAGCCCAACTCGTCCATGCCGTAGTCGGAGAGCGAGACCGTGTTCGAGTTGAACGTGTTGGTCTCCAGGATGTCGGCGCCCGCTTCGAGGTACTCGCGGTGGATCCCCTCGATGATCTGCGGCTGCGTCAGGGTGAGCAGGTCGTTGTTGCCCTGCAGAGCTGTCGGCCACTCGATGAACCGCTCGCCGCGGTAGCCGGCCTCATCGGGCCGGTCCCGCTGGATCGCCGTCCCCATCGCGCCGTCGATCACCATGATCCGCTGGCTGAGAGTCGCCGTCAGATCAGCGGTGCAGTCGGGGCGGACGTTCGGCTCGAAGGCTGTCGAATCGGCGACGGTCACGCATATTCCTTCCATAGCGGAAGGCGTCCTTCGATCTGCCGAGCGTGGCGGATACCGGCAGAAACCCGGAACCGTTGCAACGCCTCTCGACACCAAGAGTTTACGTCGTTGCTCCGGCGTCTCGACGCCCAGGTCTGCCCAACCCGCTTCGCGATCGCCAGTGCGCCGTTGCCGACGTCGTAGCGGTGTTCGTTAGCGGCGCTCACCCCGTAAGAATAGTCGTTCTATGCAAACAGCCCGGTGCTTACTACGACCGCAGCCGTCTGCACAGGTGCGTCGGCCCAGGCCGTAACCTGATGTTGTGACCCCGCCGGATGGCAGCGCCCCGCTGCCCGAATTGCACAACACCGTGGTCGTGGCGGCGTTCGAGGGCTGGAACGACGCCGGCGACGCGGCCAGCGACGCGCTCGAGCACCTGGCGAGCATCTGGGACGCCGAACTGATCGTGGAGATCGACGACGAGGCCTACTACGACTACCAGGTGAATCGCCCCGTCATCCGGCAAGTCGACGGCGTGACGCGGGAACTGGTGTGGCCGGCGATGCGTATTTCGCACTGCCGGCCCCCGGGCAGCGACCGCGACGTCGTGTTGATGCACGGCGTCGAGCCCAACATGCGCTGGCGGACGTTTTGCACTGAACTGTTGACGATCGCCAACAATCTCAACGCCGAAACTGTGGTGATCCTCGGCTCCCTGCTGGCGGACACACCGCATACCCGACCGGTTCCGGTCTCGGGCGCGGCGTACTCACCCGAGTCCGCCAAGCGTTTTGGTCTGGAGGAAACCCGCTACGAGGGTCCCACCGGGATCGCCGGGGTGTTGCAGGACGCCTGCGTGGCGGCCGGCATTCCGGCGGTGACGTTCTGGGCGGCGGTGCCGCACTACGTGTCGCAGCCACCGAATCCCAAGGCGACCGTAGCGCTGCTGCGCCGGGTCGAGGACGTGCTTGACGTCGAGGTTCCGCTGGCCGACCTGCCGACGCAGGCCGAGGAGTGGGAACAGTCGATCACCGAGATGGCCACCGAGGACGAGGAGCTGGCCGAATACGTGGCGGCGCTGGAGGAGCGCGGCGACGCCGATGTGGACGTGAACGAAACCCTGGGCAACATCGACGGCGATGCGCTCGCCGCCGAATTCGAGCGTTACCTGCGCCGGCGCCACCCGGGGCTGGGGCGCTAGTCCGGCCCCGCTCGGACTTATCTCGGGCGTCTCTAGGGCTTCTCCAGACCTACGTTGTAGGCGCTGGTGGAGCGGCCGAGTGCGACGACTTCGGCATCCATTCGGGGCATCAACTCGGCCGCGAGTGCCAGGATCGGGAATTCGCCGATC
>CAIYOH010000093.1 GCA_903927745.1 uncultured Mycobacteriaceae bacterium
ACACCGGACGCCGGCCGCTACACCCTCACCGACACCCCCACCGTCGACACCCCCACCGACACCCTGCCTCCCAGCCCCACCATGATCGACACCACCCGACCCACCAGCACCCGCACCGCCACCCTCGACGAAGTCCTGTGTATCGCCACGGACTGAACTTCGACGCAGGTCTAGGCCTACAGCCCGAGGCCCGCAACCCAGTCGGCGGCCTCGTCGACCGTCGCCACCGTCCGCGCCCCCGATGGCAGCGGCGGCCGCGCCACCATCACTACCGGGACGTCCAACGCGGCGGCCGCGTCCACCTTTGCGCGGGTCATCTCTCCGCCGCTGTTCTTGGTGACCACGACGTCGATCCGGTGCTCGCGCAGCAGCGCGCGTTCCTCGTCGTAGCGATACGGACCGCGGGACAGCATCAGCTGATGGTGGGCCGGCAGCAGGGCACCGTCGGGCGCGGTGACCACCCGGATCAGAAACCAGGCCGCACTGGCGGCGAAGGCCCCGACACCCGAGCGGCCGGTAGTCAGAAACACTCGCGAAAACGCCTCCTGCGCAACCGCTTCTGCCGCATGCACATCAGAGCCGACGACGATCGCATCGCCGGGATCCCACGGCGGCCGGGCCAACACCAGGTGCGGTATCCGCAGTTCGCCGCACGCCTGCGCGGCGTGGGTCGTGATCACCGCCGCAAAGGGATGGGTGGCGTCGACGACGGCGTCCACGGCTTCCCTCCGCAGCCAGTGCCGCAGCCCGTCGACGCCGCCGAATCCCCCGATGCGCACCCCACCGACCGGCAGGGCCGGATCCGGCACCCGCCCGGCCAGCGAGCTGATGAGCTCCACGCCGGGATGCAGGATTGCCGCCAGGGCGCGCGCCTCGCCGGTGCCGCCGAGCAGCAACACGCGCATCAGTGCCCACTCCCCCGCGTCCGCCCGGCGGAATACAGATAGCTGTCGGCGAAGCCCTCGGCGGCCAGCGCGTCGCCGACGATGATGACCGCGGTCTTGGTGATCCCGGCGTCGTGCAGCTGCGCGGCGATGCCGGCGAGGCAACCACGCACCACGGTCTCCCGCGGCCAGCTGGCGAAAGCCACGACGGCGACGGGAGTGTCGTCGCGGTACCCGCCCGCCAGAAGTTGCGGGACTACCGTGTCGATCTGCGCGGCAGCCAGGTGCAGGACCAGGGTGGCGCCGGATCGGGCGAGGGTGATCAGGTCCTCACCGGGCGGCATCGGTGTCGATAGGGTCGCCACCCGCGTCAGGGTCACTGTCTGAGCCACACCGGGGACGGTGAGTTCCCGCTTCACTGCGGCCGCGGCCGCAGCGAAAGCCGGAACGCCGGGAACGATTTCGTAGCCGATGCCGAGCGCATCCAGGCGGCGGCACTGCTCGGCCAGCGCGCTGTACAGCGACGGGTCCCCGGAGTGCAGCCGGGCCACGTCGTGGCCGGCGGCGTCGGCGGCGGCGATCGCAGCGACGATCTGATCCAGCGACAGCGGCCCGGTGTCCACCACCGTGGCGCCGGGCGGGCACAGCGCGAGCAGGTCGTCGGGCATGATGGAGCCCGCGTACAAGCAGGTGGCGCACCGCCGCAGGATCCGGTCGCCGCGCACGGTGATCAGGTCCGCCGCGCCAGGGCCCGCCCCGATGAAATACACCGTCACCTCCGCACCGCCCACTGGGTGACCGGATACTGCGGGTGCCAACCGGTGAACTCGCCCAGCGGCTCACCCCGATAGTGTTGGAAGCGGTGCAGCAGCCCGCCATATCGTGAATACGCTTGCACTAGAACGGCTTCCGATTCAGCGGTGACGACGTTGGCGACCAGCCGACCGCCGGCGGGCAGACGGTCGAGGCACTCCTCCAACAAGCCCGGCTGGGTGAGGCCGCCGCCGACGAAGATCGCCGAGGGCGCGTTCAGGCGATCGAACGCGTCTGGCGCCGCACCGCGCACGTCGACGCTGACGCCGAACGCGGCGGCGTTGACGCCGATGTTCCCGCGGCGACGCTCGTCGCGTTCGAACGCCACCGCTGCGCAGCCGGACCAGCTCAGGCACCACTGGACGCTGATGCTGCCCGAGCCGGCGCCGACGTCCCACAACAGCTCCCCCGGGTGCGGGGCCAGCGCGGCCAGGGTCGCCGCGCGGATCCCCAGCTTGGTGATCTGCCCGTCGTGGGCGAACGCGTCGTCGGGCACCGGTGTGACGCGTTCGTCGGGCAGGTAGTGGACCGCGATGACGTTGAGATCGTCGACGTCCGCGGGTGGTTCTTGCGCCCATCGGCGGGCCGTGGCGTTGCAGCGGCGCTCGGCCGGGCCGCCGAGCTGCTCGAGCACGGTCATGGCGGAGTCACCGCGGCCGTGGGCGGTGAGCAACTCCGCCAGCGCCGCGGGTGTGCCGCGGTCCCGCGAGAGCACGATCGCCCGCCCCCCGCGGCGCACCGAGGTGTGCGGTTGTGCGGTGATCAGGCTGATGATCTCGGTGTCATGGACGTTCCAGCCCATCCGCGCGCACGCCAGCGTCACCGACGACACAGCCGGCAGTACGCGGACATGCTCGGGGCCGTGCACCCGGATCAGTGTGCCGCCGATGCCGTGCAGCAGCGGGTCGCCGCTCGCTATCACATGGATGTCGCCCGCGTGGCGCTCACGCAGTGTCTGCAGCGCGGGCAGCATCGGTGACGGCCACTCGTGCTGCGGCGCGGGTACCGTGTCGTCGAGCAGATCGAGTTGACGCCTGGAGCCGTAAATAGCTGTTGCGCTGCGAAGTTCGGCTCGCGATGACTCAGAAATTCCCGCCATACCGTCGGCGCCGATACCGACGACGACGATCATGGCGCTCATCGCGGCATCCTGCGCCACACGGCCTGCGGCAGCAGCCGCATACACAAGAACACCGGCCGCAGTGCCCACGGAATCCACACTGTCCGGCGGCCTGCGGCCAGCGCGCGCGCCGTCGCCGCGGCCACCTGTGCGGGGGTGCGCGACAGCGGCGCGGGCGTCATGCCCCGCGTCATGCGCCCGATGACGAATCCCGGGCGGGCGATCAGCAGCCGCACACCGGTGCCGTGCAGCGCGTCGGCCAGCCCGCTGGCGAAGCCGTCCAGGCCGGCCTTGGCCGAGCCGTAGACGTAGTTCGCCCGGCGCACCCGGATACCGGCCACCGACGAAAACACCACCATGCGGCCGCGGCCGGCCGCGCGCATGGCGACCGCCAGGTGGGTGAGCATGCTGACCTGGGCGACGTAGTCGGTGTGCACGATGCGCACCGCGTGGCCGGCGTCGGTCTCGGCGTGGGCCTGGTCGCCGAGGATGCCAAAGGCCAACACGGCGGCGCCGATAGGGCCGTGATCGGCCACGATCGAGGCCACCAGGGGGCCGTGCGATGCCAGGTCGTCGGCGTCGAACTCCCTGGTGTGCACGGCGGCGGCTCCGGCGTTCCGCAGCACGGCGCACTGCCCGTCCAGCTGGTCGGCGTGGCGGGCGGCCAGCACCACCGTCGCCCCCGGCGCCAGCCGGCGCGCCAGTTCGATGCCGATCTCGCTGCGGCCGCCCAGAATCACTACCGGACCCGCGCCCGTGTCGTCCATTGATGCAATTATCGCCTGTGGCGGACCCCGGTTGGCGTCGGGGAACCCGGCCGAGCGCCTCATCCGCCCACGGCTGCGATCGCCGCCTGCACTAGCGTGGTCAGCAATGGCGATTACCACGACCCGGCTCACCGACGACGCGCTGGCGTTTCTGTCCGAACGTCACCTGGCGATGCTGACGACGCTGCGGGGTGACGGTTCACCCCATGTGGTCGCGGTGGGTTTCACGTTCGACCCCGCGACGCACATCGCGCGGGTCATCACCACCGGGGGCTCGCAGAAGGCGGTCAACGCCGACCGGGCCAAGGTGGCCGTACTCAGCCAGGTCGACGGGGCCCGATGGCTCTCGCTGGAGGGCAGCGCGAAGGTCAACACCGAGGCCGACGCCGTCCGCGATGCCGAACTGCGTTACGCCCAGCGCTACCGCATCCCCCGCGTCAACCCGAAGCGCGTAGTCATCGAGGTGCAGGTGGAGCGGGTGCTGGGGTCGTCGAGTCTGCTGGACCGCAGCCGCGACGCTTGACGCCCAGCGATTCGCGATCGAACACCACCCAGTCGTCGGCGTCATTGACCACCTGCACGCCGTCAATACCCGGTGCGTTTCCGATCATCTGCGCGACGGCCTCCCACCGCATTCCGCCGTAGGTGATACCCGGCCGATGTCGCGTGAGGAAGGCGCGGATCACCGTGGGGAGGCCGTCGACCTCGAAAACCTTCATGGCGGGTTGGTCCCCCGCCTGCGGCCCGGAGGTCAACTCGACGAACACCTCCCGGCCGGAGAGCGCGGGCGCTATCGACGGTGAGGCGTCGCCGGGCCCGTGTCGGGCGGCGCGGGTGATGAGACTCTCGGGCGTCTCGGGTGTTTCGGGAGGCGACTCGGGAGGCGACTCAAGATCGGCGAGGATCCCGGGAATCTCCTGCTTGCGGATCGCCACCCACTGCGCGGCACGGTTGGACAGGATCACCCAATCGAGACCCGCCATGGTCGACGCCGCCGACAGCGCGTCGGCGAAGGACCCGCCACCGCAACCGTGCTCCGCGTCGTCCACCAGATCGGGATGCGACCGGGTCGTGTACAGCATCATGGCGTGGGTGCCGTCGGGGAGCCGCAGCAGCGGCGTGGCCGGGTCCTGCTGTGCTGTGAGGGGAAAGAACACTTCGGCTCGACGAATGGCCCGGAAAAGCCGGTGCCGGGCCGCGGGGGTTTTCTCGTCCGCGGCGATGCGCACGAGGCCTTCGAATTCATCGGCGTAGTCACCGTCGCCGCGACTCAAAATCCGTACCTCCCGTACGGCTGGAAGGTTCCCGTCCAGTCATCAAAGATGCCGTCCACATCGTAAACCTTTCCCGTCGGACAGCTCGCGTCGTACGTGCAGACAGCGAGGTCAACGGGCCCCATGCCGTCGTGCACCAGTTCGCTCAGCAGCGTTGGCCGAGAGACCGTTTGCGGTGTGCCCATGATGTTCAGATCATCCGGCGGATAGATCGTGTAGTCCGGCAATGCCTCGCCCGCCTGAAACGTCTTGGAATAGACGCCGGAGGTGTCGCCGCCGGTCTCGATCAAATTGCCGAGGTCATCGGTGATGATCGACCCGTGCTCGGCGTACACCGTGATTGAGGTGCCCGGCGGAACGGTGGCGTGGCCGTGCGCCGGGGAATACGCTCCGTGCCCGCTGATCGTGTGTCGCGCCCCGGTGGCGGCATCCGGAGCGGATTGTTCCCCCAAACGACCGGGCTGCTCCGCAGGTTGGTGACCTGGTTGCGCAGCGCTGGGCACGTCCGTCCGCTGCAGCGGCGCCGGAGCCGGGTGGCCGCTCTGCGCCGGCAACGGCGCGGGAGAGCCACCCGCCGGGACTCTCGGCGCCGCCCCACCGAGCTCGTCGAGTTCGGTGGCCAGACCGCCGGCAGCGGCGGCACGCTCCGCCGATCCCGCAACCTCGGCCGCCGCCTCCGCGCCACGCGCCACTCCACCGGCGCCTTCCGCCACCACACCGGCCTCCCCCGCCCCGGGAAGCACGAGCGCGGCGCCGTCGAACAGATTTTCGCCGAGCCCCAACCCCGGCCGATCCCCACGCCAATCCTCCAGATGCAGCTGCGATTTCACCATCCGCAGCTCTGCCTGCATGCCCTCGGTGGGGTGCAGCAGGATTCCGACCGGGCTTGCCGTAGTCATGGCTGTGGTCACAGCCGTCGTCATGGCTGTGGTCACAGCCTTCCAGGTCGCACCCGCGCCCTGGGGGTCCGCCAGGAACCATCCCGGATCGAGATCCGCTGTTGCCAAGGCCATCCCGATGGCACCCTTCAGCGCCCCCTCGTTGGCGTTGGCGACGACGTCGAGCGTGGTTGCCACCTGGTTACCGACCACGTTGCCGAGAAAGTGGGTGAGCTGGCCGCGGGTGTACTTTTCCAACCCGACGACCAGTCCGTCGACGGCCTTCATGCCCAGCCTGATGCCCTGTTCGATCGCTCGCGCCTGACGCCCCTGGTTGTGCAGCACGGCACCGACGTCCTCGGCGATCCTCATGATCTCGTCGATCACGTCGCCGTCGAGAATCAGCACCACATCGTGGGCGATGTCGGTCAGTGCCCGCAGCCGCTGCAGCAGGTCCCGGATCGCCGCGCAGGCCTGCTCGACATCGCCGGCAAACGCCTCAAGAGTGGCGGCCAGTTCGCTACACCGCCCCGCGAGGCCGCCGGCGACTGCGCCGATGCGCGAGAGTGCGTCATCAATCTGCCCGCCTTCGGGGATCTGCTGAGAATCCAGCAGCGACGTCGCCGCGGCGAGCGCACCCTGCGTACCGGCCACGGCGCCGGCGAAGCCGCGCCAACGCCCCGCGGCCGCGCGCAGCGCCCCAACGTCCCCGTCGGGCCACACATCGTCGACGAACGGCGCCACCAGCGCCCACAGCGACGGCTGCCCGTCGGCGGACCCCGCACCTGGCGCGCCCGGGGGCCCGGGCGCTGCGATCGGCACCGGCTCGGCCGGCCCCGTCAGAACACCGCCACCCCCGCCCAGCGTCGACATCGCCTCGGCCCGCGAGTAGTTCGATGCACCCTGCTGGATCAGGGCACCGGTGTGACGGCATGCGTTGATGACGGCCGCCGCGGCCGCCACCAGCGATGCCGCCGCATCCTGGTAGGCCAGCCCGAACACCATGCCGGCCACATCCCGCCCGGTGTGGGCGGCGAAACCGCCGGCGAGAATGGTCAGGCCTGCGCCCAAACCATCACCTGCGGCGACCACCGCACTGCCCGCGCCGAACAACGCCTCGGGGTCGACCACCAGGGGAGCCACGCGCGGAATTCTCGCCGGAGGCGCGCGCGGCCGCTAGTCACCCGGGAACGACGACCAGTTCGTGCGGGCGGTGGTTCACCGCGGACGCGCCGTCCTCGGTGACGACGACGATGTCCTCGACTCGGGCGCCCCAGCTTCCCGGAAAGTAAATACCCGGCTCGATGGAGAAAGCCATGCCCGCGGCCAGCGGCAGGTGATTACCGGCAACGATGTAGGGCTCCTCGTGGACCGCCAAGCCGATCCCGTGCCCGGTGCGGTGCACGAAGAACTCCGCCAGTCCTTCCCGCGCCAGCACGTCGCGGGCGGCGGCGTCTACCCCTTCGGCCGTCACGCCGGGGCGAACCGCCTCGAAGGCCGCCCGCTGGGCGCGTTGCAGCACCGAATACTTCTGCGCCACATCCGGTGTGGGCTCGCCGATGCTGTAGGTGCGCGTCGAGTCGGAGTTGTAGCCCGGCTCGTACACTCCCCCGATATCGACGACGACGACGTCGCCCGCCCGCAATTCGCGATCCGAATACCCGTGATGCGGATCGGCGCTGTGCGGGCCCGAACCGACGATGATGAATGCCACCTCCGAATGTCCCTCGGCGACAATGGCGTCGGCGATATCGGCGGCCACATCCGCCTCGGTCCGCCCCGGAACCAGGAACTCCGGGACCCGGGCATGCACGCGGTCGATCGCCGCGCCGGCCTTGCGCAGCGCGTCGATCTCGCACTCCTCCTTGATCATTCGCAGTGAGCGCAGGATCTCGGTGGCGAGGATCGGCCATGCGCCCAGCGCTCCGGCCAGCGGCACCAGGTGCAGAGCCGGCATCGAATCGGTGACGGCTGTCGCGACAGGGGCATCCCCCAGCGCGGCGCGCACCAGCTGGTACGGATCGTCGCCGTCGACCCAGTCGCGCACCGCCATGCCGAGTTCGGCGATGGCCGACCCCGCGAGCGAGGGACGCTCCAGCCGCGGCACCACCACCGTCGGGTCGCCGGCTGCCGGCAGCACCAGCGCGGTGAGCCGCTCAAAGGTCTGCGCGCGGGAGCCGACGAGGTAGCGAAGGTCGTCGCCCGGGGTGACTACCAGCCCGGTCAGGCCCGCGCCGGCGGTCGCGGCGGCCGCCGCGGCCAACCGGCGGGCGTACGTGTGTGCATCGAACGATTCAGAAGAGCTCATGGCAGCCAGGCTAGCCGCGCCGACCGTCGACTTGGTGCGCGGATTCGCCCAATAATGCCCAAAAAATCGACGTTCGGCGCCATGGGACGATAGCCCGCATGTCCGCCCCGCTGCTGCTGCTCGACGGCCCGAGCATGTGGTTCCGTTCCTACTTCGGACTGCCCTCGTCGATCACCGCGCCCGACGGCCGCCCGGTGAACGCGGTGCGCGGGTTCCTCGACTCCCTCGCCGCGGTGATCACCCGTCACCGCCCGTCCCGGCTGGCGGTGTGCCTGGACCTGGATTGGCGGCCGCAGTTCCGGGTGGACCTCATCCCCTCCTACAAGGCGCATCGCGTCGCCCCCGAGGATCCCCAGGCCGAGCCCGGGGAAGATCCTGCCGAGCCCGACGCCGAGGAGGTGCCCGACGAGCTGACGCCGCAGGTCGACGCCATCCTGGAGCTGCTGGACGCTGTCGGCCTCCCGACGGCGGGCGCGGCGGGTTTCGAGGCCGACGACGTGCTCGGCACCCTCGCGGCGCGGGAACGCTGCGACCCGGTGATCGTCGTCAGCGGCGACCGCGATCTGATGCAGGTGGTGTCGGACGATCCGGTGCCGGTGCGGGTGCTCTACCTGGGCGCCGGGATGGCCAAGGCCAGCCTGTTCGGGCCCGCGGAGGTGGCGCAGCGGTACGGGGTCCCCCGGGACCGGGCGGGTGCGGCGTATGCGGAACTGGCGCTGCTGCGGGGTGATCCGTCGGACGGCCTGCCCGGCGTGCCGGGCATCGGGGAGAAAACGGCGGCCGCCCTGTTGGCGCAACACGGGTCACTGACGCAGATCCTTGCCGCGGCCCACGACCCGGCGTCGACGATGGCCGCGGGCCTTCGGGCGAAGCTGCTGACGGCCACCGACTACATCGACGCCGCGGAAACGGTGGTGCGGGTGGTCACCGACGCACCCGTGACGCTGTCGACGGCGACCGACGCGCTCCCGGCGGTCGCCGCCGATCCGGACCGCACGGCGGAACTGGCGGCGCGACTGGGGGTCGGGTCGTCGATCGCCCGCCTGCAGACGGCCCTCGACGGCCGCTGAACCAGGGCCTACTGCGGGCGGCCGACTTCGTAGGTGCCCTTGCCGTCCTGGAAGGTCACCGTCACGTGCTTGGACGCCCCGTCGATGCTGACGTCGCAGTCGAACGAGCCGCCCTTCTTGACGACGGGGTCCTGGCCGTGATTGCACTTGACGTCCTTGACGTTCTTCGCGCCGTAGCCGGTGGTCTCGTCGGTGAGGACCTGCTGCACGCCGGCCTGGGCCTTGTTGACGTCGAGCTTGGTCGTGACGAACCATCCGGGCCACAGGAAACCGAGCACGAGCGCCGCGGCGACAACGGCGGCGGCGACCGCGCCGGCCACACCCATCAGCGCCCGGGTGCGTTTCTTGCCGGGCTGTTCTTCAGGTACAAACTGCTCCGGGTACTGGCCGTACTGGCCCGTCTGGCCAAGCTGGCCGGGCTGGCCGTACTGCCCTGGCTGACCATACTGACCGGGCGGGGGATACTGACCGGGCTGACCGTACTGACCGGGCGGGGGATACTGGCCAGGCTGACCGTACTGACCGGTCTGGGGATACTGGCCAGGCTGACCGTACTGGCCCGGTTGGGGGTACTGGCCCGGTTGGGGGTACTGGCCCGATTGCGGGTACTGGCCGGGGGCACCGTAGGCGCCCGGCTGCTGGGCGTACGGCTGGTAGGCCTGATCGGCGGGCTGCTGGTACTGCGGGTAGTCCGCCACCGGCGGGTAGGCCGGGACCTGCCACGTCGCCTCTTGGGCCGGATCGCCGCCTTGAGCAGGCGGTTGCCATTGCTGGTCGGATCCCTGCGGTCCGCTCATCGTTTCTCCTCGGCGCTGCCGTGCATGGTGACTACCGATTTAACCTAGCTTCGGCTCAGCCTACCCGGCGTCAACGGCGACGACGCCGCGCCGAACGTCATTGACCGCGCTCTTGGCGGCGGCCCGCAGCTCGGGATCGGGGGCGGCGTTGCGGACCTGATCCAGCAGATCGAGCACCTGACGGCACCAGCGCACGAAATCCCCGGCCAGCAGCGGCGAGCCGGAGCCGCCGGAGTCGGCGGCGGCCAGCGCCGCGGCCAGATCACCGGACCGGGCCCAGCGGTAGATGACGGGGACGAACCCGTCGTCGGGTTCCCGGGTGGGGCCGATGCGGTGGGTCTGCTCGTCGGCGCGCAACTGCGCGGACAGCCGCGATGTCTGCTGCAGGGCGTGGCGCACCCGTTGGGTGGGCGCCTCGACGGCCGGTGCCGCGCCGGACTCGGCGCCCCGGGTCTCGTAGAGCATCGCCGAGACCACCGCCGCCAATTCGGCCGGTTTCAACCCTTCCCACGCCCCGGTGCGCAGGCATTCGGCGACCAAGAGGTCGCTTTCGCTGTAGATGCGCGCCAGCAACCGGCCGTCGTCGGTCACCCGGGGATTGGCGGCCGGACCTTCGATGAAGCCCCGCTCGGTGAGCAGTCCGACGATGTGGTCGAACGTGCGGGCCAAGGAATTGGTGGCGGCGGTGACCTTCTGCTGAAGGTTCGCGTTGTCGCGTTCGATGCGCAGGTAGCGCTCGGCGTGCCGGACCCGTTCCTCGACGCCGGCACTGTTGTGGGCGGGATGGCGACGCAACTCCGCCCGCAGCGATGTCAGCTCCGGGTCGTGAAACCCGTCCTCGCCGGCGCCGGCGCCGCGGCTCCCGTGGTCTGGGGCCGCAACGTCCAGCCCGGCGACGGCGGAGCGCAGGGCTGAGGCGAGGTCGCGCCGTACCCGCGGCTGGCGGTGTTCCACCTGCTTGGGTAGCGGCATCGAGCCGAGCGGTTCCATCGCGCCCGAGTAATCAGTCGACGAAATTCGCCCCGCCCAGCGGTCCTCGGTGAGCACCAGCGGCCGCGGGTCGGTGCTGTCGCGGGCCGATTCCAGCACCACCGCCAGCCCGCCGCGGCGACCGTGGGCGAGGGCGATGATGTCGCCCCGGCGCAGGGCGGTCAGCGCGTCGCCGGCCGCCTGCCGTCGTTGCAGCCGGGACGCCCGCGACTGCGCCCGCTCCATGTCGCTGATCCGGGCGCGCAGCCGGGCGTAGTCGAGGATCGGCGACTCAGGCCCACCCAACTCGGCGGCGATCTCGTCCAGCATCGTCGCACCCCGCTCGATGCCGCGCGTCAATCCGACGACGGAACGGTCGGTCTGGTACTGGGCGAACGACTGCTCGAGGAGCCGATGCGCCTGTTCGGGACCCAGCTGGTGGACGAGGTTGATCGTCATGTTGTACGACGGGGTGAATGAACTGCGCAGCGGGAACGTGCGGTTGGAGGCCAAGCCGGCTACCGCCCCCGGGTCGGTGGTGTCGTCGGTGGGGTTCCACAGCACCACCGCGTGACCCTCGACATCGATGCCGCGACGGCCGGCGCGTCCGGTCAGCTGCGTGTACTCCCCTGGGGTCAGGGGAACGTGCTGTTCGCCGTTGAACTTGACCAGACGTTCGAGCACCACCGTGCGCGCGGGCATGTTGATACCCAGCGCCAGGGTTTCGGTGGCGAACACCGCCCGCACCAGTCCGGCGGTGAACAACTCCTCGACCGTGTGCCGGAACACCGGCAGCATGCCGGCATGGTGGGCCGCCAGTCCGCGCAGCAGCCCCTCCCGCCATTCGTAATAGCCGAGTACGGCCAGGTCGGATTCAGCGAGATCGGCGCAGCGGTGCTCGATCACCTCCGCGATCTGGGCGCGTTCCTCTTCGCTGGTCAGCCGCAGCGGCGACCGCAGGCACTGGGCGACCGCGGCGTCGCATCCGGCGCGCGAAAACACGAAGGTGATTACCGGCAGCAGCCCGTGGGAGTCCAGGGTCGCGATCACGTCGGGCCGCGCGGGCGGCCGGTAGAAGCGGGGCCGCGCCGACGCCCCTCCCCGCCCGCCCCGCCCGGATCTGGACCGGCGTGGCTGCCAGTCGCCCATGCGGTCGGACTCGCGTTTATTCGCGATGGCCAGCAGCAGGTCGGGGTCCACGCGGGCCTTGCCTGGCATGTCCGGCTTGTCGGCCCCCTTGTGATTGCGGTAGTCGAACAGGTCGTGGAGCCGCTTGCCCACCATGACGTGCTGCCACAGCGGCACGGGCCGGTGCTCGTCGACCACCACGGTCGTGTCGCCGCGCACGGTTTGGATCCAGCCGCCGAACTCCTCGGCGTTGCTCACCGTCGCCGAGAGGCTGACCAGCCGCACCTCGTCGGGCAGGTGCAGGATCACCTCCTCCCACACCGGGCCGCGCATCCGGTCGGCGAGGAAATGCACCTCGTCCATCACGACGAACGACAGGCCCTGCAGTGCGGGCGAATTCGCGTAGAGCATGTTGCGCAGCACCTCGGTGGTCATCACCACCACGGGCGCGTCGGCGTGCACCGACTGATCGCCGGTCAGCAGCCCGATCCGGTCACGACCGTACCGCGCCGTCAGGTCGTTGTGCTTCTGGTTGCTCAGCGCCTTCAGTGGCGTGGTGTAGAAGCACTTGCCGCCGGACGCCAGTGCAAGGTGCACCGCGAACTCGCCGACCACCGTCTTGCCGGCACCGGTCGGCGCGCACACCAGCACCCCGTGACCCCGTTCCAGCGCCGCGCACGCCCGGTGCTGAAAATCGTCGAGGGCGAACGGGATTTCCGCGACGAAGCGGGCCAGCTCGGGGAGTTCAGGTGACGTCATCATGCTGACCGGGGGTGAACAAGGGCTCGGGGATCGGACCAGGTATCGGTGCGGGACGCTCGATGACCGCCGCCTGGTCGTCGGGAATCTGGGTCTCGGCTCGGCGCGTGGCTGTACGCCGGTCGTGCAGCCGGGCGATCTGGACGGCGAACTCGAGCAGCACCGACAGCGCCACCCCCAGCGCCGTCATTGAGAACGGATCGGATCCGGGTGTGAACACCGCCGCGAACGCGAACACCGCGAAGATCAGGCCACGCCGCCACGCCCGGAGCCGCTCGTAGGTCAGCACCCCGGCCAGGTTGAGCATCACGATGAGCAACGGGAATTCGAAGCTGACGCCAAACACGATCAGCAGATTGATCAGAAAACCGAAATACCGGTCCCCTGACAGCGCGGTCACCTGCACGTCGCTGCCGACCGTGAGCAGGAAGCCCAGCGCCCGCGACAGCACGAAGTACGCCAGCACGGCGCCGGCGATGAACAGCACCGCCGCGGGGATCACGAAGGCTACCGCGAAGCGGCGTTCCTTCTGGTACAGACCGGGGGTGATGAACGCCCACAGCTGATAGAGCCACATCGGGCAGGCCAGCACGATCCCGGTCATCATCCCGACCTTGAGCCGCAGCATGAATTGGTCGAACGGCGCCGTGGCGAGCAACCGGCACTGACCGTCGGCGCTGATGCTGGCCCGCGCCGACTGCGGCAGCGAGCAATAGGGCCTGCGCAGCCACTCGCCGAGACTTTCCAGACCGAAGGCCGAATGCGAGTACCAGAAGAACCCGAAGATCGTGGTGATCAGGATCGCCGCCAGGGCGATCAGCAGCCGGGTGCGCAACTCGGTCAGGTGGTCGACCAGCGACATCGTCGCGTCGGGGTTGGTGCGGCTGCGCCGCAGACGGGGGTTGAGCCGCTGGCGCAGGGAGGCCATGCGCGCGGAGACTCTGGACGGGTTCACGACGCTCGCTCGGGGCTCGCTCGGTGGATGGATCAGTGGCGCGTGGGCACCGCAGCGGCGCGTGCCGGGCTACGCCGGACGCGCTTCGCTGTGGCCCTGCTCGCTGGCCGCCGGCGGGTCGGCGCGCGGCTGGACGGGGGGCACTGGGGCGGCCTGGTCGATCGCCGTCGTGTCGTCCCGGTTTTCGGTCTGCATTTCGCGCATTTCCGATTTGAAGATGCGCATCGACTTGCCGAGCGAACGCGCCGCGTCGGGAAGCTTCTTGGCACCAAACAGGAGCACCACCACGACAGCGAGGATCGCCCAGTGCCACGGACTAAGACTGCCCACTTTGTTTACCTCCGGTCGACTCACTGATGCTACCGCAGCCCGGCGCCCCGCCGCTGTGTCCGCGCCGCGGCGTCACCCGGTTGCTTCCTAGCCTGCTTCCTAGCCAGCTTCCGAGCCAGCTTCCGAGCCAGCTTCCGAGCCAGCTTCCTAGCCAGCCTCGTCGCCGCAGGTCTCATAGGCCCGCAGCGCGGCCGCCGCCGCGTCGCGCACCCGTTGGGCGAGGGACTCCGGCGCCAGCACCTGCACCGCCGACCCGAAGCTGAGCACCAGGCGCGTCATCCACTCGTCGGAGGCGTAGGTCATGACGGCCTCGAACGATCCGTCCGGGGACTCGCGGATGTCGCGCATGGGGTAGTACTCGAACAGCCAGGACGCCGAGGGCGCCACCCGCAGGGTGACCGTCGGCAGGGACGGATCGCCATCGAACAACGACGTGTTCGGCTGGGCCTGCAGCACCGGTTGCGGAGGCGCGGCCGGCTCCCCCAGCTCGGCGGCGTCCACGATCCGGTCGAAGCGGAACAACCGGACCCCCTCCGCCTCGCGCGACCAGGCCTCCAGGTAGCTCAGGCCACCGACCAGCAGCACCCGGACGGGGTCGACGATCCGGCTGCTCAGGGCGTCGCGGGACGCGGAGTAGTAGTCGAGAGCCAGGGCGTGCTTGTTCTGCAGCGCCGCCCGGACCGCGGCCGCGATCCGATTCTCCTCGGGCCCGGGAGCGTCGACGGTCGCCGTCTCCGCCCCGCCCTCTGTGCCGGCGTCCCGTCCAGCGGCGCCCGCGGCGGCGTCGCGTCCGGCGGCGCCCGCGGCGGCCTCGATCTTGGCGATCGCGCTGCGCGCGGCCGCGGGATCGACCACGCCCGGGATTTCCGCCAGCGCCCGCAGCGCCACCAGCAGGCCGGTGGCCTCCGGCGACGTGAGCTTGAGGGGGCGGTCGATACCGGCCGAGAAGGTCACCTCGATCGTGTCGCCGGCGAACGAGAAGTCGATGAGGTCACCCGGGTAGTAGCCGGGCAGGCCGCACAGCCACAACTGGTTGAGGTCGGCCTCCAGCTGCTTGACCGACACCCCCAGTTCGGCAGCGGCATCGGCCCAGGTGATGCGCGGATTGGCCTGAAAATACGGGACCATATTCAGCAGCCGCACCAGCCGCGTCGACACGGGCGTCATGCGCCCTCGCTCACGTGAGCGCGCAACCGGATCAGCACGTCGTCGCGCAGGGACTGCGGCCGCAGCACCACCGCGTCCTCCCCGTACCCGGCGATGTGGCGCGCCAGGTGATCGCCGGAACCGAGGTCGAGTTCGATCACCTCGCCGTCGCGGTCACCCACCCGGCGCGCGGTCACGGGCCGTCCGGCCCGCCGCAGCGCGGTGGCGCGTCCGTCGGCGACCCACACCCGGGCCTGCCCGCCGGCTTCCGTCGTCAGCATCTGCGCCACCTTCTGCGCCACGATGCCGCGCAGGTCCACGCCGTCGGGAACGGTGACGGCGCCGACCGGCCCGAGCAGCGTGACGTCGCCGTCGATCCGGGACAGCCGGAACACGCGCGTGTCGTCGCGGTCGCGGTCGTGACCCACCAGATACCAGCGGCCCTTCGTGGTCACCACGCCCCACGGCTCGACGGTGCGGGTGCGCACCGGGTCGGAGCGCGACGGCCGGTGCGCGAACCGCACCGCTTGCCCAGAATCGATGGCGGACAACAGGATTCCGAGGACGTCCTCGGAGCCGCGCAGTCCGGGCACACCGGCCGGAGAGGCGATCGTCACCGGGGCGCCCGCGTCGACGTCCACCCCGGCCGCGCGCAGCTTGAGTAACGCGCCCTGGGTGGCGGTGATCAGTTCGGGCGATTCCCACAGCTGCGTGGCGACGGCCACCGCGGCCGCCTCATCCGAGGTCAGCTCAACCGGCGGGAGCGAATAGGCGTCGCGGTTGATCCGGTAGCCCTCGGTCGCGTCCCACGCAGAGAGCCGGGCGACCTCGAGGGGGATACCGAGGTCGCGCAGCTCGCTCTTGTCGCGTTCGAACATCCGCGAGAACGCCTCGGCGGTGGGGTTGTCCGAGTAGCCGGCCACCGTGAACCTGATCTTGTCGGCAGTGATCAAGCCCCGGGTGGACAGCAGGGCGATGACCAGATTCACCAGCCGTTCGACTTTCGAGGTCGCCATTCGCAAGAGCCTAATTCGACCCGGCGGCGCGCGCGTTCCGCCACGCAGCGAGCTACATACTGGCGATCAGCCGCTTGACCCGTTCGTCGACCGCCCGGAAGGGGTCCTTGCACAGCACCGTGCGCTGCGCCTGGTCATTGAGCTTGAGGTGCACCCAGTCGACGGTGAAGTCGCGTCCCGCCGCCTGGGCGGCGCTGATGAACTCGCCCCGCAGCCTGGCGCGGGTGGTCTGCGGCGGGGTATCGACCGCCTCCGCGATGTCCTCGTCGGTGGTCACGCGCGCCGCGAGGCCCTTGCGCTGCAGCAGGTCGAACACGCCGCGGCCCCGCTTGATGTCGTGGTAGGCCAGGTCGAGCTGGGCGATCTTCGGGTCGGAGAGCTCCATGGAGTAGCGGTCCTGGTAGCGCTGGAACAGCTTGCGCTTGATCACCCAGTCGATCTCGGTGTCAACCTTCGCGAAGTCCTGGCTCTCCACCGCGTCGAGCTGACGGCCCCACAGGTCGACCACCTGTTCGACCTCAGGGCTGGGCTCGCGGGTCTGCAGGTGGTCGACGGCGCGGCTGTAGTACTCGCGTTGGATGTCGAGCGCGCTGGCCTGCCGTCCGCCCGCCAGCCGGACGGGCCGGCGACCGGTGGTGTCGTGGCTGACCTCCCGGATGGCACGGATCGGGTTGTCCAGGGAGAAGTCGCGGAACGGCACACCGGCCTCGATCATCTCCAGCACCAGCGACGCAGTACCGACCTTGAGCATCGTCGTCGTCTCGCACATGTTGGAGTCGCCGACGATCACGTGCAGCCGCCGGTACTTCTCGGCGTCGGCGTGCGGCTCGTCGCGCGTGTTGATGATCGGACGGCTGCGGGTGGTCGCCGACGACACCCCCTCCCAGATGTGCTCGGCACGCTGAGACAGGCAGAACGTCGCGGCTTTGGGGGTCTGCAGCACCTTGCCGGCTCCGCAGATCAGCTGGCGGGTCACCAGGAACGGCAGCAGCACGTCGGAAGTACGGGAGAACTCACCGGCCCGCACGATCAGGTAGTTCTCGTGACAGCCGTAGGAGTTGCCCGCCGAATCGGTGTTGTTCTTGAACAGGTAGATGTCCCCACCGATGCCTTCGTCGGCGAGCCGCTGCTCGGCGTCGATCAGCAGGTCCTCCAGCACCCATTCGCCCGCGCGGTCGTGGGTGACCAGCTGCACCAGGCCGTCGCATTCGGCGGTGGCGTACTCCGGGTGGCTGCCCACGTCCAGGTAGAGCCGCGCACCGTTGCGCAGGAAGACGTTGGAACTGCGACCCCACGACACCACCCGCCGGAACAGATAGCGCGCCACCTCGTCCGGGCTGAGCCGCCGGTGGCCGTGGAAGGTGCAGGTGACACCGAACTCGGTCTCGATGCCCATGATTCGCCGCTGCACGTAATAGAGGGTACTTGGCTGCGGACGGCGCCGTTGCGGGAACGCCGGGTTCGGGGAAAAAGCGCCGCTGTCAGCGGGGGGCTAGTCGGAGGCTGTGTCGTCGTCGGAGTCGTCGACGGAGTCGTCGTCGGAGCCGGCACCGGAGCCGGCACCGGAGCCCTCGTTGGAGCCGGCGCCGTCGGGTTCGGAGCCCGTGGCGTTCGCGGAGCCCCTGGAGCTGGAGCCCTCGGAGCCGGCGTCCGTCTGGGGCAGCAATGCGTCCAGCGCGGCGCCGGTGATGCGCCGGAACGCTCGCCGCGGCCGGTTGGCGTCCAGGATGGCAACCTCCAGGCCGGTCGTGTCCAGCGGCGACTTCTCGGCGCCCGGGGACTCGGCGCTGCCGGCGCGCAGCGCCGTGACCGCGATCCGAATGGCGTCGGGCAAGTTGGCGTTCTCGGTGAAGGACTCCTTGAGCGCGGCGGTGACCGGCTCGGTGGTGCCACCCATCACAACGAATTGCGGCTCGTCGGCGATCGACCCGTCGTAGGTGATCCGGTACAGCTCCGGTGGTTTCGACTCGCCGTGGTGGGCGACCTCGGCCACGCACAATTCGACCTCGTAGGGTTTGGCCTGCTCGGTGAAGATGGCGCCCAGGGTCTGCGCATAGACGTTGGCCAACTGACGGCCGGTGACGTCACGGCGAGCGTAGGCGTAGCCGCGGGTATCGGCGAACTGGATGCCACCGCGCCGCAGATTGTCGAACTCATTGAACTTGCCCGCGGCCGCGAAACCGACCCGGTCGTAGATTTCGCTGATCTTTTGCAGCAACCGCGACGGATTATCGGCCACGAAGAGGACACCGTCGGCATAGGTGAGCGCCACCACGCTGCGCCCGCGCGCGATGCCCTTGCGCGCGAGCTCGCTGCGCTCGCGCATCGCCTGCTCGGGTGAAATGAAATACGGAAAGCTCACGACTCGTCCCACGCGTCGGGGTGCGGGCTGAACGTCTCTGCGGATGTCCGACTTTCGATGACCTCACGCGCCAGCACGGCGATGCGTTCTTCGGCCATCTCGGATGCGCCGTCAGCGCCGATCGTGACCGCGGTCGGGAAGATTCCGCGCACCAAATCGGGTCCGCCGGTGGCGGAATCGTCGTCGGCGGCGTCGTAGAGCGCTTCGATGGCGACCCGCAGGGCAGAGTCGGAGTCGGTGACCCGCCCATACAGCTTCTTCATGGACGACTTGGCGAAGATCGATCCCGATCCCACGGACTGGTAGCCCTCCTCCTCCATGTTCCAGCCGCCGGCGGCGTCGAACGACACGATGCGACCCGCCCGCTGTGGGTCGGGGGAGTTGATGTCGTATCCGGCGAGCAGCGGCAGCGCGATCAGCCCCTGCATCGCGGCGGCCAGGTTGCCCCGCACCATGGTCGCCAGCCGGTTGACCTTGCCGGGGAACGTCAGCGGCACGCCTTCGAGCTTTTCGTAGTGCTCCAGCTCGACCGCGTACAGCCGGGCGAACTCGACGGCGATCGCGGCCGTGCCGGCGATACCGGTGGCGGTGTAGTCGTCGGTGATGTACACCTTCTTGACGTCGCGTCCGGCAATCATGTTGCCCTGCGTGGAGCGCCGGTCGCCGGCGATGACGACGCCGCCGGGGTATTTCAGGGCGACGATCGTGGTTCCATGCGCCAGCAGCTCGCCCGCCCGTTCACCCGAGTGGAGCCCGTCACCGGCCGGCAACAACTCAGGCGCCTCGCGTCGAAGGAAGTCAGCGAACGACGAGAGATTTAACGCGGAGTTGGCTGAACGGGAGAAGTCGGTGGACCGGCGATCAGAGAACGACCAGGTCACTGTCCGCCCTTTTGGACGTACGCCCGGACAAAGTCCTCCGCATTCTCCTCAAGGACGTCGTCGATCTCGTCGAGCAGGTCGTCGGTGTCGTCGGCCAGCTTCTCGCGGCGCTCCTGGCCCGCGGCCGTGGTGTCGACGACGTCGTCACCGTCGCCACCGCCGCCCCGCTTGGTCTGCTCCTGAGCCATGGCCGCCTCCTGCTGCTCCGTGCCCCGTGGACTTGTCCCACCCTACCGGTCGATGCGGACACCGCCCGACCTGACCGGGACTCAGCCCGTGAGTTGCGCCACCAGTTCCGCCGCGCTGTTGACCGAATCGAGCAATGCCCCTACGTGCGCCTTGCTGCCTCGCAGCGGTTCGAGGGTCGGGATACGCACCAACGAATCGCCGCCGAGGTCGAAGATCACCGAATCCCAGCTGGCCGCGGCGATGTCAGCGCCGAAGCGACGCAGGCACTCACCGCGGAAGTACGCCCGGGTGTCGGTGGGTGGATTGTCGACGGCGGCGAGCACCTGTTGTTCGGTGACCAGGCGTTTCATCGAGCCGCGTGCGACCAGCCGGTTGTACAGGCCCTTGTCGAGCCGCACGTCGGAGTACTGCAGGTCGACAAGGTGCAGCCGCGGCGCCGACCAGGTCAGGTTCTCCCGCTGCCGGAAGCCCTCCAGCAGCCGCAGTTTTGCCGGCCAGTCCAGCAGCTCGGCACAGTCCATCGGGTCGCGCGCCAGCAGATCGAGCACGTGCGCCCACGTCGCGACGATGTCGGCCGCGCGCGGATCCGGATCGCGGGCGTCCACCAGCTTGGCCACTCGCTCCAGGTAAATCCGTTGCAGTGCAAGGGCGGTCATCTCGCGGCCGTCGGCCAGGGCCACGGCGACCCGCAGCGACGGATCGCGGCTTATCGCGTGGACGGCGTGCACGGGCCTGGCCAGCGTCAGATCGCTGAGGTCTATCCCGTGCGCCGGGCCCTGTTCGATCACGTCGAGCACCAGTGCTGTGGTGCCCAACTTCAGGTAGGTCGACGTCTCGGCGAGGTTGGCGTCGCCGATGATCACGTGCAGCCGGCGGTAGCGGTCGGCGTCGGCGTGCGGTTCGTCGCGAGTGTTGATGATGCCGCGCTTGAGGGTGGTCTCGAGCCCGACCTCGACCTCGATGTAGTCCGAGCGCTGTGACAGCTGGAAACCGGCTTCGTCGCCGGAAGCACCGACACCCACCCGGCCGGAGCCGGTGACCACCTGACGGGACGCCAGAAACGGGATGAGCCCGACGATGATGGACGTGAACGGGGTCTGCCGGGACATCAGGTAGTTCTCGTGGGTGCCGTACGAGGCGCCCTTGCCGTCGACGTTGTTCTTGTACAGCTGCAGCTTCGCGGCGCCCGGCACGCTGGCAACGTGCCTCGCGGCGGCTTCCATCACGCGCTCGCCGGCCTTGTCCCAGATCACCGCGTCGAGCGCGTCGGTGCACTCGGGGGCGGAGTACTCCGGGTGCGCGTGGTCGACGTAGAGCCGGGCGCCGTTGGTCAAGATCATGTTGGCCGCGCCGACCTCGTCGGCGTCGATCAGCGGCGGTGGCCCGGCCGATCGACTCAGGTCGAAGCCCCTGGCGTCTCGCAGCGGCGACTCCACCTCGTAGTCCCAGCGGGTGCGCTTGGCGCGCGGAATCCCGGCGGCGGCGGCGTAGGCAAGAACCGCCTGCGTCGAGGTGAGGATCGGGTTGGCGGCCGGGTCCGACGGGGACGAGATGCCGTACTCGACCTCGGTGCCGATGATCCGTTGCATCCCTTTAGCTTAAGGTGCGGCGATCGCGACGCTGCGCGGCAGGTTGACGGCACCCACCCCGGTGGCTACTTTCACCGTGTGCCCGCCAACGAGTCCAGTGATCAATCGGCCGACCTGTCTGGCAAGCGTTACGGAGAGGTGTTGCTGGTGACACCCGGCGAGGCCGGCCCGCAGGCGGCCGTCTACAACAGCTTCCCGCTCAACGACTGTCCCGCGGACCTGTGGTCGGCGCTGGACGCGCAGACCATCGCCGCCGAAAACGGCGCAGCCACCGCGCTTCTCAACGGCCCTCGCTACTGGCTGATGAACGCTATCGAAAAGCACGCCCAGGGCCCGCGGATCACGAAGACCTTCGGGGGGATCGAGATGGTCCAGCAGGCGACAGTGCTGTTGTCGTCGATGAACCCCGCGCCCTACATCCCCAACAGGGTGAGCCGGCACACCGTCTTCGTCTTCAACGCCGGCGAGGAAATCTACGAACTGATCGACCCCCGGGGACATCACTGGGTGATGCAGACCTGGAGCCAGATCGTCGACCCCGCGTTGTCCCGAGCCGACCTGCCCGGGCTGGCCAGCCGACTCGAGTTGCCCGCCGGCTGGAACTATCAGTCGCGCACACTGGCCAGCGAACTGCGGGTAGACACCACTACGTCGCCCGCCGAGGTGCTGCAGGACACCCTGACCAACAGCTACTCGCTGGTGCGCAACTGACGCGACACCGGTGACGGGGCTACAGGTACTGGCCCAGGTTGGATTCGGTGTCGATGGCCCGCGAGGCGCTCGACGACTTGCCGGTGACCAGGGTGCGGATGTAGACGATCCGTTCGCCCTTCTTGCCCGAGATGCGTGCCCAGTCATCGGGATTGGTGGTGTTCGGGAGGTCTTCGTTCTCGGCGAACTCATCGACGATCGAGTCGAGCAGGTGCTGGATGCGTAACCCGCGCTGCCCGGTCTCGAGCACCGCCTTGATGGCGTTCTTCTTCGCCCGGTCGACGACGTTCTGGATCATGGCCCCGGAGTTGAAGTCCTTGAAGTACATGATTTCCTTGTCGCCGTTGGCGTAGGTGACCTCGAGGAAGCGGTTGTCGTCGATCTCGGCGTACATCCGGTCGACGACCTTCTCGATCATGCCTTTGATGCAGGCGGAACGGTCGCCGTCGAACTCGGCGATGTCGTCGGCATGCACCGGCAGGGCAACGGTCAGATACTTCGAGAAAATGTCCTGCGCCGCCTCGGCGTCGGGCCGTTCGATTTTGATCTTCACGTCGAGCCGCCCGGGCCGCAGGATCGCGGGGTCGATCATGTCCTCGCGGTTGGACGCGCCAATCACGATGACGTTCTCAAGCCCCTCCACGCCGTCGATCTCGCTGAGTAGCTGCGGGACGACGGTCGTCTCGACGTCCGAGGAGACGCCGGTGCCGCGGGTGCGGAAGATCGAGTCCATCTCGTCGAAGAACACGATCACCGGTGTCCCCTCCGACGCCTTCTCGCGGGCGCGTTGGAAGATCAAGCGGATGTGGCGCTCGGTCTCGCCCACGAACTTGTTCAACAGCTCGGGACCCTTGATGTTCAAGAAATACGATTTCGCCTCGCGCGCGTCGTCGCCACGTACCTCGGCCATCTTCTTGGCCAGCGAGTTGGCCACCGCCTTGGCGATGAGGGTCTTGCCGCAGCCCGGCGGGCCGTAGAGGAGCACCCCCTTGGGCGGTCGCAGCGAGTACTCCCGGTACAGCTCCTTGTGCAGGAACGGCAATTCGACGGCGTCGCGGATCTGCTCGATCTGGCGGGTCAGGCCACCAATGTCCTCGTAGCTCACGTCGGGCACCTCTTCGAGGACGAGGTCCTCGACCTCCGCCTTCGGGATGCGCTCGAACGCGTAGCCCGCCTTCGTGTCGACCAGCAGCGAATCCCCAGGCCGCAGCTTGCGCGGCCGGGTGTCGTCGTTGTCGTCGTTGTCATCGGTCGCCGCGTCGGACGAGCGGTCGGGCAGATTCTCGGCGACCAGCGGGTCGGCCAGCCACACGATGCGTTCTTCGTCGGCGTGGCCGATGACGAGCGCCCGGTGCCCGTCGGCCAGGAGTTCGCGCAGCGAGCAGATCTCGCCCACAGCCTCGAAGGTGCCGGCCTCGACGACGGTGAGCGCTTCGTTGAGACGCACCGTCTGGCCCTTGCGCAACGACTCCATCTCGATGTTGGGCGAGCAGGTCAGGCGCATCTTGCGGCCCGAGGTGAACACGTCGACCGTGTCGTCGGCGTGGGTGCCCAGCAGGACCCCGTACCCGCTGGGCGGCTGGCCGAGCCGGTCGACCTCCTCGCGCAGCGCCAGCAGCTGCTGTCGGGCCTCTTTGAGGGTGTCCATCAATTTGGAGTTGCGGGACGCCAGCGAGTCGATGCGGGCTTCCAGTTGCTGCACGTCGCGCGCGGAGCGCGTGCCGCCGACCGGGGCCGCCGCGCGCCCGAGTTGTTCGCGCAGCACGGCCGCCTCGCGGCGCAGTTCCTCCAGCTCGGCTGCGTCGGCACTGGACATGCCCGACTCCCGGGGGGTACCGGACGCTTCAGAACGCTCTGAGCCACCCATGTTGCGCTCCCTTCACACCGATCGCACAGCCACTCCGAACGCCCCATGACCTTAACCGGGTCGCGCATCGGTTCTTCATAAGCTACCGGCGATTGCCGACGGATGTGGGCAGTCACCTGCCCACGAAAAGTTAAGACTTTCGCCACGCTGGTAAATTCGGCCGTAAACGGGGGTTAACCGGGTGGAATCACCCCTGATCGGAAGGGCCCGGAAAGTCACGGAGACAAAAGTCACGCAGACAGAGGACAACGTGGACACTTCGGCTGTGCACCAGGCACCGCCGGGTCGGCTGGCGCGCCCGCTCCCCACCACGATCCCCACCAAGATCCCCACCAAGATCCCCGCCAAGATCCCCA
>CAIYOH010000094.1 GCA_903927745.1 uncultured Mycobacteriaceae bacterium
CCCCTGCCGCCCCCGCCGGAACTCGACGCGGAACTGGTGTCGATCTGCATGCCTTCGTTGAACGTCATCGCGCGCTCCTCACGTTGTCAGGTTAGACACTAACCGGGGCTGTCGCTCGCCGCTGCCGGAAGAGGGACCGCAACGTCGCCAATCGGCGTCGGGAGCCCGTGAGCACGGGCCCTGTGGACGATCACGCCGTTGGGCAGGTCCCATTCCAGGTGCCGACGGTTCTCCCGGGCGACGCCGGCGCGGCAGCGCGGCGACCGTCGTGCCGATGGCGCCCCGACCGACGAGCGCAACGGTGGTGGCAGTGGTCCTCATGGCCCCGGATGTACCTGCCTTAGACTGAGCGCTCGTCCAAAACCGGCTGAAGGGAAGTGTTTGTGCTGCGTAGCCACGCCGCCGGTGCGCTCAGGAGTGGCGACGCCGGGCACCAGGTGACATTGGCTGGCTGGGTGGCTCGCCGCCGCGACCACGGCGGTGTCATCTTCATCGACCTACGGGACGCCTCGGGCGTCGCTCAGGTGGTGTTCCGCGAGCAGGCCGTGCTGGCCCAGGCGCACAGGCTGCGTGCCGAGTTCTGCGTTCAGCTCACCGGTCTTGTCGAAGTCCGCCCAGAGGGCAATGCCAACTCGGACATCCCCACCGGTGAGATCGAGGTCAACGCGACCTCGCTGACGGTCCTCGGGGAGAGCGCGCCGCTGCCGTTCCAGCTGGACGAGCCCGCGGGCGAGGAGTTGCGGTTGAAGTACCGCTACCTCGACCTGCGCCGTGACGGCCCAGCCGCGGCGATTCGCCTGCGCTCCAGGGTTAATGCGGCCGCGCGGGCAGTCCTGGATCGGCACGACTTCGTCGAGGTCGAGACGCCGACGATCACCCGATCGACCCCGGAGGGGGCGCGCGACTTCCTGGTGCCGGCCCGCCTGCACCCGGGCTCGTTCTATGCGCTGCCGCAGAGTCCGCAGCTGTTCAAGCAGTTACTGATGGTTGCCGGGATGGAGCGGTATTACCAGATAGCCCGTTGCTATCGCGACGAAGATTTTCGCGCCGACCGCCAACCCGAGTTCACCCAACTCGACATGGAGATGAGCTTCGTCGACGCCGAGGAGATCATCGCGGTCGCCGAGGAGATCCTCACCGCGTTGTGGGCCCTGATCGGCTACCGGCTACCCACGCCGATCCCGCGAATCAGCTACGCGGAGTCGATGAGGCGGTTCGGCTCCGACAAGCCCGACCTGCGGTTCGGGCTGGAGCTCGTCGAGTGCGCGGAGTTCTTCGCGGACACCACGTTCCGCGTCTTCCAAGCGCCCTATGTCGGCGCGGTGGTGATGCCCGGCGGGGCGTCCCAGCCGCGCCGGACGCTGGACGGCTGGCAGGAATGGGCCAAGCAGCGCGGACATCGCGGCCTGGCGTACGTGCTCGTCGGGGAGGACGGCACGCTCGGCGGCCCGGTGGCCAAGAACCTCAGCGACACCGAGCGCGCTCGCCTGGCCTCGCACGTGGGCGCCGAGCCGGGCGACTGCATCTTCTTTTCGGCGGGGCCGCCGAAGGCGTCGCGGGCGCTGCTCGGGGCCGCGCGCGCCGAGATCGCCGACCGGCTCGGCGTCGTCGACCCCGACGCCTGGGCGTTCGTCTGGGTGGTGGACCCGCCGCTGTTCGAGCCGGCCGACGAGGCGACCGCCGCGGGCGACGTGGCCGTCGGCTCCGGGGCGTGGACCGCGGTGCATCACGCCTTCACCGCCCCGAAGTCGCAATACGAGGACGCCCTGGCGGCTTTGGGTGGCGATCAAGCCGGCGATCCGGGTGTCGATCTTGGCGGCGTTTTAGCTGATGCCTACGACATCGTCTGCAATGGCAACGAGATCGGGGGCGGCTCGGTCCGTATCCACCGCCGCGACGTCCAGGAACGGGTGTTCGCAGTGATGGGCATCGATGCGGCCGAGGCCGCGGATAAGTTCGGATTCCTCCTGGAGGCGTTCACCTTCGGGGCCCCGCCGCACGGCGGGATCGCCTTCGGTTGGGATCGGATCAACGCGCTGCTGTCCGGGGTGGACTCGATCCGCGAGGTGATCGCCTTCCCCAAGACCGGAGGCGGCATCGACCCGATGACCAATGCGCCCGCCCCCATCACCGCCCAGCAGCGCAGGGAGTCCGGAATAGACGCCACACCCAAAGGAGTTACCGGGACATGAGCCAAGAGATGCCCGACCTCGAAACCCTCAACGCCCTCAATGCCTTCAACGCCGGCATCGTCGAAGAGTTCCGCGCCAACGCGGGCAAGGTCGGTGGCCCATTCGCCAATGCGGACCTGCTGCTGCTGCACACGACCGGCGCGAAATCCGGCCAGCCGAGGGTGTCACCGCTGGCCTATTTCCGTATCGGCGGCAAGCTGATCATCGTCGGATCCTTCGCCGGGGCGCCGATCAGCCCTGCCTGGGTGCACAACCTCAGGGCCCACCCCGCGGCCCGCGTCGATGTGGGTTCGCAGGCGGGCTCGGGCATCGACACGTTCGACGTAATCGGGCGCGAACTGCCCTCCGCTGAGCGTGACGAGGTCTTTGCGACCATCGTCGCCGCAGCGCCCGGGTTCGGCGAATATCAGGCAAAGACCAGCCGGGTGATCCCGCTGTTCGAGTTACAGCGGGCCTAGCCGCCCGTCAGCCCGGGTAGGGGCTCGGTTGTTCGAGCGGGACGACCCGGCCGCCCGACAACATCCGGTAGGTGTAGGTCAGGACGAGCACGGCGATCGGGCCACCGATGAGTGCGCCGACCAGGCACAGGATCACGCCGATGAAGATCGCGGCGATCTGCACGAGCCACGACAGCAGGGTCGGGCCGGCATGAGCCCGCACCGTGGCGATGCTGGCCTTGACCGAGTCGATGGGCGATGTCGACCGGTCGACCGCGAAGGCGACGGTGAACAGCGTGAAGAAGCTGACGATGAGGCCGGGGATGATGCACAACGCTTGTCCGATCCCTGCGGCCACACCGACCAGAAGCCCGGCGGGCAGCGCCGAACTCAGATTGCGGGGCCTGAAGAACGAGGCGATGGTCACCGGCTGACCGTCGGCGATGTCGAGGCAGCCCGTGAGCAGCCCCGCCTGCATGACGACCCCCACGAGGAGGGCCAGAATGGAGCCGATGATCGTGACGGTGAGCCCCGCTAAGCCGTGCGTACCGAGGATTGAGAAGGTCTGCCCGTCCTTATCGGTATAGGCGGTGCTCGATTCATCTCCGAAGGCGGCAGGCAGGAACTGGGTGAGGGAGACCAGTCCTGTGAGGATCGCGCCGTAGACCAGCGTCGGAACGATCAAGGCCACAGCGTTTGCCGTGAACTTGTGCCACGCCCAGGTGAATGCGTCACTGACGCGGAACTGCGGCGCGGTCGGGAAGCCGTATCCAGGCGGAGGCGCGGGGTACCCGGGCGGGGGGCCGTATCCGGGCGGGCCGTAGCCGGGCGGGGGGCCCGGCGGGGGGCCGTAGCCGGGCGGGGGGCCCGGCGGGGGGCCGTAGCCGGGCGGGGGGCCCGGCGGGGGGCCGTACCCAGG
>CAIYOH010000095.1 GCA_903927745.1 uncultured Mycobacteriaceae bacterium
ACCTCCACAAAAGATTTCAGCACGGAAGGACTGCGCCGACGCTGGCCGGACATCAACATCGAGGCCGAGCTGAAGAAGGCGCTCCGCAAAAAGCGCAAGGACGAGGGACCGGACGCGACCGTCGACCTGGCATGGTTCGAACGCCACTGGCTGCCCGAGGTCGGACCGAGCTACAGCGGCGCAGGCCAGCACGCCGCCGCCACAGCACCGCGCTGGGCCGAGGTCCCCGGCTGGCAGGAGATGGTCAAGGACTCGATCTACGGCCCGGGAGGGACCTCTGAAACCCGCAGCTGGACCGCCCTGCCACCCGATATACGACACTGGTGCGTCCTGAAACGCCAAGAACGGGATGAAGGAGGAACGAAGCCATGAGCACCACCGAAGCCCGCCAGCAACTGGCCCAGGTCGAGGCCGCGCAACAGGCTGCCACGCTTGCCGAGGCGCTGCGCCTGACCAGCCTATCACCGCGCCAGGCCGAAGGGAGGAGCCGGGATGCCCTCACGATCCAGAAGAAACGGACCACCGCGTGGCTCCTTAAAAGACACTACGGCTGGACTAACAAGCAGATAGGAAACGCCCTCGGCGGCCTTTCACTCCGGCAGGCCCGGAGATTGAGCCGGAAATAAAAGGCGGAGTTATGACCTCCCCGGGGAGGACATAACTCAAAGAAAGCGCGCGGGAGCGGCAGGAAACACCCCATATCGGCGAGGGTGCAGCCCGAAGGACCAGCGCAGGCCGAACTCTTTGACGTCGCCGACGTCGAGGGCTACAGCGTGCTCGGACGCCGGGAACAGCTGTTCGTGGCGGCGATCTTCGCGGGTTGCAGCCAGCGCGAGGCGGCCAAGGCGGCCGGCTACAAGGGAACCGAGGAGGTCATTGACGCCGCGGCCAGCCGGGCGATCAAAAACGTTAAGGTCCAGCGGCTGCTCAACCAGGCATGGCACCGGAGCGGAGCCCGGATCGACCGCGTGGTGCGGGACGCCGCCGAGATCATGCAGCGGGCCATGGCCGAATGGCGCAACGGCGAGAGCGCCGAGCGCCGGGCCGCCGCGCTGAAGGAATGGCGGGAGGCCGCGACCCTGCTGGCCTCGATCCACGGCAAACTGCAGATCAAGCTGAGCGGGACCGTCAACCACCTGCACGAGGGCGAAATCGGCGTGGCCGTGCCGGCCGAGATGCTGCCCGAGCTGGCCCAGATGCGCCGGGAATTTCTGCAGACTGGAGCCAGCCAGAGCACGCCCACCGACCTGCGCCAGAGCTTCAGCGGAGGGGGAAACTGACCATGCCGACCGTGCGCCCCGCCGACCTATCGCCCGAGAAGCGCGCCCTGCTGAGCACGCCCTACGGCTTCGCCAAGTACATCCTGAAGCTGCCCGTGCTCGACGCGGAGGAGCCCGTGAAGGTCGGAACCTGCAGCTACGAGGGCGCGGACTTCTACGAAGTTCACACCAGCGACAAGCAGCGCCGCGTGCTGGACGACATCATCCGGAAGGAACCCGGCGACAAGCCCCTCCAGGCCGCGCAGCTGGCCGTCCGGACCTGCAACGGCTGCGGGAAGACCAGCGTCATCATCCCGGCCGCCGTGCTTTGGGCCATGGCCTACCACCCGCGGATGAAGGTGGTCATCACCAGCGGCGTCGACCGACAGGTGCGCGAGCAGATCTTTCCGGCCCTGCACGCCCACAAGAACAAGCTGGAAGGCTGGGACTTTCAGGACGCGAGCATCTCAGCCCCGAACGGCAGCCGCTGCGTCGGCTTCTCGACCCGGCAGGGCGGATACTTCGAGGGCTGGCACGGCAACAAGGACGAGCTCTACGACCTGCTGCAGCACGACGGCCCGCTGATGATCATCGTGGACGAGGCCAAGAGCGTGCCGCCCCAGATCTTCGACGCCATCGACCGCTGCACCTACCAGTTTCTACTGCTCGTGAGCAGCCCGGGCGGCCCGGTCGGGCGCTTCCATGATGCCTGCAACAAGGACAAGGCCTACTACCGACAGCACCAGATCAGGGCCGAGGACTGCCCCTACGTCGACCACGCCAAGAACGCCCAGCTGATCGCTCGCCGCGGCCTGAACGACCCGCTGGTACGCAGCAAGATCTTCGCCGAATTCATGGACGTGGCCGAGGGCGCGATCATGAACTACGGCCAGCTGAACCGCTGCAATCCGGACCAGCAGCAGGAGCGGAGCGGCCAGGCCAGCTATTACTGCGACTTTGCGGCGGGCGGCGACGAGAACGTCTTTGCCCGGACTCGCGGGAACCGGGCCAGCATCATCAAGGCATGGCAGGAGAAGGACACCATGCGCGCCGTGGCCGAATTCATCCGGCTGTTCCGGGCCGAGGGCCTGAACCAGGCCGACGTGGCCCTCTGCGTCAGCGGCGACAACGACGGCCTCGGCAAGGTCATCATCGACCGGCTGCACGAGATGGGATGGTGTATCCAGCGCGACCACGCCAACGCCGCCGCGGACAAACCGGACGCCTACTACAACCGCAGCGCGGAGACATGGTTTGAAGGCGCGAAGCGGATTGAGAACGGCGAGGTCATCATCGACACCGACGAGACGACTCGCGCCCAGCTCACCAGCCGCAAGGAGAAACCCCGCGCCGATGGCCGGCTGCAGCTCGAGTCCAAGCAGGACATGCGCGAGCGTGGCGTGGGCAGCCCGGACCGGGCCGACGCGCTGCTCGGCTCCATGCGGACGCCCCGCGACCTGACCCCGCGGGCCTTCGCGGGAGCCAGCTCCGGAAACCTGATCGACCAGATGCGCTACGACGACGAGGGCGAAGCCCTTGAGATCGCGGGCTGCACCGCCGAATGACCATGAGCGCCGAGACCCCCAGCACCCCGAGCGACCAGCTCACGAGCGGCACAAACAACCAGGCCCAGCCGCAGGGCAAGCCGCTGTATTCGGACATCAACTACGCCCTGACCGCCCGCAAGACATGGGAGGTCCGGCAGAGCACGTGGTACCAGATGCGGCACGATGGGCTGCCCCGGAAGAACAAGCCGTGGCCGAACGCGGCCAACATGCACTTTCCGCTGGCCGACATGCTCATCAGCAAGATGCTGCCGTTTTACGTCAGCCAGCTGTTCGCCACCGACACCATCGCCAGCTTTGTCTCGCTGGACGCCGAGAGCATCAAATACCAAGGCGCGGCGGCCCAGTATTTCGACGACCACCTGAAGCAGCGGAGCAACTTCGAGGAGGAGATCATCATCGCCTGCGACAAGGCGCTGATGGCCGGCAAATGCGTGGTCAAGACGTGGTGGGACAACGACAGCGGCAGCCTCGCCTTCGAGGCCGTGAACCCGATCCAGCTGATCGTGCCAGTCGGCTGCGGGAACATCGCCAAGGCCGACTGGATCGTCCACGTGCAGCACTACACGAAGGCCGCCTACCAGCGGCTCGGTAGCCAGTTCAAGACCGACGACGACACCTGCGCCAGGCTGCTGGAACCAATCGCCGACCGGACCACCTACGAGCAGCAGCGCGAGCTGCGCGAGGGCGTGACGCACATGAAGGAGCGCATCACCGTCTGGGAGACCTTCTGGCGCAACGCTGACGGCCAGTGGCAGGTCTCGACCTTCAGCCCGAACCAGCCGGACCAGCCTCTCCGGGCGGACTTCGGCCTGCCGTACAACAAGGGCGTCTTCGGCGACAAGCTGCCGCCGCCTCCGTTCTTCGAAATCAGTGCCGAGCTGAAGGACCGCGGCTTCTACGACTCCCGCGGCTACCCGGAGCGCGTGCGGCCATTCGAGGTCAGCGCCAGCAAGAGCTGGAACACCGAGAAGGACTGGCAGACGCTGACGTGCTCGCCCCAATTTTACGCCCCGGGCGGCCTGCCCACCGGC
>CAIYOH010000096.1 GCA_903927745.1 uncultured Mycobacteriaceae bacterium
AAGCCGGTCTGCAGTCCCCGCAGTCGATTCGAGGTGAGACTCACCAGCGCGGCGAGCGCGCTGACGGAGCCGTCCACCGCCACGTTGTCGACGGTGACCAGCGCCTGGGTCAGTTGCGCTCCGGGCCGCATGAACACCTCCTCGTTGATCGCGTCGCCGTAGAGGTCCCGGCGTGCGGCCGTCGTCAGCGGGCTGACCGCAAGCGGGGCGACCCGCGGGATCGCGGCGGTGGCATACATCCGGTAGGCGAACGCGATGCCGACGGCGACCACTCCCAGCGCCAGGCTGGTGCTGACCCACGCCGGCAGTGCGTGCGCGGTCTCCTCGTGTGTCCCGACAACGGGTTCCAGCCAGCGGCGCAGCGTGCCGTGGTAGGCCAGCAGGCCACCGGAGAACACCGAGCCGACCGCGAGCAGGATCATCGGCCACGCCATCACCGCCGGCGCCTCGTGCGGGTGCGTGTCCGGCGCCCAGCGCTTCTGGCCGAAGAAGGTCATCAGCATCACCCGCGTCATGTAGAACGCGGTGACGCCGGCGCCCAGCAGGGCGGCCCCGCCCAGCACGTAGCCCCGCACGCCGCCGACGCCCAGGGCCGCCTCGATGATGGCGTCCTTGGAGAAGAAGCCCGCGAACGGCGGCACACCGATGATCGCCAGGTACCCGAGCCCGAAGGTGGCGAACGTAATCGGCAGCGCGGTGCGCAGCCCGCCGTAGTGGCGCATGTCCTGTTCCTCGTGCATCGCGTGGATGACCGACCCGGAGCCCAGGAACAATCCGGCTTTGAAGAAGCCGTGGGTCAGCAGGTGCATGATCGCGACGGCGTAGCCGGCCGGGCCGAGGCCGGCGGCCAGCACCATGTAGCCGATCTGACTCATCGTCGACGCGGCGAGGGCGCGCTTGATGTCATCTTTGGCGCAGCCGATGAATGCGCCGAGCAGCAGCGTGACGGCGCCGACGATGACGACGGCCAGGCGCGCGTCGGGCGCCAGGTTGTATAGCGGGTTGCACCGCACGATCAGGTACACCCCGGCGGTCACCATGGTGGCGGCGTGGATCAGGGCCGACACCGGGGTGGGGCCCTCCATCGCGTCACCCAACCAGGCCTGCAGCGGAACCTGGGCGGACTTGGCGCAGGCGCCCAGCAGCAGCAGCAGCCCCATCGCCGTCAGTGCCCCCCGGCTGGCGGCGGGCGCCCCGGCGAACACCCCGGCGTAGGACAGCGTGCCGAAGGTGCCGAACATCGCGAACATGCCCAGGGCCAGCCCGGCGTCGCCAACCCGGTTCATCACGAACGCCTTCTTGGCCGCCGCCCCAGCGGTCGGCTTGTGGTACCAGAAACCAATCAGCAGGTAGGACGCCAGGCCGACGCCTTCCCAGCCGACGTAGAGCACCAGGAAGTTGTCGGCGACGACCAGCAGCAGCATGGAGGCAAGGAAGAGGTTGAGGTAGCCGAAGAAACGACGACGGTCGGGGTCGTCCTTCATGTAGCCGACCGAATAGATGTGGATCAGCGACCCGACACCGGAGATCAGCAGCACGAAACACAGGGACAGCTGGTCGATCTGGAGCCCGACGTCGACCCGGAACTGTTCGACGTGGATCCAGGTGAACAGCGTCTGATGGATAGCCCGATGGCCGGCAT
>CAIYOH010000097.1 GCA_903927745.1 uncultured Mycobacteriaceae bacterium
AACGCCTGCCCGGTCTTCACCGCCACCGCCAGGTGCTTGATCACCGGCACCAGTTGGCGCGCGTCGGCCGGCAGATCCAGCGGGCGAAGGGGCGATTCCCTGGCCATGGCCGTGAGCGCGGCCTTGGACGCTGAATATGCGGCTGACCCGTGGGTGGCGACCAGCGCTGAAATCGATGTGATGGCAACGAGAGCTCCGTGGCCCTGCTCTGACATGACACGGGCCGCCGGAGCCAGGGTGTTGACCGCGCCGTAATAGTTCGTGTCCATCAACTCATGTGCGCTGCGCGTTGAGAGCCCGTCGTCTCCCTCATCGTGGATCACCCCCGCGTTCGCAAATACAAAGTCCAGGCGATCGCTCTTGCTCGCCGCGGCGTGGACGAAGTCAGCGATGGCAGTCTCGTCGCACACATCGAGACTTGCCGTCAGAACCACGGCCCCAGATCGGCGGCACAGCTCGGCGACGTCATCGAGATCGCGCTCTGGCCCTCTGTCGGCCAAGGCCAACACTGCATCGGGAGTCGCAAGCCTCCGCGCCAGCGCGGCACCAACACCGCTGCCGGCCCCAGTGATGAGATAGGTCGTCACAATCGTCGTCCGCCTTCACGCAGCAGTACCCGGTGCCGGACGGCTCTCATGACGACTCGTTCACTCTCAGTAGGCTTTCCCCCACGCGGTTTTGCTGACGCCCCATCCCGCAGCTGCAATACTAGCAATGACGAGGTACGTCCGGCGGGGTTTCGAGCCCACGTATCGTTGAAACACACGGCCGAGGAGATCACATTTCAACACTCGAGAGCGACAGCACGGGTGAAGGGCTCGAGGACGATCGCCAGAGCATCCTTGCGGCCGTCCGTCGCTACGCGGAACGCAAGCTCAAGACGTCGGAGTTCATCCCCGGGACCACCCCGGTCCCGGTGTCGGGGAAGGTCCTCGACGTCGAAGATTTCGCCGCCCTTGTCGACGCATCCCTGGACGGGTGGTTGACGGCGGGCCGGTTCCATCCGCTCTTCGAGCGGGCCCTGGCCCGGTATGTGGGCGCGCGTGGGGCCGTCTTCGTGAACAGCGGGTCCAGCGCCAACCTGTGCGCCCTGAGCGCCCTCACCAGCACTAAGCTCGGACCCAGCGCAAAGAGGTTCGGAAAGCGGCCGCTGCAACCCGGCGACGAGGTCCTGACCGTGGCCTCCGGTTTTCCCACCACCGTGAACCCGATCATCCAGAACGGCATGCGCCCGGTCGTCGTCGACATCGAAATCGGCACCTACGACGCCATCGCGGAGCGACTCGTCGAGGCCGTCGGGCCCAAGACCCGGGCGATCATGATGGCGCACACCCTGGGCAATCCCTTCGATCTCGACACGGTGCAGGAACTGTGCGAGAAGCACGGGTTGTGGCTGATCGAGGACTCGTGCGACGCCCTGGGCTCCACCTACGACGGCAAGCGCACCGGCAGCTTCGGCGACACCGCCACCGTCAGCTTCTACCCCGCCCACCACATCACCACCGGCGAGGGCGGCGCCGTGTTCGTCAAATCCCCGCTGGTGCGCAAGCAAGTGGAATCGTTCCGCGACTGGGGCCGCGACTGCTACTGCGCGCCCGGCAATGACAACACCTGCGAAAAACGTTTCGGGTGGCAGCTCGGCGACCTGCCCAAGGGGTACGACCACAAGTACACCTACAGCCACATCGGCTACAACCTCAAGGCCACGGACATGCAGGCCGCGCTGGGGCTGTCGCAAATCGCCAAACTCGACGGTTTCGTCGCGGCGCGCAAGGAGAACTTCGATCACCTGATCTCGCGACTGTCGGGGGTCGAGGGGCTGATCCTGCCCGTGGCGACACGCAAGTCCGATCCCTCCTGGTTCGGCTTCCCGATCACCCTGGACCCCGAGCACCCCGTGGACCGCACCAAGTTCATGCAGTTCCTCGACGAACGCAAGATCGGCTTCCGGCAGCTGTTCGCCGGCAACCTCGTCAAGCAGCCGGCCTACCGGCATGTGGACTTCCGCATCGTGGGAGACCTCACCAATACCGACATCGTCATGAACCGGACGTTCTGGGTGGGCACCTACCCGGGCCTCACGCGACCGATGCTGGACTTCATCGCGGATTCGATCTGCGAATACATGGCCGAGGCCGCGCGGTAGCGGTGCACTACCTGCTCACCGGACACACGGGGTTCAAAGGGCCCTGGCTGGCACTGCTGTTGCTCAGCAGAGGCCACCGGGTGTCCGGCCTGGCGCTCGACCCGCCCGGCGGCAGCCTTTTCGAACGGGTGGGGCTCGCCGACCTGCTCGTCTCGGATTACCGGGTGGACATCCGCGATGCGGCCGCCACTGCGGCCGCCGTCTCCGCCGCAGCTCCCGACGTCGTAATCCACCTGGCAGCCCAGTCGCTGGTCCGCGAGTCCTATCGCACACCGCGCTACACCTACGAGACCAACGTCTTCGGGACGCTCAACGTGCTCCAGGCCGTCGCGGCCACCCCGTCGGTGTGTGCGCAAGTCGTCATCACCACCGACAAGGTTTACCGCAACGTGGGCCAGGAGGCCGGCTACGTCGAAACCGATCCCCT